>JBIKZT010000012.1:0-23601 GCA_044354565.1 Ilumatobacteraceae bacterium
GATGTCGCCAAACGGACCATAGAACGGCAACACGCCGTGCATGACACACGCGTCGACCATGCGGGCCATTGTGTAGTGCCAGAGATCTTGCTGAAAGGTTGGACGAACGCCGGTGTAGTCGTCGCCTAGCGGGTCTTGACGAACGATGTAGTCGGGGTGTCCACCGCCAACGCGCGTTGTTTTCATACGACGGTTAGCTGCAAGGTCTGCTGGCCCGAGTGAGATGCCTTGCATACGAGGTGATGCGCCACAAATTTCTTCTACGTTGGCAACGCCGCGAGCAGTTTCAAGAATTGCGTGCAACAAGATGGGCTTCTTCAGTCCGGCACGTGCTTCAAGTTGAGCGAGAAGACGGTCCACGTAGTGAATGTCTTCAGGGCCTTCAACTTTTGGAATCATGAGAACGTCGAATTTGTCGCCGGCTTTGGTGACAATGTCAATGAGGTCGTCGAGGAACCATGGTGAGTCGAGACTGTTGACGCGTGCCCACAATTGCGTGGTGCCAAAGTTCAGTTCGTTAGCGACTTTGATGAGACCAGCACGAGCTGCTTCTTTGTCTGCCATTGGAATGGCATCTTCGAGGTTGCCCAAGATGATGTCGACATTCGGAATGGTGTCAGGAAGTTTGGACACCATCTTTTCGTTGTGAGGTGGAAAGAAGTGAATGACTCGACTGGGTCGAAAAGGGATTTCCTGTACGGGGGTTGGAGCCCCTGCTGCAAGAGGTTTGAAAAAGTCACGAGGTGAACGCACGCCCTAATCGTATGGGAAATGGATACAAGTTCAGCAGTCCCACGCGTCCATTTCTCCTAGTGTCGTTGACATGAGCCAGCAGTATGACGCAATTCTTTTTGATGCAGGGGGAGTGTTTCTCATCCCAGACCCTGCAGTCTTGGCGCCCACGTTGGCCTATTACGGCGCCACGACCGATGAAGAGACGTATGTCCGCGCTCATTACGGTGCCATGGCTGCAAAGTCACGACAAGGTTCTGGCGAGGATGATTGGTCTCACTACAACAATGCATACGTGCAATTAGTGGGCGTGCCAGAACACAATCGCGACGCCGCAACGTTTGTGTTGTCACGCACTCGTCATGCGCACTTATGGCGCGCACCGCTTGCTGGATCCGCCGAAGCATTGCGAGCGCTAAATGCTGCAGGTGTTCCAGTAGGCGTAGTAAGCAATGCAAGCGGACAGATTGAAGAAATTCTTGAGCGCAGTGGAATCTGTCAGGTGGGCGATGGTCGGCACGCGAGTGTTAGGTGCATTATCGACAGCCATGTTGTTGGTGTCACAAAACCAGACCCACGAATCTTTGATTTCGCAGTGCCATTCTTTGACGGCATTGAGAGATCGCGCATTGCATATGTAGGCGACAGCGTTGTTATGGACGTTGGTGGTGCAACAGCAGCAGGATTAATCCCGATTCTTGTTGACCCATACGACGACGCCACAGATCTTGTGACATGCCGACGCATTGCGTCGCTTCTCGAACTGTTGTAACTATTTGTTTGCAGAATCGCAAAGGTTCTTTGCAATTACCTTCAAGCACAGTGTTTCGTCTGCACCTTCAAAGATGGAAAGTACGCGAGCGTCTACATAGAGACGACTCACGCTGTATTCCTCTGCGTAGCCATAGCCACCGTGGATTTGCAGTGCTTCGCGAGTAACCCACTCGGCAGCTTTGCAAACATACGCCTTCACCATGCTGGCTTCCATAGCGCCTTCACCCTTGCCCATGAGACGAGCGACTGCATAAGAGAACTGACGTGATGCTTGGACAATGACTGCCATGCGACCCAACTTCACTTGCGTGAGTTCGTAGTTGCTAATCGGCTGGCCAAACACTGTGCGGTTCTGTGCGTAGTCGGCAGCTGCTTCATACGCTGCCTGCATAACACCAACAGCACGAGCTGCTGTTTGCAAGCGTCCATTTTCAAAGCCGGCCATCTGAAGGTAGAAACCTTTCCCAAGACCATCGCGTTCGCCGATGAGGTTTGCTCCGGGAACCCACCAGTTTTCAATGGCGATTTCGTAGCTGTGCATTCCGCGGTAACCAATGGTGTCGATGGGGCGACCTTCCATTTTTCCGCCGCCATCTTGAGTGAACATGAAACCATGTGCATCACCTAGTGGTTTTGGAACGATGAACAATGACAAACCGCGGTGAGTTTTTGAACGATCAGGATCTGTGCGAGCAAGAAGCATGAGTACGTTTGCGCGTGCACCAAAAGTGCACCATGTCTTCACGCCGTTAATGAGCCAGCCGGCTTCACCATTTGGACCTGGTGCTTCAACTGCGGTGGTCTTGAGCCCAGCAACATCGGAGCCGTAGTCAGGTTCGGTTACTGCGACTGCTGCCATCACTTCGGCACTAGCAAGTTTTGGAAGCCACTCATGCTTTTGTGCTTCAGTTCCACCTTTAACAAGTGCGCGAGTCAGAATTTCAGGGCGAGTGATGAGCGAGCCACCAATTCCAAGCGATGCGCGTGAAAGTTCTTCGGTTGCGATGACGGAAGCCATGTATTCGCCTTCGCCACCTTCGCTAAAGCCCTCGTACTCGACAGGAACGCTGAGACCGAATGCGCCGATTTCTGCAAGACCAGCGATGACTTCTTCTGGAACATCTTCATTGAAGCGATGCACGTGTTCTGCGCGAGGAGCAACAACTTTGTTTGCAAAGGAACGAAACGTGTCTTGAACCATTTCGAAATCATCGGCTAGATGGCGAGGACCTTGTTCGGTTGCAAGTGAAGCAAGAAAAGAAGGAGCGTGGTACGTCTGCACGAAATCGTGAGCACTGCTGAGTTTGGACGGGTCTACGCCCCACATGTTTTCGCGGCCAATGAGACGCGAAACAAAGTCGTGCACCATGTCTGCAGTAAATGCACAGGTGATGTTTCCTTCGATAGTTCCTTTTGCGCCGTAGTCAAGAAGTGAACTTGCGGTTTCCACTGCAGCAGCCACGTGCGCAATGTCGTAGGCAAGTGTTTGGTTCTTGTCTGGGCCGCCCGCAGCGATGAGAGCCTGAATGGCGGTGGCCACCATGGACTTTGCTGTCGCGATGATTGTGGCGGCTGTCTGGAGGTCGGGAGTTGCAGTACTCATGGGGTGAAACGCTAGTGATGGAGCAGGGGTTTTGGCGCATTCTGTGATGCGCCTAGTGTCACTTCCATGGCGACCAGAGACTTTCCCGAGAATGACTGGCTGACGGGTGCGCCCGGCCCAGATGTGGATGTCGCTCAGATGGACGCAGCTATTGCGGAAATCTCCACCAACCCCTCCGAATTCGGCACCAATCTGGCCTTGGTTGTAGTCCATAAGGGTCGGATTGTGCGGGAAATATATGGCGAAGGCGTGACGGCCCAAAGCACCTTGATCTCGTGGTCTGTCGCAAAGAGCATCACTCATGCCTTGGTGGGCATAGCTGTGAAAGATGGAGTGCTCTCCGTCTCGGATAGCAACCTGTTTCCCCACTGGCAAGACGAACGTGCTCGCATCACTCTTGGCAACTTGCTCAACATGACGAGTGGGCTCGCATGGTGTGAGGACTATGTGAATGATTCAATTTCTGACGTTATTGAGATGCTGTTCGGTGAAGGTGACTTTGCTGGTGATCATGCGGGGTACGCATCTGCAAAAGAGTTAGAAGCTGCACCTGGATCGAAGTACATGTACTCATCAGGTACTACAAACCTTGTGACGCGTATTTTGGCTGTCGCTCTTGGTGAGAAGCAAGGTTCGTCTGAAGTT
Source organism: Ilumatobacteraceae bacterium (assembly GCA_044354565.1). Lineage (GTDB taxonomy): Bacteria > Actinomycetota > Acidimicrobiia > Acidimicrobiales > Ilumatobacteraceae > UBA2093. The sequence goes on from JBIKZT010000012.1 coordinate 3,755, forward strand.
GTCGAAACTTTTATGCGTCAACGATTGTTTGAACCAATTGGAATACATTCAGCAATTCCTAAATTTGATGACACTGGAAGCTTCGTAGGTTCATCATTCGTGTATGCAATCGCGCGGGACTTTGCGCGCTTTGGATACCTGTATTTGAACGACGGATTGTGGGGCGACATTCGTTTATTGCCCGAGGGCTGGGTGCAGTATGGGCGGACTGCAGTTGCTCTCGATCCGGAGAATGGGTTGGAATACGGCGCGCATTGGTGGATGTCCCCCGAAGACCCAGGTTCGATGACTGCAATGGGTTACGAGGGTCAGTTCACGTGGATTTCACCTGATCGCGACCTTGTATTAGTTCGCTTGGGGAAAACCAATAATGAATTGGTTCCCGCACTGCGAGATCAATTGGTACAGATAATTCGTGCATTCCCTGCGCAACGCTCTGAAATCGGTAACGATAGTACGCATGGCTGAACCATCGAAAAGTGTCTGGCGGTTCAGCCGTCCAATTCAATACGTGCTCGGTGGGGCCGTGGTGTACTTCTTTGTTCTTCCACTCATTCCTGGATTACGCAATGCGGTCAGGGACCTTAAGTCAATCAATCCATACATGTTGATAGTTGGAATTGGACTGCAAGGGTTTTCATTGTTGGCCTATTCAATGTTGACGCGTGCGGCGTTAGGCGACGAGGGGCACAAGATCAGCCCGCTACGTCTGTTTCGAATTCAATTGAGCACAAAAGCGCTTGGCAATATTGTCCCAGGTGGAAGTGCTGCAAGTTCAACGCTCGGATACAAGCTCATCACCATGTGTGGAGTTCGCGGCCCAGACGCAGCTTTTGCTTTAGCAACTGCCGGCATCGGTTCTGCAGTGGTGTTGAATCTCATTTTGTGGTTTGGTCTCATCATTTCTATTCCGACGCGTGGTGTGAACCCTGCATACGGAACAGCGGCTGTCGTTGGTGTGATCTTGATGGCGTTCGCAGCTTTTCTTATTTTCGGATTAGTAGAGGGTCAAGGTCGCTCGGAAAAGATGGTGCGTTCGATTGCGCGCCGTCTACGTTTTGACGAGCATCATGCTGCAGAAGTTCTTGAACATCTGGGAAATCGAATTGAAGGACTTGCGAAAGACCGCGCTTTGCTATGGAAGGTCATCGGTTGGGCAACGTTGAACTGGGCACTCGATGCTTTTTCGTTGTGGGTATTCATTCGTGCATTCGGTGAAACCGTGCATCTCGATGCACTAATTGTTTCGTTCGGTCTTGCCAACGTTTTTTCGGTTATCCCCATCACGCCTGGTGGGCTTGGTCTCATTGAAGGCATTTACATTCCGACATTGGTCGGGTTTGGTCTTGCTCGACGCACAGCAACTGTTGGCGTGCTTTCCTACCGAGTGGCGCAGTATTGGTTGCCAATCGTGGTGGGCTGGTTGTGTTATCTGTCTCTTCGGTTCGGACCGTTCTCTATCGACCGTCGTCACAGACTGATTCCATTGAGTGACGTTGTAGCAAAACAGACGGAGCGTGGGCTTTCCAAAGTTGATTGGGTGGAGGCGTATGCGCCACCAGACCGAACTGGCCAGCACTCTGTGGCAGATTTCCAGCCAACGGACTACGAATACAACGACGACACGGACGGTACGGCGAAACCTGAGTAGCGTTGAGCACCATGACAACTCACGAACGCCCATTTGGCCGCTGCCTTGAAGATTTCATTCCCGGAGACGTTTTTCGTCACTGGCCTGGCAAGACAATTACTGAATACGACGATCATCTTTTTTGCATGATCACAATGAATCATCATCCGTTGCATACAAACGATTGGTTTGCCAAAGAGAGCGTGCAGGGGCGCAACGTGGTTGTAGGAAACCTGGTGTACTCCCTTGTGTTGGGCATGAGTGTTCCTGATGTCAGCGGTGCAGCTATCGCCAACCTTGAAGTTGAAACACTGCAACACAAATTCCCAACTTTCCACGGCGACACAATTCATGCCGAAACTCGCGTACTTGAAGTAACTGAAAGCAAGTCAAAGAACGATCGCGGAACTGTGTTGGTAGAGACCAAAGGTTTCAATCAAGACGGCAAAGAAGTGTGTTACTTCCGTCGTCGCGTGATGGTGTGGAAACGAGAGTTTGCACCGAATCGTCGTCGTCCGTACGACGGCCAAGACGTGTGGGTCGATTAACACGACACGATCGCATTGCGTCAGCACTCATTGAGTGGGGCAGTGGTTCGCTTCGAGATCTTCCGTGGCGACGTACAAATGATCCGTGGCGAGTTCTAGTAAGTGAAGTGATGCTGCAGCAGACTTCTGTTGCGCGTGTCATGCCAAAGTATGAAGCATTCCTAGAAGCGTTTCCTACTCCAGCCGCACTGGCGCAAGCCCCTTTAGGTGAGGCGTTGCGCCTGTGGTCGGGCCTTGGGTATCCGCGGCGTTGTCGCAATCTGCAGGCAACAGCTGTAGTTCTGCATGAACAACTCAAGGGACGAATGCCTTCTTCTTTGGATGAACTACTTGCACTTCCGGGCATTGGTCAGTACACGGCTCGCGCAGTCCTTGCTTTTGCTCACCGAATCGATGTTGCGGTTGTTGATGTGAACGTGTCGCGCGTGTTGTCACGACTTGAAGGTGTGCCGATGAAGGCACGCGCACTACAAGACCTAGCAGATGAACTGATTCCTGAAGGACTGGCATGGGAATGGAATCAGGTAATGATGGATTTTGGTGCACGGCATTGCACGGTGCGCTCACCACAGTGCGACTCATGTCCTGTGCGTAGTCAGTGTCGTTACAAAGGCGTAGGCGAAGACCCAGCACAGTCGTCTGCCGGAGTGAGCAAACCACAGGCGCGCTTTGAAGGTTCTGATCGTCAGGCTCGTGGCCGTGCAATAAAAGCGGTGAGTTCAGGGGCGATGAACATCAACGACGTTGTCGAAGTCATGAGGGTTGAAGAGCAACGTGCGCTGGCATTGATTGCTTCGCTGGTGAACGAAGGTCTGTTGCAACGCACAGATGCAGTGATTACTTTGCCGTAACCCAATCGATTATCAATTTGTTTACTTCGGCTGGTTTTTCAAGCTGCATAAAGTGTCCGGCACCCTTCACAATGGTTACCGTTGCCCACGGGCACATAACGCGCGCAGCTTCTGCAACTTCAGCGCCAATACATCCATCTGTTTCACCATGCAGGTACAAAGTTGGTTGCGTTAGTTCGCCACCACCGGCCGCTTGAATGGCGTCGTAGGCATCCGTGCGTGGGCCAGCACCAAGAGTGGCTCGGTAATAACCAAGGGCGGCAGCAAGGTGACCAGGTGCGCGCAAACTTGCCTTGCAATTTTCTGAGTCAACTGCACCGTCGTAGCCCGGTGACCAATCTCTCCACAACATGTCAATAAACGCCATGTCGTTAGCTGGCACGACCATGTCGGATAGTGGGTGTTGGAAATAGAACATGTACCAACTGCGCTTGGTCTGTTCGAGGTTGCCGATAAACGCAGCACCCATTGCGCCACCTGGAGGTACAGCCATTCCAACTACGCGCTTCCAACGACCTGGTTCACTCGCTGCTGCGCCGTACACGCTGGGAGCACCCCAGTCGTGTCCAATAATGACAGCATTCTCATCACCGCCAAGTGCTGCATGAAGTGCATTGGCATCTGCTGACAATGCACCTGTTTGGTACATGCCGTCTGGCGCTAGAGAAGTTGGTGCATACCCACGGGTAAATGGAGCAACTGCATGAAAGCCAGCCTCTGCGAGCGCAGGTAGAAGGTGTCTCCAGCTGTGCGCAGAATCAGGAAAGCCGTGAAGGCATAGAGCAAGCGGGCCGGTTCCGCACTCGAGATAAGAAAAGTCAACGCCATTTGCTGTGACGGTGTTGGTGGTGATGCTGAAAGCCATATGGCGAACGGTAGTCGCTGTGTATGCGACAGGCGTCACTAGGCGTTTTGTTTACATCGTGTCCTCAGGTGCGTAGCGTGACTCTCATGGGGGAAGAGCCATGCTGAATGTGACGTTTCACGGCGTGCGTGGTTCAACGCCATGTCATGGCCCCGAAACTGCAAAGTACGGCGGCAACACATCATGTGTAGCTGTTCAAGCAGAAGGTCAACGACCACTGTTGTTAGACATGGGAACTGGTCTTCGTTACTTCGGTAAGAACTTCCTTGCAACATCATCGACTCCGTTGGATGCAGTTGCTCTCGTGACACATTTACATTGGGATCACATTCAAGGATTGCCGTTCTTTGCGCCTATTTTGCAAGACGGTGCACGCCTCGAAGTCTTTGGTCCAGTGCAAGAAGATGGTTCAACTTTTGCATCAGCAGTTCAGAATGCAATCAAGCAGCCAACATTTCCAGTCGGACTTCACGACCTACGCGGAAAATTTCAGTTCCACGACGTTGCAGATTCTGTGATTTCCATCGACGGATACCAAATCATTTCTCGGCTAGTTCCTCACATTGGCCCCACAGTCGGTTATCGCATCGAGTTTGGTGGCGCTTCAATCGCGTACATCTCTGATCATCAGCAACCGTACGACGGCTCATTTGCAGTTCCAGATGGCGTGCGCGAATTGGTAGAGGGTGTTGACCTTCTTATTCATGATGCGCAGTACACCATGGAAGAATTTGCAGATAAAGCTCATTGGGGCCATTGCACTGCTGAATTCGCTGTGGGTATCGGGCTCGCATGCCGTGCCAAGCGAGTGGCCCTGTATCACCATGACCCGGATCGCACTGACGACCAACTCGATGCAACACGTGCGTGTTCAGCATCTGCCGGAATGGACGTATTTGTTGCTCGCGAAGGCGTAACAATCACTCTCTAGCCAAGAATGTCTAATGTGGGTCTGTGTCCACAGAATTTGACTCTGCCCATTTCCGCGCCGTTCTCGGCCATGTTCCCACCTCTGTTGTTATCGTCACTGGTCTCAACGCAGCAGGCGACGCATTTGGAATCACCATTGGTTCGTTTACATCGGTTTCGTTAGATCCACCTCTCGTCGGATTTCTACCCGGAGTGAATTCAAAGTCATGGGCTTCAATTCGCGAGTCTGGTCGATTCTGTGTGAACGTCCTTGGTGCTGATCAAGAAGAAGTGTGTTGGCGATTTGCAAAAGAAGGCGATGACAAATTCTCTGGACTTGATTGGACGCCATCTGCTGGTGGAAGTCCTGTGATCCCTGGATCTATTGCATGGATTGATTGTTCCTTGGAATCAGAAACCGTTGCGGGCGATCATTACTTCGTGCTTGGCAATGTGGAGTCTTTAGGACATCGTGATGATGTCTCTGATGCAATGATCTTCTTCAAGGGCAAAGTAAACCAAGTAACTCACGTGCAGCAATAACCATGATTGCGTGGTTGTGTGCTGCTGTCGTGGGCGCGTTCTTTGCTGTTGCAGGCGCATTGAAAGTGATGGGCTGGTCCCAATGGCGTGCTGATGCTGCTCGTCAACATTTGTGGCCTGTTGTTGCTGTTGCTACTCCGCCAGCAGAATTGTTACTTGGGGCGTTGCTCGTTGTATTGCCGCCGTCGCCAGTTGTGCTCGCACTCTCAACACTGTTGCTTGTGGTGTTTACTTCGTTTCTTGCAGTGCAGGTACTTACCAAGTCAAGTGTTCCGTGTGCATGTTTTGGTGTACGAAGCACAAAGCCACCTTCATGGAAAGATGTTGGGCGAAACGCGTTGCTACTTGTTCTCTTGTTTACTTCAGCTGCCTTGAGCTGATAGCAAAACTGCTACATGCACTGAAGTGCAAAGACCAGCGTCTTTGCTTCATCAAGCCACTGTTCGTATCTGCCTGAAGGCCCACCATGGCCTGCGCCCATCTCGCATTTGAACAACACGATTCGCTCGGGTGATTCATGACGCATCTTTGCTACCCATTTTGCAGGTTCGTGGTAACTGACGCGTGGGTCGTTGAGGCCGGCCGTGACGTACGTGGCGGTCTTGATAGCGGATGAATCAAGGTCGTATGGCGAGTAGCTCAACATGTACGAAGCAAATGGCTCTTCACGGGGGTCACCCCATTCTTCCCACTCAGTAATAGTGAGCGGCAATGTAGGGTCGCTCATGGTGGAGACAATGTCGACGAAAGGAACTTCGGCAATTGCTCCGGCAAAAGTTGTGGGGGAAAGGGCAATAGATGCCCCCACAGTGAGGCCACCGGCACTGCCGCCGCGGACAACTATTCGTGATGGTGAGCAGATGTTCTTGTTTGCTAAATGTTCAGCGCATGCAATGGTGTCGAGGAAAGTGTTCTTCTTGGAAAGGTATTTTCCGTTGAGATACCAATCTCTACCCATTTCGCCACCGCCTCGTGGGTGCGCAAGTGCCCAGATGCAACCACGATCTAACAGCGACAGTCGCGCAACGGAGAACCATGGAGCCACAGATATTTCGTATGCGCCGTAGACATACAGAAGTGCCGATGCGGTGCCATTCAGAGGCGTATCAATGTGGCGCACAATATCCATAGGAACGAGTGTGCCATCGTGTGATGGAGCCCACAGTCGCTCTGACACGTATTTGCTGAGGTCACAATTCGGAGTTTGTGTTTGCTTCAGAATTTGCAGCGAAAGTGTGGCGACGTCACATGTTGCAGTGGTGGCTGGAACAGTAAGTGATTGATACGAAAGACGAATGCTGTCTGTATCAAAATTGGGGTTGGCATCAATCTCCACTTCATGTGGTTCATCAAGAACTGGAACTGATGTAATCGAGCCGTCTTTCTGCACGAGAGAAATGGTCTGTTGCCCATTCACCCATCTCTGCATCACGGCATGGTTGGCAAAACATTCAAACTGACTAATGCGTTGACTGGGAACATGTGCAACGAGTGGCGTCCACTGCGATGGCGAATCAGTGGGGGCGGTGAAAATTGCAAAGTCTTTTGCGTGCAGGTTGGACATGATGGCAAAGACATCACCCCAATCGTCAATGGAGTACTCGACGTCCTCTTCTCTCGGGCGCACAAGTGTGAGCGGTGACTCTGGCTGGGCACTTGGCAGCACCCACGAAGCACTGGATGTCTTACTTGACGAATCGACAACTATCCACGCACCAGACCGGGTAGATGAAACAGAGATAAAGAAACGCTCATCTGGTTCTTCAAAGACAAGAACGTCGGCAGATTGCGCGGTACCCAACTTGTGGCGCCACACCCGCCATGGCCGCATTGCTTCGTCTGGAGTTACATAAAAGACCCATTTGTTGTCGAGACTCCATGCAACACCGCCCCAGGTAGTTTCTGTAATCACATCGTCTGTGTCGCGTGCGCTCCCAATGTCTCGTATTCGCATGGTGTAGTGCTCGGAACCATCTACGTCGCTTGACCATGCGAGAAGTTCAGAGTCGTGTGAAATCTCAAATGCGCCAAGAGAGAAATACTCATGAGTGGCTGCCTCGATATTTTCATCAAGAAGCAAAACGCTGTTTGCTGTTTCAACAGAAGGCCCACGCGTATGAATGGCGTATGACTTGCCAGTTTCGGTACGAGAGGTGTACCACCAGTTGTTGTGGAGAACCGGATACGAAGAATCGTCTTCGTTAATCCGCGACTTGATCTCGTTGAAGATTTCGTTTGTAGAAGTTGAGTGTTGGGAGAACCACTGTTCAGCAAAATCATTCTCTGCAGTGAGGTATGTGGTGGTCTCGGGGTCGTCTTTGTTCAGCAACCATGCATAGGCATCTTCTACTTCACCCGTTGGGCGCTGCCACACATGTGGCCGACGTGCTGCAATTGGGGTGTCTGTTGTCATGACATGAAGGTTATGGCGAGGGTGCAGGTACCGTTTTGGTGTGCGCGTTTGGATAGACCAAGACCTATGTACTGGGGATGGCTTATGCGTGGACCATTGCCCTGAAGTCTTTGTTCAGCTTGAGGACGGAATTGCCTACGTTGCCTCAAATGGGGAGCCCATGAACGACCCAGGAGGGTCTGGATCCTTAGTTGAAGTGGAAATTAAATTCATCTCAGCGGTGGTGCTTGCAGCAGACGTGTGCCCCGGTGAGTGCATCTTTATTGAGTTATAACAATTCAGTGTTGCTTGAAGCGACCCCCGGAGTTTCCTAAAACAATGCTGATATTTGCATGAATAAGACATGCCTATAAGATATAAATAACCAAAGAGCATTTGTGTATCTGACACATCAACCATTTGGAGTGCACAGAATGTCACCACGTAAAAACCTCGATCACCTTGAACACGGCCTTGCTGATGCATTAGGTGTGATGGGTGAATGGTGGACTCCATTAGTCATCTGGAACATCGAGCAGGGATCTCATCGTTTCGAACAATTGCAGTCTTCACTTGGAATAGCGCGAAACATTTTGACAAATCGCCTGAAGACACTTGTTGATTACAAAATCGTTGAGAAGCTTGAATACTCAAGCAAGCCTCGTCGCTATGAATATCACCTCACTGCACGAGGCGAAGCGCTAATTCCCATTCTGGCTGAGCTGGAAAAATGGGGAACAAAGATGGTCAAGAAATAATCAGATTAGGGTGGGCTGCGTATGAAGCGATCCGCACTGATATTTCCGGCTCTAGCGATTGCCGTCGCTGTTGGGTGTGTGTCCTCGTCCTCGTCAGCCACTAGCGCTTCGGTGGAGGCTCGTAAAACCACCACCACCGTAAAGAAAAAGAAAGTGGTGACATCCACGGTTGCCCCCAAAGGCTCCGCGGGTACCAACACGGCGCTTGCACTGCTGCTTACTATCACTGTGCAGAACGAACGCCCTCAAGGCTATTCGCGATCGTTGTTCAAACATTGGGTAGATGCCGATGGTGATAGTTGCGATACTCGCGAAGAAGTTCTGATTGCTGAATCCACGTCACGCGCACAAGTTGACGCATATGGATGCAAAGTAATTGAAGGCGATTGGTTGTCGCCATATGACAATGTGGCGCACACCAACCCGAGTGCACTCGACATCGACCATATGATTCCATTGAAAGAAGCGTGGGATTCTGGCGCATGGGCGTGGAGTGCAATACAGCGCCAATTGTTTGCCAATGATTTGACCGACTCTCGTTCGTTGATTGCTGTTACTGCTGGCCAGAACAGATCAAAAAGCGATAGAGACCCGTCTAATTGGCTGCCGCCGCAGACTCAATATCGCTGCACATATTTAGCTGAATGGGTCGCCATTAAATCCCATTGGAAACTCAGCATGGACCAAAGCGAGTTTGGTCGTATCAAAAATGTTTTGACGGCTTCATGTGGGTCGACCACCGTCGCCGCATGGGGTACTGCAGGCTCGGCAAAGGGTGCTGTGCAGGGTGGCTCTTCGGTGACAACTCCTGCCAGCCCGCCGTCCACAGCGCGTCCCTCTAATTCAGCCCCTGCCACCACTCCTGCTTCTAGCAGTGGCGTTCGTCAGGTCTCGCCGGTGCGTTGTGCCAAAGCTGATTTCGGCCAGACAGGCGAGTATCGGGGAATTCCGTATATCTGTTCCGATCGCAAACAAAACGGCACGTTGTACAAGCCGAACTATTACTTCTGGCGCCCTGCCTAAGCCGTTTGTGGGGCTTGGGCCTTTCCCCGATAGCCTCGTGTCCTATGTCGAAGAAGACCAAGAAGCGCAAGGCGCGCATGCGCCGCTCAAAGGCCAATCACGGCAAGCGTCCAAACATGGGTCGCGGCTAAGCCGAATACCCACATGAGCCGCCTTGTTGCATTGCACACCGGCGGCTCTCGTGAGCCGTGGCAATCCCTCGGTCTCATTTTTGAAAACGACACTTGTTCATTGGCCGATGTTGATCTCGTTGTATCTGATCAGGCCCCTGGACTTTTCCATTGGGTGATCTCTGGCGACCGCGACGAAATTCTCACTATCGATGGCATCTCCACTCAGCTGGTGTCTGCGGCCGAGTCGCATTCTTCTGATTCACTCATCGGTACGCAACGCATGACGCATCTTGACCATGTGGTGGTCAATACCGACAACCTCGATCGTACGTGTGCAGCTATTGACGCCGCACTGGGTGCAGAGATGCGTCGAGAACGCGAAGTCGGCAATGGTGTCGTGCAACGGTTTCACAAATTGGAAAACACGATTATTGAAGTGGTGACCGGTCCACACATCACTGCTGAAGGTGCGTCATTGTGGGGCATGGTCGTCAGCGTCGATGATTTGTTTGAATTAGCGGACCAGGTGGGCGACCAAGTGATGTCACCACCTAAACGTGCTACTCAACCAGGCCGTTACATCTCAACTGTGCGCGGCAGTGTCGGACTTGGTGTGCCTTTTGCATTGATGACCCCACACGTTGCGGGCATGGCAACGCGCTAAAGGTCGGTGTCGTCTTCTTCGCCGCTGAGTTGACGAAGATATTTCATTCCCACTTCGCACGTTTCATTATCGGGGCACCAACGACATTGGAATCCTGATCGCACTTCTGGTTGGCGAGTCTTTAGAACAAGATCTGCAATGAGCAGAGTTCCATTGGCTGTGCGACGCACTGCAGATTGCAAGAGTCCTTCAGTGACATCTTCTTCATCGAGGCGTGCAGAGTCGAGTGAATACGAACCCAAACTGCGGGGCGGCTGTCTGCTGCGCAATGTTTCGATGAGCGCGTAGAAACGCAGGTCGTCGCGGTGAGTAGGAGTGAGTCTGCCGGTCTTGAGGTCGATGATGACCTTGCGCCCTGGATGGCCAAGTACGAGGTCCATTCGAGATGTAAAGAGAACAGCGCCACCGAATAACGAATATGACGCTGAGTATTCGACAAGTGGACGCCACTGCGGACGAATGGGTGGAAAACATTCGAGGAAATTAGAAACTGCACCAACTACTGCGCCACGTAGCTCTGCAAGTTCATGTGCTGGCAACGAGATGATGAAATCAGAGGCGCTCTCACGAGGGTTTTCAGCGACACTCGTAATTGCTGCATCAACAATCTCCGAAGGAATTACTGCGCCTCGCCAATTGATGAGTAACTCAATGGCTTTGTGCGCGATGGTGCCGCGCACCGTGTTGATGTTCCATGCGAATTGCGATTGACGATTTAGTACGTGGTACTTCTCGCAGCCGTGCACGGTTGCAATGTGATGCTTATTGATGCGCAATGGATCTTCTGGAGTGAAGAGATCTTTAATTGGTGCGAGTGCCTCAGTGAGCTGGGCTTCGATTGATGCGACAATTTCAGCGGGCAATGGCTCCCAATCGGGTGGAACGCCGAGCGCATCGATGACTGCTTGTTGGAGAGGGTTGAGTTCGGTATCCACGACGCCATAACGATAGGTCGGGGGCGTGTCGGGAATGGGGAAGGGTGCTTGTGTGAGGACTGGAATGCCACACCCCATTGCGATACTGATCACATGTTCTTCTCGGCCACCGCCCAATTTGCTTCAGCAGCTCGCGTGCTGTCGCAACGTGCGGCCGAACTCGACCTTGTGGTCCCAGGCTTTCGTAGCCCTCCTCGCATTGTGGGCGTCAACCGCACTATTCGGCGCTCTCGCGACTCTGAGGGCGGCGTGGTGGCCGTACGGCTCACCGACAGGCCGTTCACCGCAGCTGTTGGCGACATGATTGAAGGCGTCCTCGTGATTAACCGTCTCGAACCACCCTTGGCCGACCAGATGCGCACCTTGCTGTGGCGCACCATGCTTCAGTTCACTGTCGAAGTGACGAATTCTCCTCGTGCTCGGCGCACCGAGCCTGCCACTACGCGCGTAGCCTGAACTGGTTCTTGCCCGGATGGCGGAATAGGCAGACGCAGGGGGCTTAAACCCCCCGGATGGCAACATCTTGCGGGTTCAAGTCCCGCTCCGGGCACCACAATGGTGATTCGACGGAGGCAATATGCGGATAGAACGAATCAGACTGATCCGTATACCCATGCAATTGGTCAACCCGCTTCGCACCTCAGACGGTGCGCATCAATCGCGCGATGCGGTTCTTGTTGAAATAACGGACGCAAGTGGTTATGTGGGTTGGGGCGAAAACGTTGCACCCGTGGGCGTGGCATATGTTGATGATTCTGCACAAAAGTCGTATGAAGCAATGGTCAACCTGTTGATTCCTGAAGTAACGCAGCACGAAGTTTTTGTCGCGGATCTCTTTGCGAATAATTGGTGGGGTATTGAAGGCCATCATTTCGCTAAGCATGCAATTGAGTCGGCTCTGTGGGACGTTCATGCGAAACGTCAAGGGGAGTCTCTCGCGTCCGTGTTAGGTGGCGTCACTGATGTTGTAGAAGTTGGTGCAGTTGTAGGTATGCACGACACGATTGACGCAGTAGTCGATGAAGTGATGCAGCGTGTCAACGAAGGGTATGCACGAGTCAAAATCAAGATTGCACCTGGCCACGATGCTGAAGTTCTTGCGGCAGTGCGTGAAGCAGTTGGCATTGAGTACGCATTACAAGCCGATGCAAACGGTGCGTATTCTGCAAGTGACATTGATCTATTGAGTTCATTTGATTCATATGCATTGCAGTTCATCGAACAACCATTTTCGGCACACGATCTTGATTCTCATGCGCAGCTATCGCAACGCTCAGCAACATCTGTGTGTCTCGATGAATCTGTGATGACTACATCGCAACTATTGACCGCACTTGATCTTGGTGCTTGTGATGTTGTCAACGTCAAGCCATCGCGTGTAGGCGGCATTCGCGAGGCCATCGCCATGCACGACCTGTTGGTGGAACGTGGCGTGGATGCATGGGTAGGCGGCATGTTGGAAACCGGCATTGGTCGTGCCTCGTGTTTGGCATTGGCTTCTATGCCGGGCTTTACTCTTACCCCTGACCTCTCAGCATCCGCTCGATATTTTCAGCGCGATGTCACGGCTCCGTTTGTGCTGGACGATGGCTGTCTTCACGTGCCACAGGGCAAAGGAATCGGTGTTGAACCACTAGAAGAAGTGCTTGCTGAGAAAAATGTTGCAATTGAGACAGTGTTCGAGCACTGATTCGTGGCACGATTTCCTATATGACTTCTCGCGACCATTTTGAATTAGATGCAATGGTGGCAGACCTTGGCGTGCTCGTTGAATGTGAATCTCCATCGCGAGACATTGATCGACTCTCGCAACACGCCCAACTTGTCTCTGACCTCATGGTGCGCCTGCTCGGCTCTGCTCCCGCACTAATTGATTCTCCAGTCGGACCGCACATTCATTGGAAGGGTGGCGCAGATCCGCGCGTCCTTATTCTCGGTCACCACGACACTGTGCATCCGGTGGGAACACTTGCACGATTGCCATTTGCCGTGCGAGACAACAAGGCATTTGGTCCTGGAGTGTTTGACATGAAAGCCGGAATCGTGCAGGCGATTTATGCGGTGGGTTCCATGGACGATCATTCACACGTTGAGATTTTGTTGACAGCAGACGAAGAGATTGGCTCACATGCATCACGGGCACTTCTTGAAGAGCGCGCACAAGCATGCGGGGCCGCGCTCGTGCTTGAACCAAGCGCAGATGGTGGCGCACTAAAAATTGGACGCAAAGGAACCGGCACAATCACACTCACGATTGAAGGTCGTGCGTCGCATGCTGGTCTTGAACCCGAAAAAGGAATCAACTCGTTAGTTGAATTGGCTCAGCTCATTCCACAGATTGTTGCAATCGCCGATGAAACAAAAGGCACCACGGTGACTCCTACATTGGCTTCGTCTGGAACTGCCGACAATGTGGTGCCTGCATTAACAACGTGTGCAGTCGATGTGCGAGTTGCGGTACCAAGTGAGAAGCCACGTGTGGAGGCTGCGTTTGCTGAATTGAAATGCATGCATCCCGAAGCGCGTCTTGTTATCTCTGGTCAGATTGGTCGACCACCAATGCATGAATCTGCAGCAGCGGATTTGTTTCCGATGGCAGCAGCTGTTGCACAAAGCATTGGCCTGAACGGGCTTGAAGGCGTCGTGGTTGGTGGTGGTTCCGATGGCAACTTCACCGCAGCCGTCGGAGTGCACACGCTTGATGGTCTTGGTGCTGTGGGCGGCGGAGCACACGGCGACACAGAACACGTACTTGTTGCAACTATGCCTGAACGCGCCGCTCTCTTGGCGGGGATATGTCAGGAGTTGTCTTCGATGGCCAAGAGGCCACCACTTGGCAACGTGCCCGCACCGCGATAAACCTCGAGTTTTGCGCGACTGTCGTCGATATCCAAGTTGCGCATGGTGAGTTGACCAATGCGGTCAAGCGGACCAAAGGCCGAGTCTTCAACACGTTCCATACTGAGACGATCGGGTGCGTACGTGAGATTTGGGCTCGTTGTATCAAGAATGCTGTAGTCATCTCCGCGACGAAGACGAACAGTGACTTCACCAGTGATTGCGGTGCCTACCCAACGCATGAGTGGCTCGCGCAACATCAAAGATTGTGGATCAAACCATCTTCCTTCGTATAGAAGGCGACCAAGGCGACGTCCCATGGTGCGGTAGTTCTCGAGTGTTGCTTCATTATGAATGCCAGTGGCGAGACGTTCGTATGCAATGTGGAGCAATGCAAGCCCTGGCGATTCGTAGATGCCACGACTCTTTGCTTCGATGATGCGATTTTCAATTTGATCGCTCATGCCAAGGCCATGGCGGCCACCAATTGCATTTGCTTCAAGCACAAGTTCAACTTGAGAAGAAAACTCTTTGCCGTTGATGGCAACAGGGAAGCCTTCATGGAATCGAATCGATACGACTTCTGCAGCGATGGATACTTTTTCGTCCCAATGAGCAACACCCATGATTGGTTCAACAAGTTCCATGCCGTTGTTTAGTTCTTCAAGAAGTTTGGCTTCGTGTGTGGCGCCCCAGATATTTGAATCGGTGGAATACGCTTTTTCTTTTGACGCTTTGTATGGCAGTTTGCGAGCAGTGAGGAACTCACTCATCTCGGTGCGGCCACCCATCTCGTCAACAAATGTTGGATCAAGCCAAGGCTTGTAAATGCGAAGCGCTGGATTCACCATGAGGCCGTAGCGATAGAAACGTTCAATGTCGTTTCCTTTGTACGTGCTTCCGTCGCCCCAAATGTCGACTCCGTCTTCACGCATTGCGCGCACAAGCAATGTGCCTGTCACCGCGCGACCAAGTGGAGTGGTGTTGAAATACGTTTTGCCTGCGGTGGTGATGTGGAATGCGCCGCACTGCAATGCAATGAGACCTTCATGTACGAGCTCTTCGCGACAATCAATCAGGCGAGCAATCTCTGCGCCGTATTCATGCGCGCGTGCTGGAATGCCAGATAAATCGGTTTCGTCTGGTTGGCCAAGATCTGCTGTGTAGGCGCACGGGATGGCTCCCTTTTCACGCATCCAGGCCACGGCTGCAGAGGTATCTAAGCCTCCGGAGAAGGCGATTCCGACACGTTCGCCGGCGGGGAGGGTGGTGAGGACCTTCGACATTCCCTTAACGGTAGTGCCGAGTGACCATAACTAAGGCGATGGATTCGGCAAGTGCAGCAATGCCAACGACCCCGACGGCTGCTGCGACCCCTGGTGATGAACTGATGTCGGGAATGCATGTGGCAAGAAGCAGGAGCGAACTTGCTGTGCTTGCTTTTGCCATGAGCCACAAACTCTTCGACGTGTAAAAGAAAGGTATTGCGACTATGACAAGGGGAATGAGGAGAAAAAAGAATGGTCGCGGCTGAGTGCTGGGGCCAAGCCACCACACGGATCGGCCAACGGTGCGACTAGTGATGGTGATCGCAATCATGCAGGCGGCAACAGCAATCCAGGTGATGTACGAGACATTCCTCCAGCCATGACCAACCTCTCTCGGTTCGTGGGGTGGTGGTGGCGTCTCGGTCATGTGGCAACGGTACTCACCTGTGGCTGTGGTGTGGAGTCATACCTATAACCTGACTACTGCATGGAAAAGACCCCGTTTGCCAAATTGTCAGTGTTTTTTCCCATGTGGAACGAACAGGACTACATCGAGCGCGCCATTGATGCTGCTCGTGAAGAATGTGAAGACCTGCTTGCGCAAGGAGATATTGCCGATTACGAGATGATCGTGATTGACGATGCATCAACAGATGCAACTCCAGAAATTGCTGCTGCGTTGGCTGCCCAAGATCCTCGAGTACGAGTTGTGCGACATGAGGAGAATAGAAAACTTGGCGGCTCAATGAAGTCGGGATTTCAAGCTGCTACCGGTGACCTTGTGTTGTACACCGATGCAGATTTGCCATTCGACATGCACGATGTTCACAAGGCAATTCGACTACTTCGTTATTACGACGCCGATGTTGTCAGCGCCTATCGATTTGATCGCACAGGCGAGGGGTATGTGCGAACGGTGTATTCCTTTTTCTACAACCTGATGGTGCGTGTGTTGTTTGGCGTGCGAATGCGCGACATCAATTTTGCCTTCAAGCTATGTCGCACTCGAATCTTTGATCATGTCGAACTAAAGAGCGAAGGTTCATTCATTGATGCTGAGCTAGTAGTGAAGGCTCAGAAGTATGGGTATTCAGTGATTCAGTTCGGCGTGGACTATTTCCCTCGCACCCGAGGGATTTCAACGTTGAGTTCTCCTGGAGTCATCTTCAAGATTCTCGGTGAGGCGCGTCAGCTTCGACGAGAGATACGCAAAATCACGCCAGTTTTGTAGGGCGACAGCCGTCAATTCGTGTCTGTTGGTAGCGTTTCACCTGCGTGACCGACCCATTTACCCCCGAGAGCGTCGAGGCTCCCCACGTTTCCTGGTGGGCACATTGGCGCCCCGCCATCTTGTCCGCTGTTCTCTTTCTCGCTGTTGTGTCCACAATCGTCGTGACCCGGCAAAACAATGCCTCTGTCCCGACCACGACCACATCGTCCACTCTTGCTCCTGGTCTGTGTCCTGACGGCTCAACAACTACCTGTCACGTTCTCACCCGCACCATTAAAAAGGGTATGAGGGGCGAAGATGTGCGACGCGTGCAGCAACGCCTCAAAGATTTGATGTTTGACCCGGGCCGAATTGACGGACTGTATGGCGGCGACACGATGATGGCTATCTGGGCATTTCAATCATTGGTGATGAAGACAACGAGAGATGTGCTCGTTGACGTTGTGACTCCGGTGATGTGGGATGTCATGAGGGGCAATGTTGTCATTACGCCAAGACGCCAGCCAGGCACGCCTGCGCACGCGGAGATTTACTTGCCAGAGCAAACCATGGCAGTGTTCAAAGGAACTCAGTTACTTCTAGTGACGCACATTTCAAGTGGTACAGGTAAAGAGTGGTGTGAAGAGGTCATCATTGACCCAGGCGAAGAGGGCAACAACGGAACAGACGTTGTGAAAGACGGAGTATGTGGTTCAGCAATCACGCCCGGTGGTATCTATCGCTTCTACAACCGCAAAGTGGGTCAGCGCGAGAGCAAGCTGGGCACTATGTGGAACCCGGTGTATTTCAATTTTGGTATCGCTGTTCATGGTGCAATGCAGGTGCCAAAAGAACCGGCGTCACATGGATGTATTCGAATCCCTATTTTCATTTCCGCGTATTTTCCCGCCATGGTGAAAAAAGACGATCGTGTCTATGTGTTTGATGGCGTCAAAGAGCCGGAAGATTATGGTTCTCAGCCACCGCCATGGGATAAAAAAGATCCGAACTACACCACAACTACGTCGAGTACATCAACTGTGCCAAAGACGACGGTTCCAAAAACTACAGTTCCCAAAACAACTGTGCCTGTGACTGTTGCCCCAACGGTTGCGCCAACGCCGTAATTTTGTTTTAACGTTTAGTGGCTAATGCAATGGTGCAATGAAGTGCATCTTGCAGGAGTTGCCTGCGCTCATGAGCCGCATAAATGTTCAGCTCATGATCCGTGTCACGTTTGCCCAAGACAGCAATCTGTAGATCATCTTGTTTGCGCGTGATTTTCACAGATGTAGTGCGCCCGTCGTGGGTGCGATCGAGGCCAATTGCGATGCGAAGAATTCCTGACAGGAATCTGACGGTCTCTTGATCATCGACATCGAGTTGCGCAAACTGTTGATGCTGCAATTTTGGTTCGCTCTTACGGTGGTAACGAGCAACTTGAGCAATGATTTCAATTTCACGATCTGTGAAGCCCACTAAGTCGGCGTTACGAATGATGTAATACGAATGAATGTGATGACGGGCGTGCGAGACCACAAGGCCAACATTGGCGAGCAGTGCGGCAGACTCCAAATACAACCGGTCATGCACGTTCGTTTCGTAAAAGTGAGACAGTTCATCAAAAAGATTGCACGCAAGCCGCGCCACGTTTTTACTGTGCTTGGGGTCTTCGTCGCACCGTTGTGAAAGTTTGGTGGCGCTTTCAATTGCAACATTGCGTAAGTCATTATCTACGTCTGGGTCGAGTCGTTGCGCAGCGTCGAGTAGTACGCCCTCACGCAACGCATAATCCGAATAGACGAACTCATCTATCTGGAGCACGGTGGCGAGCGTAGAGAGAATAAGTGCGCCGGCCACAATGATGTCGCCGCGACCTGAGTCCATGCCAGGAAGTTCATTACGTTGCGAAGAAGGTGTTCTCACGATGAGGTTCGTTATCTGATGCAAGTCAGCGCTAGAGAATTTCAGGCCGTTCAGGACTTGGGGTACTTCGTTGTGGGTGAGTAGCCAGCACATGCGAGCCAGAGTTTCAGATGTTCCCGATGAGACAACCGCAGTGTCATGGCCGAGCTTCTTTATTTCACGCCTCGTTGGTTCGATTGTGGACTCAATGAATCGGCGACACGAGGGGACTGATGCGGGATGTGTTGATCCATCGGGAAAGAAGCGATTGGTTAATCGGATGGCTCCCAGTTTGAAGCTGCGTGCAAAGAGTTCGTCTGTGTGGTCAAAGACAACTACTTCCGTAGAGCCACCACCAATGTCAATGAGGATTGAGCGTTGGTCGGCCAGAGGAAGTGCTTGTAAAACACCTAAATGAATGAGGCGAGCCTCTTCAACTCCCGAGATAACTGATACGTCGATGTTTGCTTCTTTAGATACTCGGGAAACGAACTCTTTCGAGTTTTTTGCTTCGCGAACTGCACTGGTTGCTACCGCGAAAATATGGGCTTTATGCACGTCTGCGATCTGTTTCATCTGACGAAGTGCTGCGACCCCGCGGTCCATTGCAGATTCACTCAAGGTCTTCATGTCGCCGGCTCCTTCGCCGAGACGAGCTGTGACTTTGTGGCGAGTGAGAACTTCAAACCCCGTTGCAGATATTTTGGCGACAACCATATGGATGCTGTTTGTGCCCACATCTATGGCGGCAATGTTGCTGGTCTGAGATTTCACAATTGAACCATCTGTCGTTGAATGGTGTGAATTCTATGAAGCACACCAGACAGGGTACTAGCCTTGCCTAATGACAACTTCACTCCCCACCGTGTTATCTGACCTCATTCCGTTTCCACAAGTGTTGGACAATCGCCGGACAAAAGATGTAACTCTTGTTGTCGGTGGCGCACTCTTTACTGCTGTAGCTGCCCAGATTGTGATTCACCTTGGATTCACGCCTGTCCCAATCACGGGACAAACTTTTGCCGTGTTGGCAGTAGGAAGCACGCTTGGTGCTCGTCGTGCCATGGCGAGTCAGATGCTCTACTGGATACTTGGCGCTGTGGGTCTGCCGTTCTTCGCAAATGGTGCGAGTGGTTGGAGCACTGCATCGGGCGCTACAGCTGGATACTTCTTCGGATTCATTCTTGCGTCCGGGCTCGTTGGTTGGTTTGCAGATCAGCGCAACGATCGCAACTACCTTTCGTCGCTCTCTGCCATGACATTAGGTACTGCAATCATCTACCTCTGTGGCTCATTGTGGTTGGCCCATTCGCTCAACATCCCAGTGGCCAGTGGTTCGAAGAATGCAATCTCGATGGGAGTCAGCCCGTTCCTCGCAGGAGATGTCCTCAAAAT
>JBIKZT010000145.1:0-3003 GCA_044354565.1 Ilumatobacteraceae bacterium
TGACTAATGCAATTCCATTGTGTGATGCGACTGCATGTGTGCAGGCTGGTTGCACGGCAACGGTGTGTCGAGGCCTAGGTACTCCATCAAACCAGTTAGTTTTTGAACGTTCTGCTCGTGCAATCCCCGGCGGTGTCAACTCGTCTATTCGTGCATTCAAAGCAGTGGGCGGAACGCCATACATTGTGTCTCGCGCTAACGGTGCGTACGTCTACGACATTGAAGGCAATGAGCTCATCGACCTTGTGCAGAGTTACGGAGCCATCATCCTCGGCCATGCGCATCCAAAAGTTACAGAGGCAATCAGATCTGCTGCAGGTGACGGCACGTCGTATGGCGCGCCCACTCCGCGAGAAATGAAATTGGCTGAAGCGATTGCTGAGCGTGTTCCGTCGTGTGAACGAGTCCGCTTTATGAATAGTGGTACTGAAGCCACAAGTACTGCGGTACGACTTGCACGAGGTGCAACGGGTCGCAAACGAATTGTTACTTTTCATGGCAACTTTCATGGCGCAACAGATGCACTGTTAGCAGCAGGTGGAAGTGGCATTGCAACCTTGGGACTTCCAGGAACGGCCGGAGTTCCCGAAGAGGCCGTAGCAAATACCTGGGTGTTGCCATACAACGTTGTCCCTACTCTTGATGAAGATGTCGCAGCAGTGTTTGTTGAACCTGTCGCCGCCAACATGGGACTTGTTGCACCGGCGCCAGGTTTTCTTGAAGGTCTTCGTGCTGAATGTGATCGCGTTGGCGCACTACTTGTTTTCGACGAAGTGATCACAGGATTTCGTTTAGGAACAGGTGGAGCACAAGGGAAGTACGACATTCGTCCTGATCTCACATGCTTCGGAAAAGTAATTGGCGGTGGCCTACCCATTGGTGCTGTTGGTGGACGCAAAGACATTATGGAGAACCTGACCCCGTTGGGTTCGGTGTTCCACGCCGGAACATTGGCTGGTAATCCACTGGCAACTGCTGCAGGTCTTGCTGCACTCAACGAACTCACAGATGATGTGTACATGGAATTATCCGCGCGTACACGGCATGTTGCTTCCATGTTGCGCGATGCGTGTGCAGAAGCAAATGTTGATGCATCATTCCCAGTAGTGGGAACTCTTGCGGGCATGTATTTCGGAAATGCACTCGGCGGTAAAACGCCAACAAACTTCCAAGAAGCTTGTACAACAAGCGAAGAAACCTACGCCAAGGTATTCCATGCACTTCTGTCCGCTGGTGTCGCACTTGCGCCAGGTGCGTACGAATCTTTGTTTGTTGGGTTTGCTCATACAGATCAAGTTGTTGCGCAACTTACAGAGCGAGTCGCCGTGGGATTGCAAGGAATTAACCGTTGAGTAGACGCATTCTCTTCACCGCTCTTGCAATTCTGCTCATTGGTGTAGTTCTAGTGTCACAGCGTGGAGGAGCAAAGGTCGTTGCACCTACTGCTGTGTTACACAAAGTGGATCTCATTGCGAGTATTGACAGCATCAATCTTGATGCTGCGTGGTCTCAAGATGGAAAAGTTACTTCGGGTGGTGCTGCCAGATTGTCACTTGACGATTTGCGTACGTTGACAATTCTTGAAGGCACCATGACTGCTGAATACGGTGGTATTCAACGGTGTACAGATTTCGTGACTCCGAATGCTTGTGTGTTGTTTGCAGACATGTTGGGTGAAGCAGTCGTATGGTTTGGACTTGTGTCAGCAGATGCAGTCTCGTCCAGAGAATTTGTGACACTGCCCGGATTGATCGACATGCAAGACAATGGGAACGAAGGCATTCTGCGTAATGGGTGGGTAGTGAACCTTGCTACTCCAGTGAAACGTAATTGTGAACAAGAAGACGGAGACACTTCGTCCTTGCGCGATTTCATCACACGGTTCCCAGATGCAAAAAGTACTGCAGTGGTAAATCTATTGACGGACAATGTTGTGTCCGTGATGTGTTTGTAACTAAGCGTTACTTGCTAATTGAAGCGCGTGGCTCTGTGCCAACTGCGCCTGGCTTAGTTGTAAGCATGGCGAAATCTTTTTCAATTGTGTCGAAGCTGGTTGAACCCGCTTCGAGGCCAAGGAAAATTTCTGATTCTGGTGAACACCAGGTTTCGTACTCTTCAGCCCACTCTTCACTCTTGGGGTCTGCGCCGCCAACTGCATAACGCGTGTGGCACACCACGGAAAGAATTTCTGCCTCAGTCAGAGCACCGCCTGCTTTTTCACCTTGCATCGGCATTGGGTTTCCGTTGTATGAAAGTGGAGCATGCGCGCCACCTTCACGGTTTGGATCTCCGTACGTCTTGATGTCGGCGGCTGCGTATTTCTGGCTTCCGTTGTAGACGAAGTTCAACATGTCTTCAATGTGTGGGAAAGTTTTCATGACTTCACCCTGATACAAAACTCGTCCGGCACCGCCAGCGCCATCGGCACCGTGACAGCCTGCGCACGAACCGAACACGGTTGCGCCAATAGACATTGGTCCAGCAAGAACTTTTTCCGCAGGCTTTAAAGCAATGAGATACAACGCTGCCCATGCTGGCAATAATGCAAGACCTGCCATTGCCCAGAACGGAATCTTTTTGCGTGACTTGGCCGCAGCAACATAAGGCGGATCAGCAACAACAGGTTTTGGTGCAGGAGCTTCTGCTGCTTTTGCAGGTGTGGCAGGGGTAGCGACTGCTGGGGTCGATGATGGGGCGCTATCGCCAGACGCATCGCCAGACGCATCTGCGCGACGTGCCTTGGAGCGATTCAGAAGGTGCTCGGGAATCTCGGTCACTGCTCTTTACCTCTCGGGGAGACCATGGAAGAAGTCGTCAGAAAGCGGAAGTGCTCTCTGATTCGATGTCTTGCCTCCACGATAGACAAATAAAGGTGTTCTAGAGGAATCATTGTGGGTTGCGCCCCAGTGACTCATGTCGTTTGCCTTGGTCAGATACTTTGTGCGATTGTGCGTTTCGGGCACAACAGCACAACCTCGTGGTGGTCCCGAAACGCACAAAAGC
>JBIKZT010000146.1:0-2989 GCA_044354565.1 Ilumatobacteraceae bacterium
GTGGTTTACACCAGATCAGTTAGATCTTCCGTTCGAAGCAAGCCAAGTGGGGCCAGCAGGTTCCATGTTGGGTTCAGGCGCAATCATGGTGATGGACAGCACAACAGACATCCCTCGTGCTGCACTCACACTCACTCGTTTTTACGCACATGAATCATGCGGCAAGTGCACACCATGTCGCGAAGGCGGAACATGGCTTGAACGCATTTTGTCTCGTGTTGTAGATGGCAAGGGAACAGACGCCGACCTTGATCAACTGTTCGAAGTAGGAGAGTCCATCTGCCCAGGGGCCTTCCCACATGCATCCAATGAAAAGCTTGGTCTTGCAGCAGTGCCATTTCCTTATCGCATGAACACAATTTGTTTTGTTGGTCCGTCTGCGTATGCACCAGTGCACTCAGCGCTCACGTTGTTCCGTAGCGAATTTGAAGCACGCGTAACGAAGCGCAAACTCATTTCAGTAACGGCGGTCGGGCAATGACAACTATCGATACGAATACAACCGACGCTGAGAACACGCCACCGGTAGATCCCAACGCAGTGTCCATCACAATCAATGGACGTACAGTTGCCGCGCGAAAGGGCGAACTGATCATTGCTGCTGCAGATCGCGCAGACGAGTACATTCCTCGTTTCTGTTACCACCCACGCATGAGTTCAGTGGGAATGTGTCGTCAATGTCTCGTTGAGGTCGAAGGGCCACGCGGTCCGATGATGGTTGTCAGCTGCATGACGCCAGTCGCTGACGGGCAAATTGTGCGCACCGATACGCCACAAGTGAAGCGCGCTCATGAAGGAATGATTGAACTTCTTCTTGCGAATCATCCATTGGATTGCCCCGTGTGTGACAAGGGCGGCGAATGCCCATTGCAAGACCAAGCATTTAGTCATGGTGCTGGAGAGAGTCGCTTTGTCGAAGAAAAGCGCCATTACGAAAAGCCCATCCCAATTAGTGATCTGGTGTTGCTCGACCGTGAGCGTTGCATCTTGTGCGACCGTTGCACACGTTTCGCAGACGAAGTTGCCGGTGACCCTCTCATTAGTTTCACGCAACGCGGTAACAACACACAGGTGATGACATTCCCCGACGAACCGTTCGCATCGTATTTCTCTGGCAACACGGTTCAGATTTGTCCGGTAGGCGCCTTGACTGCCACGCCATATCGATTCAAGGCGCGACCATGGGACTTAGAGCAACGCGAAAGCACTTGCACATCTTGTTCAGTAGGTTGTCGCACTGTTGTGCAATCAAGCCGTGATGAATTGTTGCGTTTCCAAGGAGTAGATAGCGACCCAGTGAACTGGGGCTGGCTATGTGACCGTGGCCGATTCAATTTCCAATCCACTAACTCTGAAGATCGTCTTGTAACGCCACAAGTGAAGTCTGGTGATTCATTTACTACGGTCACTTGGTCTGAAGCCCTGGATACTGTTGCGCGAACTGTGCGCCATGCTCGTCCCGGATCTGTTGCTCTCATTGGTGGAGCTCGTGGAACCAACGAAGACGCGTTCATGTGGGCAAAGGTTGCTGACGCATTGGGTGTCACTATGCGCGATGCTCAATTAGACGACGGATTGCCTTCGTCTATCTATTCATACGCACAAGCAACAATTGACTCAACGTGTGCTGGCGGCACTGTCATTGTTGTCGCGCCAGATCTTAAGGAAGAACTACCGGTTCTTTTCCTTCGCCTTCGTGATGCCGCAGAGAAAAAGCGTGTGCGCATTATTGAAGTGTCCTCACATCAAACAGGCTTAACGAAGTATGCATGGCGTTCCGTGCAGGCCGAACCAGGTACATCTGCCGCTGCACTTGCTGCGTTACTCAGCGAAAGTGATGTTGCAGCTCAAATTCACAGTGGAGCGGTCACCATTGTGGCGGGACGCGGAAACCTTGCAGAGTCGGCCAATCATGTCATGGCTGCTGTTGATGCAGTTATTGGTGCGGTGCCAAGTGCAACTGTGCTTCCCGCACTGCGTCGCGGCAACGTTCGCGGTGCATTGTCAGTAGGCCTTGCTCCGTCAGATGGCAATGACACTGCAGCAATCTTGGAAGCAGCAGCAAACGGCAAAGTTGATTGTCTCATTCTTCTTGGCGCAGACCCCTTGAGCGACGTTGCCGATGCCGACCTGGCGCGCCGTGGAATTGCCGGTGCCAAGTTTGTTGTTGCAGTGGACACTTTCTTGTCTCCAAGCGCTGCGCACGCCGACATTGTGTTGCCTGCCGCTGCGTATGGTGAAAAAGACGGAACCACAATGAACCTTGAAGGTCGCGTGACAAACGTTGTGCAGAAGATCACCCCACGCGGTACATCTCGTGCCGACTGGATGATTGCTGCTGAACTACTCAGTGTGTTGGGTCATGATTCTTCGGTCTCAACGTTGGCTGATGTACAGCGCGACATGGCCAAGGCGATTCCTGGTTTTGGTGCCACAACAACTGCAGTTGCAGTAAAGCGTGATGGAGTAGTGGTGTCTGTACCAGTTGCTGCGCATTCCAATGTGGTTACTAGTGCACCACCGCGCAACTCGTACGAATTCCGCCTCAATGTGAGCCGCAAGTTATACGACCGAGCAATTAGTACTCTCACTAGCCCTGCTCTAGAAAATCTCGCTCCAGGTGCGCAAGTGTTGGTGAACCCACTTGATCTCGACCGTGTTGGCGCTCCAGAAGGTGGAAACGTTCGTGTTTCTAACAACAACAGTTCGTTGGTTCTGCCGGTGCATTCGTCGCCTTCGGTTCCACGCGGAGTTGCCCTTGTTCCTTTCAATCAACCAGGTGCAGACATTCGTGAACTGATTCGTCGATCAGATTCAGTCGTTGACGTTCGGATTGAGTCAATATGATTTCTGCACTTCTTTCAGTTGACCCGTTGCTTGACGGCAAATTGCTATGGACACCGTTGATCATTGTTCTGGTCAAGGTTCTCATTGTCTTTGTGGTGGGTCTTGTTGCCACCATGCTCATGGTGTGGTTCGAGCGAAAAGT
>JBIKZT010000147.1:0-2978 GCA_044354565.1 Ilumatobacteraceae bacterium
GACAAGCTTTCCGAACTTGGATTGCTGTTCATTCCTCCCGCTACCTGAGTACGTCCATGTCTGAATTTGGTGTCTACGTTCACATTCCGTTTTGTCGGCACCGCTGTGACTATTGCGCATTTGCAACCTGGACCGACAAAGACGACATCATGGAGTCATACGTACAAGCGGTAATTGCCGACATTGAGCGCAAAGTCGCAGACGGTATGCCAGTTGCCGACACCGTATTTTTTGGTGGGGGAACCCCAACGCGCCTCGCCCCGCAACTGCTTGCTTCAATCGTGAAGGCGATTCCTGTCTCTGCTCAAGCGGAGATCACCATCGAATGCAACCCAGACGATGTCACACCAGAGATGATGCGTGTGTATGCCGCTGCTGGCGTCAATCGCATCAGTATGGGCGTGCAATCTATGGTGACGTCTGTGCTGAAAGCGTTAAATCGCACTCATGATCCTGCAAATGTAGAAAAAGCAATTGCAGCTGTACGTAGTGCGAACATCACGTCTATCAATCTCGATTTGATTTACGGGGTACATGGTGAATCTCTTGATGATTGGAAAGAAACGGTGCGTCAGGCAATTGCTCTGCAACCCACGCATATTTCTGCTTATGGATTGACTGTGGAAGCAGGCACGCCACTTGCAGATGATCCTGCACGTCATCCAGACGATGATGATCAAGCAGATAAATACATTCTTGTGGACGATGCGCTAATTGCTGCGGGGATGCATAATTACGAAATCAGTAACTGGGCTTTGCCTGGACACGAATGTCGACACAACAAGGTGTATTGGTCGCAAGGTAACTACACGGGGTTCGGATGTGCCGCGCATTCTCACTTTGATGGCAGACGTTGGTGGAACTTGCGCACGCCAGAGCGATACATCGCCGCAGTACATGCCAATGAAACAGTGGAAGCGGCTGATGAAGTACTCGATGATTTCGGGCGCAGGAAAGAAGCACTGGAGTTGTCTCTGCGCACGACCGATGGCGTTCCCATTGGCACGCTTGATGAGGAATACCTCGGCGATCTCGTTGAGCGAGCAGGAGAACGTGTAGTGCTCACGCGAAGAGGCCGCCTTTTGGCCAACGAAGTGACGCTCACGCTCAAGCCCTGATAAAGTAGGGCTTCCTGAAAAGGGCGTGTAGCTCAGTTGGTAGAGCACCACCATGACATGGTGGGGGTCCCGGGTTCGAGCCCCGTCGCGCCCACTAATGCAGCCGCTACTTTTCCTTCCGTAGTTAGTCAGCAGAGTTTCCCATGGACATTTTTCTAGCGTTGTGTGCTGCTTGTGTATATGGGGTTGCTGATTACAGCGGTGGACGTGCCTCTCAGAAAATTTCAGCAATTACGGTCACGGCAATCGGTCAATCCGCCGCAGGAATTCTTCTTCTCGTCTTCGTAGTAGCAAGTGGCGTGCCAGTGCCACCATTGAGTGACTGGGTCTGGGGTGGCATCGGCGGTCTTGCAGGTGCAACCGGTCTGCTTGCGTTCTACAAAGCAATGGGTAGCGGATACATGACTGTTGTGGCTCCAGTCTCTGCGGTTACTGCTACATCTGTTCCTGTCATCATTGGTTTATCTACAGGGGAGCGTCCAGGGTTTCTTGCCTTGTTGGGAATCCCAATTGCATTAGTTGCCATTGCTTTGATTAGTGATGTTATGGGTCCGAATCATCGTCGTGCGCCAGCAAAGGTTTTGTTGATGGCACTACTTGCGGGATGCACATTTGGTTCGCTGTTCGTCATCTTGGGCCACACCAGTGATGACTCAGGTTTATGGCCAGTATTTGCCATGCGTGTTACTTCAGTTCCCTACATGTTGATTGTCATGTATATGACAGGCAACAGGGTTCGCCACATTGGTGCTCAACGCAAGTTCGTTATTGGTTCAGGAATTCTCGACACCGTTGCAAATGCGTTGTACTTGCTTGCAGTACGTCATGGATTGATGTCTATCGTGGCAACAATCAACTCTTTTTACCCTGCAAGTACATTGCTGCTCGCAACACGTCTAGATAGAGAAAAGATTCACCGTTCACAAGCCGTGGGGCTTGGGTTGGCTGCTCTTGCTTTAGTTTTAATAACTGTGGCGTGAACTATTGGCCCGTGGCTTTTTTCACCACAGAGTCTGATTCACGCGACGCACCTTTGAAGATGCCCTTTGCCATCAGTGACGCCTCGTTCTTGCGTCGAACTTCATAGATCTCTGACCGCGATGCATGGATGTCTGGGTCATCGGGCGCAGCCCAGCCTGCAAAGTCAGCAAGGTGGCATGCGAGGCGTAAATCACCCGATGCGGCTAATTCTTTTGCGCGTGCCATTAGCACTTCAGCACCGCCAGAGAGTCGAGCAATCTCTGTTCCTACAGATTCATCGGTAGATGGCTTGAGGCGAGAAGGGGCTCCGTCCCACCAGCCACCGAACTGACGCCAAATGTTGCGCACAACAAACTCTGGTTCGTCGTACAGGGGGCGAAGGTATGGCTTGCCAAGTGTCGCATCAGGAATCTTCACACTGTGAATGATGGTGTTCAGTGTTTCTCCTGCATTCATCATCTCAACGGTTGATGTCACTAGGTATTCAAGCGCTGAGGCAATCTCGTCGAGCACGCGTGCAATGCGTTCTTTTCCTGCAATGGGTAATCCGTGAGCAGGGAGCAACAACTCAGGGCCTTTAGCGATGATTGCTCGTAGCGATTCAGCCCACTCAATCGGCCACCGCTGCACCTTCTGAGGGTTTCCGGCGTTTGGAAAGTTCCAGATAACGAAGTCACCAGTTGCGACCCACTTCTTTTCGGGGAACCACGACCAAAGGTGATCGTCAGTTTCGCCGCGGCCGTGGTGAAATTCCACAACGGTGTCACCAAATGTCATTGAAGCAAATCTGTCGACTGTCTCAGTGGTTTCCAGTGTGTTGTCAGGGATGAAATCGCTGAGGCGCGGTCCACTAGACGCAGGTCGTAAATCATTCAGTGC
>JBIKZT010000051.1:0-8278 GCA_044354565.1 Ilumatobacteraceae bacterium
TCCACTGAAACTGCGTGGGCATATCGAGCCGCAGGTGCAGCCATGTGTTCTGGACGGATCTCTCGTATTCCCATAGGACTCATTCTGTCGTATTGTGAGGCCATGACCATCACACCAGATGCACCAGCCGAAACACGCTCCATCGACGGAGTACTTCTGACTCCGAAGGAAGTGAAGATTTACGGGCAAGAGTCGCTCATGCCTTCAGCCAACGTGGCCGAAGAACGTCTTCGCCGCAAGCAAAAACTTGCTGGTGCACTGCGCATCTTTGGTCGTCTCGGTTTTGGTGAAGGCGTTGCCGGACACATCACGGTTCGTGACCCAGAGTTTCCTGATCACTTCTGGGTAAACCCACTTGGTTTGTCATTTCGTCACATGCGCGTCTCGGACCTCATCTTGGTGAATCATCACGGTGAAGTTGTGTACGGCGAATATGCAGTGAACCGCGCAGCATACGTGTTGCATGCAGCAGTTCATACAGCACGACCAGATGTCATCGCTGCAGCACATGCACACTCTGTATACGGAAAAGCATTCAGTTCGCTCGGCATCAAACTCGATGCGCTCACACAAGACTCATGCGCGTTCTACGAAAACAACGTCGTTATTTCCGATCATGGCGGCGCCGTGGTATTCGAAGAAGCAGCAGGTCGTGACTTCGCAGAAGCATTCGGCCAATACCGTGCAGCAATTCACCAAAACCACGGACACTTCACCGTTGGCGCATCTGTTGATGAAGCCGTGTTCTGGTTTGTGTGCTTCGAGCGTTGCGCTCAGGCTCAACTTGCAGCTATGGCTGCAGGTACACCAAAGCACATTCCACACGAGTCTGCTGTGTACACACGTGAACAAGCTGGAAACGCGATGACAGGCTGGGCACACTTCCAGCCACTGTGGCAAGAAATCTGCCGCACAGACCCTGAACTATTCGACTAAGTCTCGGTTCAATCTCTTGTCCTCATCACAGAGGTCGACAACTGATCGAGTTTTCGACGCCCTTCCGCCTGAGTCATTCTTCATTGTCTCTGCAGCCGCGCAATACACGGGCGCCATTGTTGCCATCAAACTTTTTGATGACATTTCTCCAGCCACCGTTGCATGGCTTCGCGTCCTCAGTGCCGCACTCATTCTGATTGCTTTCTCATCTCGCAAGAATCATTCGTCGTGGACGCGACGTGACCTCATGTGGGTTGCTGCGTTTGGTACGGCAACTGCACTGATGAACATGTTCTTCTATTTGGCAATCGACACACTGCCCCTTGGCAAAGGTGTCACCATCGAATTCATCGGCCCCATCACAGTTGCTGCTCTGCGAACTCGTTCATTACGCAACACTGGTGCACTTGTTCTTGCAGCAATTGGAGTCGTAGTTCTCGGTGGTGTCGAACTGGGGAACGAACCGCTCGGACTTGTCTACATTCTCGCCGCCTCTGTGATGTGGGCTGGCTACATCGTGATGGGTTCGCGTGTTGCGCTCGGTGATCGCGGAGTTGCAGGACTTGGAATTGGGCTTCTCGTTGGCGGAATTCTCATCACACCATTTGCAGCACATGATGCAGGTACAGCATTTTCCAGTGTGCGCATCATGCTCGGTTGCGCATTGGTCGGATTGTTATCGAACGCCATCGGATATGGCATCGATCAAACAACTCTTCGCCGTATCCCCATTCGTCGATTCTCGGTGATGTTGGCTCTGCTTCCTGTATGCGCCGCCGTATTCGGATTTTTCTTTCTCAGTCAAACTCCCACCCTTATCGACCTATGCGGCATGGCCTTAGTTCTCGTAGGCGTTGCGGTGCAAGAGCGAGAAGAGATTGACCGCCACCAAGAGGTACTCGAGACCACCTAGCGTGGTGACTTATGGGAATCAGCCGGCGAACCCTGCAGCGCTTCGTCGCACTCTGTCTAATTGCGACCGCACTTCCGTTTGTTCCTCAGAGCTCTCCCCCTGTGGCTCAGGCAGCTGGGCTTCCACCGCTCGGTGTTGTCATTCGTGGTCATGGCAACGGACACGGTCGTGGAATGAGCCAGTACGGCGCACTCGGATGGGCCACAAAACTTGGCGCAACATGGGAAACCATTTTGAATTTCTATTACGGCGGCAGCGGTCGCGTGCTCACCACATTGACAGACGTTGATGCTCGTTCCATTCCTGCCGGCGGCATGACTGTGCGCCTTCAAACTATGGACGGAAAACAAACCGCAGTCGTCTCAGACAATCTCACTGCATCGTGGGCTGGCAAGTCACAAAACTACGGCGCGCTCGTGGCACGCATGGTGTCTAAAAATGTGTACGACGTATACGCATCACCTACCGCAACGTGTGCAGCAGACAAAGACAATCCAACCGGGTTCACGTTGATTGGCGACAATGTGAAGGGCCCCATTGATTTTGTGACTACCACAAGTGGAATTCCTACTGCAGTAGCACCAACTGATCTCATTGGGCTATGCGAACCAGCGACTAGTTCGTACAAAGCACGTATTCGCTATTACCGCGGACTAATTCGA
Organism: Ilumatobacteraceae bacterium; assembly: GCA_044354565.1. GTDB lineage: Bacteria > Actinomycetota > Acidimicrobiia > Acidimicrobiales > Ilumatobacteraceae > UBA2093. The sequence continues at coordinate 2,512 of JBIKZT010000051.1, forward strand.
GCAACACCAGACGGCAACGGAAACAAACGCACCGTCAACCTTGTTGCCACAGAGTCGTACATCCGTGGCGTTGTGCCTCGCGAATCACCAGCTGGCTGGGGCGACGTTGCGGGAGGCCTTGGTATGCACGCATTACGTGCCCAGGCAGTTGCAGCACGCAGTTACTCACTCTCTGAATCTCGCTATTCGTGGGCAAAGACATGTGACACCCAAGACTGCCAGGTGTATCTCGCCTCAGCACTTCGCACGGTTGGTTCAAAAACTGTTTCGTTGCTCGAAGATGCGCGCACTGATCGCGCAATCGCCGAGACAGCGAACTACGTCATTAAGGATTCGAACAACACCATTGTGCGCACAGAGTTCACATCTTCAAATGGTGGACGTACAGCATCTGGGCAATTCCTGGCCCAGATTGATAACGGTGACCTCATCTCAGATGCCGCACTGCAATCATGGACACGACTTGTCTCTGCTGCCAGCATTCAGGCAAAGTACCCCTCTATCGGCGTCTTTCTTTCTGCCACCACTGTGCACGACGGTCTTGGCGGCGACTGGAATGGATACACAACATCCGTAGTCATCACCGGCACTGCTGGTTCGGTAACGCGCACAGGCTGGCAATTCCGAGGCGACTTTGATTTGTATGCACCGTGGTACGAAGTGTTCCCTGTAGACGCACCAGACCCTGCGGCAGCACCAGTTGGTTCCATCTTGCTTGTGGGTGACTCTGTTTCGGAAATGATCGCCGATGAGTTCGCAAAGGTTGTAACCCCCGCGTATCCACTCATGAATTACCAAGCATGCGCTGGCCGCGGCATGGCAGGAGCAGATTGCTTGTTCACTGTGGCACCTCCCAGACTAGATCTCGATGGTGTTGGTGTAGTGAATACTTCTGCAACACCAGCAATCGCAATCGTGGCGCTGGGTTATAACGACGACCCAAATACCTATGAGGCAGAGGTGCAGCAAATGATGGCGGCACTCACGGCAAAAGGTGTCCAGCGAATCATTTTCGTAAACATGTCTACTCGCGCGACGTCACGTAATTATGCAAAAGCAAATGCTGCATTACTCACTGCAGCAGCTAACCCTGCAGTCACCGTCCTCGATTGGAATGCTGCAAGTTCTGCACCGAACCAATGGCGCTGGTTTGATAACACGTCATTGTGTTGCTGGGTGCACCTCAGTACCTCTGGACAAACAGAATTTGCTCTATTTCTTCGCCAACAATTAGATGCCATGCGAGCACAAGGTTTGTTGCCTGTAACTGCGGCAGCCGTTGCAGTGTTGCCCGGTTTGCCATTACGCAAAACAAATCAGGGCGTTATGGTCACTACGGTGCAAAAGAAACTCAACGAACTGCTCGGGTTAAAGGATGCCAAGAAGTTATCCACGGATGGCCAATACGGAACGGGCACATCGCGCGCCGTCAAAACCTTTCAAACACAAGTTGCTCTGCCCGTCACGGGGATAGTTGACCGAGCCACGTGGGATGCACTCGGACTTGCAGGTCGTACCGACTTAGCCATCTTGAAATCTGGTTCACGCCATCCATCAGTGCGCTCTATTCAACAAGCGTTAGCAAAAGTGTTGAAGAAGAAAATCTCAACATCAGATTCGTTTTCGTCGTCACTCGCAAATGATGTCAAAACATTTCAAAAGCGTGCAGGTCTCAAAGCAAGTGGCCGCGTGGGGCCAAGCACCTGGGCAGCACTCATGGCTGCAGCAGCACTTAGTTAATTACTCGTTCTGGAAACGGTGTTTCCAGGATTCCGTGCTCACCATCTCTGCATAGTGTTCACGGTATTGACGCTTCAGTTTCTTGTATGAGCGAGCAATCTTGAACGCTGAGCGAAAAACATCTCGCTGTACAGCAAGGAAGCGTTTGTAGTCACGCTCACAAATGAAACCCTCTTCAAATCGTGGATGACGATACAAAATGCGATCATGGCGAATAGCAAGACCAACGGCGCGCACATCAATTTGTGCAACTCCAACACGGTCAGACTTCAATGCCTTCGGCATCCATCGACCACCAGCAGTGAGTGGCGATAGCAAGAAGCCGCCTAGTCGAATTGCCTTTGCGCGTGGAGGCGTAAAGCCAAGGCTCTTCATCTCATCGCTGAGCGGCAAGGCTTTTTCTTCGGAAACGTGGCGTACTTCTTCATGTTTTGCAGAGTGGTCAATCTTCATCCACGCCTCAGGACCGGCAAGAAAATCTTTCATTCCCCATGCCATGTATTCGGCGCTCGCATACCTGTGCGAATAGGCGTTGCGGAATCCGAATCCGAGGTACCTCCACGCTAAGTGATACCACTTGTGATTTGGAAAGACCAACGTATCGATCAGTGCAAAGTTGCGCACTTCGTAATACAAAGACGACGGGTTGTTCTTCAATGCAAAGTCCGCATGCCATACCGCGATGCCGTTCATTGTCACCGTATGTTTGCCGGTGTGCATCAAACCAAACGCAACGTCGTCTCCGCGCACAAAGACGGGAAGCGGATTATCTTTGGCAACATGCATGGGAAACACGGTGAACCACCACGCCGAGTAATCAATTTTTGGTTCAAGATGGTCGTGAATGACTTCTGAGCGGCTACGAAGGTCGAGGCCTTGTCCCATAGCTTTCAGTGGGTACACCGCACGGAACTCATACGCAGATCCGGCTTCAAACTGCAGCCATGGCTGTTCTTCGCTCAACATGGCGCCGTGAATACAAAGGTCTGGGTCTAACGAATACGACAACAACGAAATTGTTCGCACAATCGATTCAGGCTCAAGCGAAATATCGTCATCCATGAACACCACGTGAGTAGACCAACCCGCTTCACGGAACTCAATCAGTCCGCGCGCAAAACCACCGGCGCCACCAAGGTTGGGGTTCGGAATGATACGAACAGGTGCACCAGCAGGAACAGATGGCACAAGATTGCGCGCGTTATCTACTACTTGAATCTGAAGATGTCCGTGCACAACTGGACACGACTGTTCAAGTTCCACTAAGCGATCGATTGTTTTCAATACATACTCTTGGCGATTGAACGTTGTAATTGCGACGCCGAGGTGAACATCTCGTTCAGGCGCAGTACTAGTTGACCACTCACCAGAGTGAACCACTACTGGCTCGTCGAGTGCAGTGACTGACACATAAAAACTTTCAGCACCCAAAGAACGAATGTCATCGCACATCAATGGGTCACCAGACTCGGTAGTTGAGACAACGGTGTCTGTTCCGTTGCTATAAGCAACTAAATCAATGCGGCAACGACCTGTCACTTTCATCGAGACTGCAAGATCTGAGATAGCTGTCAGTCGGCTCCATCGTCCAGCAGAGAACACTCCGAAAGCAGTATCAAAAGTTGCTGTCGAGTGAGGCGCGAGGTGCGCTCCATCATTTCGAATATCACCTTGCGTTAACCGTATGTACAGAGACGGCTCAGCAAAGTCTGGCGCCGGTATCTGAATGCGTGCCAGGGGGTGAAGAGTCACGCCCCTAGTTTCACAGGGGATTCACCACGAAAGGTGGCATTGAGCGATTTTCAGAGCGACAAGAGAGGTAAATTTTTGCCACTTCTAGGGCTTCTTTGATGGTGACATCCATATCGAGATAGCGATATGTACCCAAACGACCAAGGAACGTAACGCAACTGGCTTGCTGAGCAGCCGCCACATAGTCGCTCAATTGCTTCTTTTCTTCAACCTGGCGAATCGGGTAATACGGAATATCTTCACCTTCAGCCAGTCGGCTGTATTCGGTGTACACGGTGGTTCCCGCATGATTTTCCCATGGTGCAAAATGCTTGTGCTCGGTAATGCGTGTGTACGGCACGTCAACATCGCAGTAGTTCATCACCGGACAGCCTTGATAATCGCCATCAGATGACGACTCAACGAAATCCAATGTTCGATATCCCAGTGCGCCGAACTTGCCTTCGAAATATTGATCGATTGGCCCAGACCAAAAAACATGTTCAGCATCTGCAACATCACTAGGAGTCACGGTTGTATTCAACGACACTTCAATGAGTGGATGATCAAGGATTGCTTCCACGATTGGTGTGTAGCCATCACGCGGAATGGCTTGGTACGGGTGGTTGAAGTAACTGTCTTCATAGGTGAAACGAACTGGAAGCCGGGCAAGAATAGAAGCCGGTAGTTCTGTAGGAGATACTCCCCACTGCTTCTGTGTATAGCCCTTGAAAAATGCCTCGTACAGTTCACGGCCCACAAACTTCAATGCCTGATCTTCAAACGAGACTGGCGTATCAATGGTGCTGTCTGCTTTGGCAGCGATAAAAGCTTGTGCTTCATCTGGTGACATTGTGGCGTCAAAGAATTGATTAATGGTGTGCAGATTGACTGGCAACGAATACACCTTGCCGCCAGATGTTGCCTTCACTCGATGGTTATAGGGCACCATGTCACCGAATCGGTTGATGTACTCCCACACATGTTCATCACCCGTGTGAAAAATATGCGGGCCGTATACATGCACCATCACGCCATTCGAACGTCGTTCGGTGTGCGCATTTCCAGCAACGTGCGACCTGCTGTCCACCACACGAGAAGCAATGCCGGCGTCAGCTAATTCACGAGCAACAACTGCGCCTGAGAAACCAGCGCCGACGATGATGATGGATGCTGACACGCGTTGAACGCTAGTGGGTTCTACTTCAGTGTGAGAGCCATGGCGCGCACAGGCCGTCTAGATCACGCACTTCAATACGGTCACGGTTTTCCCATGTGACCTGATTAGTGGGGTCTGGACGCAACTTGAACACACGGAAACTCATCTCAGTGGTGTCCACTGAAAGAATGCGACCAACCAATGGGTCACCTAAATCGAGGATGATCTTGATTGTCTCAAGCGCCTGGATAGAACCGATGATGCCTGGCAATACACCGAGAACACCAGCTTCTGCACACGACGGTGCAAGTTCTGCTGGCGGTGGTTCTGGAACCATGTCACGATACGTAGGTCCGCGTAGTGGGTGGAACACCGAGACCATTCCTTCAAAACGGAAGATGCTTCCGTGTACAACTGGAATCCCAAGCTTCACGCTTGCGTCGTTCAGCAAATAGCGGCTTGGGAAGTTGTCTGCACCGTCCACGACTACGTCGTAGCCAGTCATGATTTCAATAATGTTTTCAGCAGTGAGACGAACGTCGTATGTGTTGACTTTGACGTCTGGGTTCAACTTGGCAATTGTTTGACGCGCTGATTCAACTTTGCGCTCACCAATACGATCCATGTTGTGCAGAATTTGTCGCTGCAAGTTCGATGCATCAACTTCGTCCATGTCGACAATGCCAATTGTTCCTACGCCTGCGGCTGCAAGGTACAGCGCAGCTGGTGAACCAAGTCCGCCAGCACCCAACATGAGTACTTTTGCACCGAGAAGCTTTGCTTGTCCTTCGATGCCTACTTCAGGCAACAAAAGGTGACGCTGATAACGATTGCGTTGGTCAGGTGTCAATGTGACAGGTTGACGCCACTCGCGTCCTTCGTCTTTCCATTTGCCAAAACCGCCGGCTACCGACAAAACATCGGTGTACCCAAGTTCTTGCAATGTTTGTGCAGCAAATGCGCTTCGCACGCCACCTGCGCAATACACGACGATTGTCTGGTCGCGATCGACAGCTCTTCCTTCAATCTGAGCCTCGAGGTGTCCACGCGGAATGTGTAATGCGTTGGGAAGCGCGCCCTGTTCGTACTCGTCTGGTTCGCGAACGTCGAGAACGACGACGTTCCCTTCTTCGATGC
>JBIKZT010000001.1:0-70302 GCA_044354565.1 Ilumatobacteraceae bacterium
CACTTTTGTTCCCTTACCTCAACAACGCAATTCGCATTTGGGAAACAGGCACAGCGTCAATGGAAGACATCGATACAGCGATGAAGGGTGGCTGCAACTTCCCAATGGGTCCATTCGCATTGCTCGATCTTGTCGGCCTCGACACATCACTTGCCATTCTTGAAGCTCTCTATGCCGAGTTTGCAGATTCGAACTACGCAGCAGTGCCAACATTGCGTCGTCTTGTTGCCGCAGGCAAGTTGGGACGTAAGAGCGGTGAGGGCTTCTATACATACTGATCCCATTGGGGTCTCATGAAACTTCCCGAAGATTGTCGTTGGAGTTTCCCTCCCGTCTCTGATTGGGGCGCACGTGAAGATGTGGTTGCGGTTGGTGCCGACTTAGAACCAGACACGCTTGTGTACGCATACAGTCGCGGTATTTTTCCGATGTATCTCGACGAAGAGAATGAAGCGTTGGGTTGGTGGTCACCGACGCGTCGAGGAATCTTGCCGCTCGATGGTTTGAGAGTCACAAAGTCAATGCGTCAATCTGCGCGCAAATACAAATGCACCGTCAACCACGCTTTCGATCAAGTCATCGCTGCATGTTCTTCTACTCACGAAACTGGAAACTGGATCAACAAACCGTTTATCGACGGTTACACGCAATTACATGAGCAAGGAATCGCTCACAGTGTTGAAGTGTGGGATGGTCCAAACAAACTTGTAGGCGGTCTATACGGCGTGCGCATCAATGGCTTCTTTGCTGGTGAATCAATGTTTCACCGGGAGCGGGACGCATCCAAAGTGGCACTCATGTACCTCGTCGACATCATGAATGCCGCGAGCATGACGTTGCTAGACACACAATGGAAGACCGAGCACCTGGCATCTATGGGAGGCATCGAAATCCCCCGAGCTGAGTATCTGGCTCTTTTGGAGCAAGCCGTAGCCGAATAACCATACGGGCGTGGGGAACTTGGTCCTGCGTTGCCATACTTGAACGGTGACGAACGCTGACACTCCCCGCCGCGACGACCCATGGTTGATGCGCACCTACTCAGGCCACTCCACCGCTGCAGCATCTAACCAGCTGTACCGCACCAACTTGGCCAAGGGTCAAACAGGTTTGTCCATCGCATTCGATCTTCCAACACAAACTGGGTACGACCCCGACCATGTGCTCGCCACTGGCGAAGTTGGAAAAGTTGGCGTACCAGTCGCACACCTTGGTCACATGCGAACACTTCTCGATTCCATTCCGCCAGGAAAAATGAACACGTCGATGACCATCAACGCAACTGCTGCATGGATGCTCGCTTTGTACGTTGCAAACGGTCGTGAACAAGGCGTCACGTCTCAGGAACTTCGCGGCACAACGCAAAACGACATTGTGAAGGAATACCTCTCTCGCGGCACCTACATCTTTCCTCCCGCTCCATCGAAACGACTGATTGTAGACATGGTGGCATGGTGTGCACATAACGCACCGAAGTGGAACCCAATGAATGTGTGTTCGTACCACTTGCAAGAAGTTGGTGCTACACCTGTGCAAGAGATTGCATACTCACTTGCAACAGCTATCGACGTACTCGATGCTGTGCGCGCAAGTGGTCAAGTAGACGATGCTCAATTCGATCAAGTCTTTGGTTCTATTTCATTCTTCGTGAATGCCGGAATTCGTTTTGTTGAAGAAGTGTGCAAGATGCGCGCCTTCACTGAATTGTGGGATCGCATTGGTCGCGAGCGATACAACGTCACCGATGCAAAAGCGCGTCGTTTCCGCTATGGCGTACAGGTGAACTCACTTGGTCTCACTGAAGCACAACCTGAGAACAACATTCAACGCATCGTGTTAGAGATGCTTGCAGTCACACTTTCAAAAAATGCACGCGCACGCAGTGTGCAGTTGCCTGCATGGAACGAGGCCCTTGGCCTACCGCGCCCATGGGATCAACAATGGTCGCTGCGTATGCAGCAAGTGCTTGCATTTGAGTCCGACCTTCTCGAGTACGAAGACATCTTTGATGGTTCAAAAGTTATTGAAGGCAGAACAGCAGAACTGCGCGATGCCGCATGGGCTGAACTTGAAGACGTTCTTTCGCTTGACGGTGCATTCAATGCTGTCGACGAACTAAAGGGTCGCCTTGTGAAATCTATGGCATTGCGCACACGTCGCATTGAGAACGGTGAGCAAACTGTTGTGGGTGTGAACTCTTACACCGAAACCGAAGTATCGCCGCTTAGCGGAGCAAACAACATCCTTGTTGTTGACCATGCAGTAGAAGCACAGATGATCGCAGATGTTGAAGCATGGCGATCATCTCGTGACAATGCACGTGTCACTGCCGCTCTTGCTCATTTGCGTAAGGCCGCAGAATCAGACGAGAACATCATGGAAGCATCTATCGAGCTTGCAGAGGCAGGTGGCACCACCGGTGAATGGTCGCAAGTGCTACGTGAAGTCTTCGGTGAGTTCCGCGCACCTACTGGCGTAGCCGCAGCCGTTGGCCGTCGCACCACTGCATTGGCCGAAGTTGCCGAATACGTTCGCACCATTCCAGGTGGACCACCACGTTTCTTGGTTGCCAAACCAGGCCTCGATGGTCACTCCAGTGGTGCAGAACAAATCGCAGTTGCCGCTCGTGACTCCGGCATGGAAGTTGTGTACAGCGGTATTCGACTTACGCCCGAACAAATAGTTGCCAGTGCTCGTGACGAAGATCCAGATGTAATTGGCCTCTCCATCCTTTCTGGGTCGCACATGCAGTTGGTGCCAGACGTTGTAAAACGACTTCGGGCCGAGGGCGTGGACGCGCCCGTCATTGTGGGTGGAATCATTCCCGAAGAAGACCGAGATTGGCTGTTGTCCCACGATGTGGCGGCGGTTTATACGCCTAAAGACTTCGATATTGCTCGCATTATGCGTGAAGTGGCCGAATTAGCTGCCGCACACCGAAACAATTAGACCCAATTGGGAATGCCTTCGGGCAGAAGCCTGTTGAATTGTGCCATGAGCATTTACTCCACACCCATCGCAACACTCAACGGCCAACCAAACGCATTGGCTGCAGCTGAAGGCAAAGTAACACTTGTTGTCAACGTGGCAAGCAAGTGTGGACTCACACCTCAGTACGAGCAGTTGGAAGTTTTGCAGAAGGCATATGCCGAAAAGGGCTTCACAGTTCTTGGCGTGCCGTGCAACCAGTTCATGGGACAAGAACCAGGTTCACCTGAAGAGATCGCAAGTTTCTGCAGCACAACATATGGCGTAACGTTTCCACTCACAGAAAAAGTTGATGTCAACGGCGATGCGCGTCATCCGTTGTATGAAGCACTCACTCCAGTTGCCGACGCAGAAGGCGTGAACGGCGATATTCGCTGGAACTTCGAAAAGTTCCTCGTAGGTCGTGACGGAAAAATCGTTGCACGTTTCAGCCCAATGGTGTTGCCTGACGCACCAGAAGTTGTTGCTGCAATCGAATCAGCGCTCTAAGAATCAATCTTCAAGAAGGGCGCTAAGGCCCCCAAAACGAATGATTCGAAACTCTTCGGCAGCCTCAAGTGCATAACGTGCGCCTGTACCTTGGGAACCACGGCGTATAAATAAATCAATCATTCGCGAAGGGTCCCCCGAACGAAGTGCATCCTCTGCGAGTGGTGCTTTCTTTCCGGCTGTTCGTGCCTGCATCACTAATTGGTTCGCATAGTTCAACATCATTGTCACGTGGCATTGAGCTGCGAGCACCTTTTTGTCTAGTACTGAAGAAATATCGACAACATGAGTTATCTCTGTCAGCCTGCGCCCGAAGTACCACCGCTCAAAACATCCGTGCGGCTGAAGTCCATCCTGAAAGTGCTCTGGATGATGTAAATCAAACTGGCTTGTCCAGAACGCTTCATTGCACGCTTTCGCAACCACTAGATGATCTTCGTTATCTTCCCCGTACATTGAAAACGGATCAAAACTTACGAGCGCATACGGCTTATAGGTGCGAATCATTCGAATGATTTTCTCGCGCAGTGCGACTTCACTGACATCACCTAAGACATCAGTGTTGTAGCCGAATTCAACAATTTCACTAATTCCTAGTACCGACGACGCCGCTTGAAACTGTTTTGTATTGTTTTCAATGGTTTGAGACTCGCTCAAACCATGCGAGTCCCATCGATCATCAGTGACGCGGACACAGATAACTCGCCATCCCATTTCAGCCCACAGTGCAATGACTCCTCCGAGAAAGAACGCCGGATCATCCGCATGAGGAGACACGAGAAGAATTGTGCGACCCTCGCCATTTTCAATCTTCATCGTTTCAATTTGCACATTGTGATTGTAAACCCAGTAAAACTGCACAATTGTTACTGAGTTAGACTTTCAAGCATGGAAAAGCTTGGTATCAACGGCGGCACCCCTGTTCGCACAGCTCCTTTCCCACTCTGGCCTGACTTTGATGACACTGAACGTCAATTGATTATTGAAGTTCTTGACAGTCGTCAGTGGTGGGCAACTCAAGGAACCAAAGTTAAAGAGTTTGAAAAGCAGTGGGGAGACTTCCACGGCACCGGACCTGCAATTGCAGTAACTAATGGGTCACACACTCTTGAACTCGCACTCTTGGCTCTTGACGTTGGTGCAAGGGACGAAGTGATTGTTCCGAACTGGACATTCGTCGCTACAGCAGCAGCCGTGCTGATGGTAAACGCAGTTCCCGTTTTGGTAGACGTGGAATTGGGTACTGGCTGTATTGACCCAGTGGCTGTAGAAGCAGCGATAACTCCAAGAACACGAGCCGTGATTGCAGTGCACATCGCGGGTCACCCATCTGACATGGATGCATTATCAAAAATTTGTCAGAAACACGGGTTGGCACTAATTGAAGATTGCGCGCACGCGCACGGAAGTTCGTGGAACAACAAACCAGTGGGGACTCTCGGCGACGCCGGCTCCTACTCTTTTCAATCTTCAAAACTTATGACTGGCGGAGAAGGTGGCGCAGTCATTGCGAAAGACCCATCTATCGCTGCGAAGGTGCGTTCATTCTCAGACTGCGGAAGACGCCCAGGTGAATGGTTTTACAGTCATTACGCACTTGGTGGAAATTACAGAATGACTGAATGGCAAGGGGCCATTCTCCTGGCACAACTTGGCCGCTTTGGCACACAACAAAACATTCGTGCAAGTAATGCAAATCTTTTGAATGATGAACTTGCACGAATTCCTGGTGTTCATCCGCAGTCGCGAGATCCACGGTGTACATCGCAGGGTAACTACTGTTATGTCGTTCGCATAGACGAAGAAGAGTTTGGTGCCTCTCGTGAAATGGTCCGGACGGCCCTTCTTGCTGAAGGCATCAGCCTGACCATGGCATACCCAACAATCAATTCACTTGATTTATTCACCGACCCGAACGGATTTTTACCCCGAGTGAAGTCTCGAGAAGGAATGCAGGACTTTGCGAATCTCTCCATGCCCATCTCTCAACGACTCGCTGATGAGACACTATGGTTCACCACCTCAGTCTTGATGGGCTCAAGTGATGACACCAGAGATGTTGTGACTGCAGTAGAGAAAGTACAACGACTTTCCCACACTCTTAATTCTGAGAAATAAAAGTGGACAACAACTTCACTCCAACTATTTCAGTTCATGAAATGTCAATTCAAGAACTGTTTAGCCAAATCAGTGATGTAACTGTTGTTTACAATGATCCTCCGTGGACTGAACTCTCGCTCGTTCTACCGACTCCTGCACAATCAGTTTCAGCATGGAACATGGACCTTGATTACTTAGAGAAAACAGCTTCCTCGATGCACATTTCTTCAACGGTTGTGGGCGTTGGCGGTGGGACCGCACTCGACACGGCGAAATTTATGGCATGGAAGCATGGAGCAACTCTGATACAGGTGCCGACCATCACCAGTGTGGATGCTGGTTTTACAGATGCAATCGGTGTACGGGTTAACGGAAATGTTCAATATGTCGGAAAAATCATGCCTGAAATGGTTGTACTTGATTTTCCACTTATTCGAAGCGCACCCAAACATCTGAATCGCGCTGGTGTTGGCGACATACTCTCCTGCCATACGGGGCTCTTCGACTGGAAACTTGCCCGTGAGGCAAATCGAGAAGACCGATGGAACGACAGCCTCTATGCATTAGGTAATTCATTACTCAATGAACTCGAGGCCGCAATCGGCGATATTGGTGCAGTCACTGAATCCGGAGTTCGATTCTTAGCTGACGCGTACAGACGAATCGGAGCAGCATGCGCAATCGCTGGACACAGTCGCTTTGAAGAAGGTTCTGAACACTTCTTGGTCTACGCACTGGAACACCTAACCGGAGATCACTACGTGCACGGTGAAGTTGTAGCCATGGGAGTCGCCGCCATGGCTTCGGTACAAGAGAACGATGTTGATCGAATTCGAAACATCATCTCTCTTTCTGGAGTGCGTGCCAATCCCCATGACATCGGAATCAGTCAACAACAATTTTTCAACACTCTCAGATCTCTCGCCGAATACACGTCTAGAGAAAAGCTTGACTATTCGATAGTCGACACACGTGACATCACCGAATCCGAGATTTCTACAGCATGGAATACAGTCACTTCCCTGCCACGAGTAAAAGTATGACGAATCCAAAGATTGTGACTCTCGGTTACGGGTTTATTGCTGCCATGCACATCAAGGCAGCGCGCGAAGTCGGTGTCACCACAGTGGGCATCTCGGGCCACAACGGTGACAAAGCTCTCGAATTTGCCCAAAAGAATGACATTCCATATTCCACTGATGATTGGAAAAATCTCATCGATACAACAAGTGCTGACCTAGTCGTTGTGTGCACGCCAAATTATTTGCACTACGAACAAACCATTTATGCACTTAAGCAAGGTAAGAACGTTCTTGTTGAAAAACCAGCAGCTATGACCACAATTCAAATGCTCGAGATGATGGAAGTTGCTCGTTCGCAAGACAGGCTCCTTGCTGTTGGCCACATGTGGCGCTATCACCCAGATGTCATTGCATTGCGCGACGTGATTCGCAAGGGAGACCTTGGCACCATTGTTCGCACGCATGGTTATGGCGTTCATGCACACTGGGGACCCGCAGGATGGTTTATTGACAAGGCACTTGCTGGCGGTGGAGCACTCATTGATATGGGAATCCACGCAATAGACACTGCGCGTTTTCTACTTGGCGATCCCCAACCAGTTCGCGTTCAAGCAACTCTCGGGTTTGGAAAATACGGTGACTACAACGTCGATGATGATGGCATCGTGACCGTGGACTGGGATAACGGCGTTTGCTCAATCATTGAATCAGGTTGGTGGCAGCCAAAACTTCGAGGGCTCGAGGCAGAAACAGAGGTAATGGGAACAGCCGGATTCCGCAAGATTTGGCCAGACATGCCGCCTGTACCTAAGGGATACAACCACTGTGAGACCGAAATGTATGCACGTCAAATTCAAGACGTTGTCACATGTATTTCTTCAGGAGCCACACCTGCATGTTCTGCTGAGGTGGGATTTACAGCGCTCGATATTGTCGAGAAGGCTTACCAAGCAGCAGGCGCCTAAAGAATTCCGGCCATTATCTTTGAGCCGTACTCCAAGACACGGTCAATCTCTCCGGGCGCTACTCCGGCAGTAACTGTTTCATACCGCTCGTCACCACCTGCTTCGTCAAAATGTTCTTGCATAGGCAAATACCGATAACTCGTATTTGCCAGCCCAATGACAAAAGCTCGATCAGACTGAACCAGTTCACTCCATCGACGTCCAAGTGCAACAAGAACTTCGCCGGGCATTGCGAGGAATTTGAGTGTGTCAATCACCAATACTTGAATAGGGAAATTGATGGGGGTCGAAGGCGTTGGACGAGCTTTTCGTGCGGTCAGGCCTAGGTAGTAACAACACGCGATCATAATGCGACGCATTTCGCTCTCAGACATGTCAAGAGAAACAACCACATGTGAGGCGGCTGCCCAAAGCTGTGACATTGGAACCGTCGTTTGGAAATCGGCGCCAAGAAACTCCTTCAGGTCAGCAATGCTTTTATCTAACCGAATCTCAGCAGCACCTTCATCTAGCCCTCCATTGTTTGGCAACAATTCCAATGCTGAAGACTGCATGCCAAGAAGACCATCATCAATAGTCGGGGCATGTACAGATAAGTCATTCATGATGCCAATTACTGCTTCTGCAAGTTGTGCACCAATTTTTTGGGTGTCTTCAAAAGAACTATTGCAATAACCCCGGGGATCTAATGCATCCCGCCGTGGTGACGTCGTAGGGACAATGTCTCCTTCAGTTGTATTGATGAACAGTGGGGTCACTCCAGGCAACGCTTTTCTTATGAATCGCTTTGCTTCTCCTGGGTAGTCCGCCGAGACTTCTGGGTTATCCCAGCCCATGGTTGTTGGGTGGCATCCGCTGCCAAAGAGAACTGCAAATGGGGAATCAGACTGGGAATCGATAGCTAACAGAACAGGGACGCGTGTGTCTACTTCTTGAACATTGTTCGGTTTCCATCGATTGAATCCAATGCGGGCATCGCCATAGCCGCTAACAATGCGCGCTGGACGTCGTGAATGAAACGCTTCAATACCTGCTTGGATTAGTGCATCAGTGAGTTGTCGAGAAAACTGCTGAACTCCTATTGCTGATCCAGATGGGTCGTATGGCACAGGGGCTGAATGAGTATGTGATGCGGCCAGCAGTATTCGTTTGGAGTCAATACCAGTAGCCAGATGAATCTGTTCAACAACTTCCTTTGTCACAGGAGCTGCCATTGCGATGAGATCTGCAGTAATAACCAACACGGGGTCAACTTCACCGATACAAAGTGCAACAGTTTCTATTGCATCGTGAACAGACTCAGACGGCGTAATTCTCTGACCGAATCCACCAAGCATGACTGGATAAGACGGCGTGATGTCTACTGATGCGACACCAACAAATGTTGTAATCATGTTTCCCCCGAGTAAGCCCTAGTAGCGAAACTAAGCCTTTTCGGCAGCAACAAAAGCATCGAGCACAGGTGATGTCTCGAGACTTGTAATCAGTGCATAACGCGGGAAATCGTGATTGTGTACCACCACATGCCATAAGCGTTGGGTGTCTACAACAAAACGTGCGCCCTTGTTTAGAGGAACTCGACGCTCTGTTGAAGGGTCTGGCAATCCATCTGGGCCATTATCCATGAGCAACATGTAGCTGTCAGGACTATCGGTGAGTTCAAGCCACGTACGCACAACCCAGCCTTCATTTTCAGGGTTAAATCGATTGTTGTCGTCACGGTGAATGGACCGAATTGCGGTGTCACGATCTTGTGGCTGCAACTTGATGATGCGTACTCGCCCAAAGTTGGCACCGATGGAATCCACATAGTTTTTTAATGTTGGAGCGATGTCTGCATTAGATGTCCACAATGCATCTTTGTCAGTTTTTCCTTTGTCCCAAAAACCACGGCAATCGAGTTCGCCATCTGCAGATGCAATTGGTGCAAAGTTTGTGTCACCACCACTTTTCCAATCCATGTATTCAAGTAATTCCCATTCAGATGATGGAACATCGAACGGTGCATTTTTCAATGCAACAAAACCGGTGTCTGCAAGACAGTCAAGTCGCACGTGTGGAGTGTGCAGCGGAATTGCTACAGACCAGTGTTCTTGAGTGGGCCAGAAAGTTGTTGACATATCTTTAGTGTATGGAAATTAGATGGGGCCACGTGTTCATGGCGGCATCGTGGTAGTCGCGCCTATCGCTACAAAACCGTTACTGGGTGGGAGTAACAGAACCGTGCCAGCAGACACACGATCTGGGTTTTTGATTTTGTTGAGTTCAACAAGCGCTGGAGCACTGAGATTGAAGCGCTGTGCAATCGAAAACAAAGACTCACCAGATTGAACGGTGTACGACTTTGGAACATACGTAGTAGTTGGGCCACCAAAAGTTGTAGTGGTCATTGCAACTGTTGTATCCGATGATGCTGATGAGCCGCCGCTAGTTAACAGACTGCTGAAAATTGCAAGAGCGGCAAACGCACATGTGCTCCACAACAGGTACATGTGGAGGCGGGTGCGTAAGAACATTCCTGCCATGTTATGACTCAATACACACCTGCGTGTGTCGTTCCGTCTGTTCATCGTCATCGTCACTGTCGTAACCTGTACACCCGATGACTCCCGAGACACGCACATTCCCTGGCGCTCGCCGACCAGACCGCAAGTATCGCCATCTCGCTGATGGCGTGGATATCGCTGTCTACGAATGGGGTGCAGAGTCCGACCCCGTGCTCTTCTTGGTCCATGGTGGGTCTGACTTCGCTGGAACATTCGATGTTTTTGCTCCCCTCCTTGCAGCCGGAGGCTGGCGCGTGGTGGCATGGGACCATCGAGGCCACGGCGACAGTGCTCACACAGCTCTCTACGGCTGGGATGCAGATATTCGCGATGCTCTCTCGGTGATGAGTTCAGTAACTCGAGTTGCTGCACCTGTTGTGGCCCACTCCAAGGGTGGCGCACTCATGATGCAATTGGCCGATGCATGTCCGTATCGCATTTCAGCGATGGTCAACATCGACGGCATGCCAAGCAAGCGTCGCATGCCAGACGTACCTGATCATGATCAATCGCGTCTGCTCGCAGACTCCATCGGTTCATGGTTGGATTTTCGTCATGTTGCTCATGACTCGTTTCGCAAGCCTGGAACATTAGAAGACCTTGCACAACGACGCGGCAAAATGAACCCACGACTCTCCATTGAGTGGCTTGAATATTTGGTCACTGTTGGTGCACGCCAAGATGAAGACGGTTGGAGATGGAAACTTGATCCAACTATGCGATTCGGTGGCTTTGGTCCATGGCGACCCGAATGGGCATCGTTACGGATGGCTGCACTCACCATTCCGTTTTTAGGTTTGTTAGGAACTATCGATGAACCAATGGGTTGGGGTGCTCGTGCACGCGATGTATTGCCGTGGATTCCATCAAGCGGGCGCCTTGAAGTATTGGAAGACATCGGCCACTTCATTCATATTGAAGACCCAGCACGCGTCAGCACAATGATTTTGGAGTTCTTGTCATGAGCCCCGTGATGCTTCAACACAATCAGATTTCTCTCGCACTACATAAGGTGCGCGAGGGCACGGGACGCGCACTTCTCATGTTGCACGGATTAGGCGACAGTGCTGAACAAATGTCGAAATTGCAGGTGAAATGGAACGGTCCAGTGTGGGCACTCGATTTCACCGGCCACGGACAATCAACTGTTCCTCGTGGCGGCGGGTACTCAAGCGAGATCCTGATGGCAGATGCAGACGTTGCGCTTCGTCATCTTGGTGAAGCAACTGTGTTGGGGCGTGGACTAGGTGCATACATCGCCTTTTTGTTGTCTGGAGCTCGACCAACACTGGTGCGTGGCGCAATTCTTCTTGATGGTCCCGGCCTTGCCGGCGGTTCCATTCATGCCACTTCAAATACCGAGATCAATGAAATTGGTGAACGAGCAGGTAGTACGCCAGATCCGTGGGCACTCATTGAACTATCTCGTGATGCTCGGCCTCCTACGTACACAACAACTTTTGCCCGCTTGGCGGCCAATGGTTCCGGTATCGATGAGCCAATTGCAGTTGCATGCAAAGTGACACCGCCTTGGGTAGAAGCTATTGCTGCTGAACCTGGTGTGATCACCGACATCAGCATGCAAGATGCACTTGATGTGTACGCAGCGCTCTAAAGATTTCGCTGAGTAACCACATCTGCAAGGTGTACGAGTGCGTCGTATGATTCGCCTTGCATTTGCGATCTGTTAAGTGCACGCACAGCCTCATCGTGGAGCGACGTAATGCGTTGTTCAATCGCTGCTAAGGCTCCGGTGTTTCTAACTGCTTGTTGAATTTGAGCGACGTCTGCATCAGTGAGATCTGGTCGACCCACTTTTTCTAATACAACAAGGTCTTCGCTATTCCCCATTGCGCAAGCACGTGCGAGCAGTGGAGTTGGTTTTCCTTCACGGAAATCTCCACCTACAGGTTTTCCAGTGACCTCAGAATCACCAAAGGCGCCGAGAATGTCATCGCGCATTTGAAATGCATCACCCACAGCCAGTCCGTACGTAGAAAACATTGGCATCAGGGCCTCACCACGTTGTGCATCAGCTGCTACAGCACCCAAATGTAACGGGCGTTCAATGGTGTACTTTGCACTCTTCATTCGGCAAATAAGTTCAGCTTCATGCAAGTCTCTGGTGCGACGAGCTGACCCGAGAACGTCGAGATACTGACCAATATTCATTTCCATTCGAAGGTCATGCCAGATAATTCGCGCTGCGGGAGACAGTTCGTCCATCAGCGAGTCGGACAACACATACGTGAAATCACCAATAAGAACGGCCGACCCTTCGCCATGGCGTCGAGATTCGCCTGACCAATGTTGGGCGTGATGAAGATCAGCAAGAGCGCGATGCGTTGCAGTTGCTCCGCGTCGGGTTGCGGCATCGTCAATCACATCATCATGAAATAGCGCAGCAGCATGAAGCAGTTCAATGCCGGCCCCAATACGCGGTGACTGCTGAGACATAGGGTCGCCACCTGCAGCAACCCAACCCCAATGGGCAAATTGAGGGCGCAGGCGTTTCCCGCCACCCAATACCAGCGATTCAACGTGTTGGAAGATGACTTCTAAGTCGGACTGCAATGCACCCCATCGTTTGGCGTTCGCTTCAATGGCGTCTGCCAACTCCGCGTTTACTCGCGAGAGAAGCACGGCGGTATCACTCATTCGTCGTCTTCGTCATCTTCATAATCGTCGTCTTCTTCTTCTTCTTCATCTTCGTCGCCATACTCTTCGTCGACACCAAGGTCAGCCACCAGTGTGTCTACCGTGAGCTGTGCTGCTGCAATACGGTCTTTGCACCACGAGATGAGATACGAAGCACGTTGTACTTTTGTAGCTAACACATCGACATCAACATTGTTGGAGTCGAGTTCACCAAGAATCGTCTCTACCTCGCGCATTGCTTCGGCATAGCCAGATGGTTCTTCGGTCATGATTTTCTTGGTGGCCATTAGGCAACTCCTTCTACTGTGCTGGTCACGCTGCCGTCGGCAAGCGTGGTGACGACTTTTTCGCCTGGGGATACTTCGGAAATGGAACGAACGACTTCACCTTTTACATTGCGTGTGATGCTCCACCCACGAGCCATGGTGATGGCGGGGTCAAGCAATCTCACGGCTGCAGCATGCATTTCAAGTTTTTGAACTTGGCGATCAAATGCTGTTCGCGGACGAGTACGCAGTCGTTCAACAGCGATAGAAATACGTGCACGAGACCGAGTAAGTGCATATTCGGTGAGTTGGCGAAGCGAATGCGCAGCCTCTGACAGCTCACCGTAGAACTCTTCTACATATGCAATTACAGTCTGCGCGCATGCTGTTGGTGTTTTGCTAGCTGTATGTGCCACAAGATCAGCGATGCTGGTATCGATCTCGTGGCCAATGCCAGTGAACACCGGATGCGTGCAACGTGAAATTGCTAACGCCATTGTTTCATCGTCGAATGCGGCGAGGTCTCCCTTTGAACCTCCACCGCGCATAATCATCACGATGTCAATATCTGGGCGTCGAGAAAAAGTCTGGATAGCGGCAACTACTTGGGATGCAGCAGCTTCGCCTTGCACGTTCACATCACACAACGTGATCTGAAAGCCAATACCCGATTCTTCTAGTTGCTTGAGAGCGTCGATGTACCCGGCTGCTTGACTACTTGAGATAATGCCGAGACGTAGAGGAACGAGAGGTACTTCAACACGTTTGTTGATTTTGTCGACACCCTTTTCTATTAACTTACGAATGAGTTCTTCACGTTTCGCAGCAATGTCACCAACAGTAAATTGCGTATCGACATCTTTAATGATGAGTGACAATTCGCCACGCACAACGTAAAAATCGATATCGCAATAGAAGCGCACGCGCATTCCGTTTTGAAGAGCTAAACCATGCGTGGCCAATTTGGCTGTCACTCGTTTGAGATCACCGCTGTTGGCAAACAATTTGACATCGAGTTTTGCTTTGTCTTTTCCTTCACCATCGATGAGAGAGAAATAGTGACCAGTGGCGTGGGGCTGAGACTTCATTCCCTCGATCTCGCCTTCTAACCAAACACCGCCAGCAAACATTTGCTTGAGGGCACCTTTGAGAGTGACCGCAAATTGGGTAACGGTAAAGGCAGGAACGCCATTGAGAAGTTCAGGTTCCTTTGCCATAAGTAACCAGTCTAGATTTTGGCTGCGTCAAGCCCGAATGAACCACCAGCACGAACTTGCGAGGCATACATTCCATCGAGGGCCATCAAATCGTCGTGCGTGCCTTGTTCCATGATGCGACCGTCATCAAGAACCACAATTAGATCAGCATCGCGAATAGTGGAAAGGCGATGAGCAATCACCAATGCGGTGCGTCCATGCAAGGCCGACTCCAGAGCCTCTTGCACCAGAGACTCATTTTCATTATCGAGGTGGCTAGTGGCTTCGTCCAGAATCATGATGGCTGGGTTCTTCAACAACATGCGCGCAATAGCCAGCCGCTGTTTTTCGCCACCTGACAATCGGTACCCGCGCTCACCAACCAATGTGGCTAACCCATCGGGCAACGCATCAATAGTTTCTTGAATGCGAGCAGCCTTACATGCGGCAACTATTTCTTCGGTTGTGGCGTCGGGTTTTGCGTAGCGAAGATTGGATTCGATTGATTCGTGGAATAAATGCGGATCTTGTGACACCACTCCGATTGCATCATGTAACGAGTCGCCGGTGAGGTGGCGTACATCGTGACCATCAACTAACACTGCACCGTTTGTTGCGTCATACAAACGTGGAACCAATGTAACCATGGTGCTCTTGCCTGAGCCACTGGCGCCCACGATGGCAACTGTGGACCCAGCTGCAATCCTTAACGAGACGCCTTTCAATACGTCAACATCGGCATCGCCTAATGGCGCACCCGGTAACTCAAGAGTGGCAACTGAAACTGCCGATGCCGGCGGATAACGAAATACCACATTACGGAATTCAACTTCACCACGTGGGTCTACCAAGTCGTAAGCGCCAGGGCGATCAAAGATGTTGACAGGCGCATCGAGCACTTCAAATACTCGATCGAAAGATACAAACGCAGTCATGAGGTCTACGCGCGCGTTAGTGAGACCAGTGAGTGGCTGATAAATACGTTGTACAAACGCAGCCATTGCAACAAGCGTGCCAGCAGAGATGCCTCCAGATACAACAAGATGCGCACCAACGCCGTAAATAGCAGCGGCTCCCATAGCGCCAACCAAACCCAGTGCAACGAAAAATACACGGCCATATAAAGCCGCTTTTATTCCCGTGTCACGCACACCTGCTGCGCGTTTGGAAAACACAGATACTTCGCGATCGCGACGACCAAATAGTTTCACCACAATTGCACCAGACACATTAAAGCGTTCGTTCATCTGTGTATTCATTTGTGCATTCAGATCCATCTGTTCACG
Organism: Ilumatobacteraceae bacterium; assembly: GCA_044354565.1. Lineage (GTDB taxonomy): Bacteria > Actinomycetota > Acidimicrobiia > Acidimicrobiales > Ilumatobacteraceae > UBA2093. The sequence continues at coordinate 15,517 of JBIKZT010000001.1, forward strand.
TGCAATGAGCCCAAGTCGAAGTCCAACACGTTTTGCAGGCGCCACAAAAACTGGCAATACAACTAGAGACAACAGAGTGAGTTTCCACTCGAGCGCAATCATGGCCACAAGTGTTGTGACGAGTACAACAACATTTGACACAACGCTGCCAAGGGTTGATGTCACCGCGTTCTGCGCACCAACAACATCATTGTTGAGGCGGCTCGTGAGTGCACCGGTTTGTGTGCGTGTAAAGAATGCAACAGGCATCTGTTGCACTTTGTCGAATAATGCGACACGCAAGTCATAAATGAGGCCTTCGCCAATACGTGAACTCAGCCAACGTTGCACAATTGCTAAACCGGCATCCCCAATTGCTGCAAAAACGACCACTACCGCCAATGTTGTAATGAGGCTGCGATCTTCGTTTGGAATTGCTGTGTCCAAGATGGCACGGAACAACAATGGAGGGGCCAAGGCGAGCAACGCTGAAACACAGATTGCTAAAAGGAACCAGATGATTTCCCACTTGTATGGGGCAGCAAAAACCTTGACACGACGCAAGGATTCTCGCTTCAGTCGCGCCCCTTTGACCGCCTCTCCGTCGCTTGGCAGAAACATATGAGGACCCATTCGCACACCGTTGAGGCTACGGCCGAACCTGCGCCTAGTCTCTGTAATTGTGTTCCGTCGTCTTGCCCTCTGTAGCGCACTCGTTGTTTTTTTGACCGCCTGCGCCGGTACCGGTTCCGGTACATCTGATTCCACAAGCCCAGTCGGCACCATGGTCCAGCCCGCCGTTGGAGGCACAATCAAGTGGGCTGATTGCCCAATAAAAGACGGTGATGGCTTGAAATGCTCACGGTTAAAGGTTCCATATGACTATTCCGAGCCGTCGAAGGGTTCTTTCTCGCTCAAGTTGGTGAAGCGTCCCGCCACATTTCGCACGAAGCGCATCGGCAGTTTGCTCGTGAATCCCGGAGGTCCTGGGTTTGGTGGCACCACCATTGCCAAAAATGCAAGTGGCTACCTCAGTTCAGATCTAACGGATGTGTTCGATGTAGTTGGCTGGGACCCTCGCGGTACCGGAGACTCCACTCCCGCTGTTGATTGTGTCGACAACTACGACAAATACTTCGCCGTTGATCCCACTGCAGAATCTGATGCCCAACGCGAAGAACTCATCAGTAGCACGAGAGATTTCTCCGCCGCATGTGAGAAGAAGAGTGGCGAAATTCTTCCGTACATTTCCACGAACTCCACAGCGCGCGACATGGACACTATTCGAGCAGCTTTAGGTGAAGACAAGATCACGTACTTCGGTTTTTCATATGGAAGTGAACTCGGAGCGACGTGGGCAACAATGTTCCCCACCACAGTTCGCGCAGCGGTACTAGACGGAGCCTCAGACCCCACCGCTAGCTATATAGAAGGTGGACTGCAACAGGCAAAAGGATTTGAAGACGAGCTCACGAAATACCTTGAGCAATGTTCTGCAGACAAGGAATGCGCATTTCACAACAACGGTAAAGCAGAGGAAGCTTTTGACGCATTAATGATTTCAATTGATAAAGAACCTTTGACTGTTTCTAATGGTCGAACTCCAGTCAATTTATCTGTCGCTTTAACTGCCGTTTCACAAGCAATGTATTCGTCAAGTCTTTGGGAATCGTTGAGCACGGCACTCAATGACGCGCAACGGGGAGATGGCGCAGGGTTGTTGCAGATGTACGACGATTACTTCCAACGAGACTTTGATGGTACGTGGGGAAATGAACTCGAAGCTTTCAATGCAATCCTTTGTTTAGATGATCCAGGTCCACAAACAATTGAAGAAACCGATTCATGGGTGCCAAAGTTCAAGACTGTCGCTCCCCGATTGTGGACCAGTTTTGCAAGCGGATACGGATGCGTATTTTGGCCTGCTAAACCAGACCCGCGTATTCGCATTAGCGGTATTGGTGCAGGCCCGATTGTTGTAGTGGGCACAACTGGTGATGCCGCTACGCCATTAGCAAGTTCGCGAAAAATGGCAACAGAGTTAGAGGACGGACGATTAATCATTGTTGAAGCAAACCGTCACACGGGTTATGGCGAAAACAATTGTGTTGTCTCAGCAGTCGACAACTACCTCATCACAACCGAAGTTGATTTTGCCGAAAAAGCTTGCTAACTAGCGACCACCGTGGCTGTGTGCTGCGGGTGCAAACTGACGGAACCATGTTGGGTTCCGAGTTTGTGCGTACACACGACCAGGCCCAGAGATTTCAAACACAAAACCCTCTCCAGACTTGATGGTATTCATCCATCCTGAAGCAACTTTCTTTAGTTGCAGATTCACACTTGAACTCATCGCGACTAAGTGTCCAGAATCAAGTACCAATGTCTCACCCGCAGCAAGATCGTAGATATCAAGTGCTCCATAACAGTTCAACAAAATTTCGCCGTCACCTTGGGCGTACACCAAGAAACCGCCTTCGCCTCCGAACAGGTTCTTGAAGCCACCCCACTTTGCATCGAGCGTGACGCCCACTGTGGTTGCCAACCATGAACTACGCGTGAGCATCCATGGCTCTGCAGATGTTGACGGCAATGTGATGATGTCACCTGGCAATCCGGGCGCAAGATCTACCCATCCACCATTTGGGCCTGCGCTGATAGTTGATATGAAAAAAGAATCACCACCCAACACACTGCGTGACAATGACTTAAGAAACCCACCTTCCATTTTTGAAGTGAGTACCACTCCCGAAGACATAGCGACCATCGCGCCAGCCTCAAGTTGAAGTGCTTCATTGGGTTCTAGTTGCACGCGGGCAACTGAGTATGCCGGCTGATGACGAAGAGTGATTTGCATGTACTCAGTCTTGCGCATACAACGTGCGCAGAGATACAAAAACGACCCAGCCGAAGCTGGGTCGTACTGGAGGAAGGAGAGGGATTTGAACCCTCGGTGGCTTTGACACCACAACTGTTTTCGAGACAGTCCCATTCGGCCGCTCTGGCACCCTTCCGTATGAAAAAGGTTATCGGCGCTACAAACGCTTAGAGGCGAAGAATTCTTTCAGCAAGGCTGCTGATTCTTCCGCAAGAACACCATGCTCCACGGGCGGGTTATGGCCCAGACGTGGGTCGCTCATCACGTTGTACAAGCTGGCCGTTGCACCGGCTTCAAAGTTTGCAGCACCATAGACAAGTCGGCCAATACGCGATGACTGTGTTGCGCCTGCACACATCACACATGGTTCAAGCGTGACTACCAACGTGCACTCATCGAGGCGCCAACTATTCAGCACTTGGCTCGCATCGCGTAACGCCAATACTTCGGCATGCGCTGTTGGGTCATTGCTTGCTTCACGTTCGTTGTGACGCTGAGCAATAATTTTTCCGTCGTGGACTACTACGGCACCCACGGGAACGTCGCCTGCGGCAGAGGCAAGACGTGCTTCGTCCAAAGCAACCCGCATGGCATCTATAAAAGCTGACGTTTGAACTGTCATGGCGGAAGAGGTGGGATTCGAACCCACGGAAGCTTTCACTTCACACGCTTTCCAAGCGTGCCGGTTCGGCCGCTCTCGCACTCTTCCAGGTGGCTGTTTTGCAACAACTACGGGTCGTCAGGCTAACTGGCTTGTAACCTGTAATCCTCAACAGTTTCGGGTTCGCCCGTGGGTGGTGAGGTGGCGGTCGGGTCCTGTGCGACGACTGCCCGTAAACCAGGTCAGGTCCTGACGGAAGCAGCCTCCACACGGAATTGGTCGTGCGCCGCAGGTCGCCTGGCCGTCACTTCACTGTCCATGGGCAAGCTTGAACAGAATCTTTAGGGACGATATGTCAAAAAATAAATGGTTTGCCCCCGTCGCAATCACTGTGGGAATTGTTGTTCTCATCGTCATTGTTTTCACTAGCTCGTACAACGGACTTGTAAATCGTGAACTGAAAGTTGATCAGTCAGCTGCAGACCTTGATGTGCAGTTGCAACGACGCTTCGACCTCATTCCCAATCTCGTGAAATCAGTTGAAGGCGCTCTCGAACAAGAGCGCGAAATCATCGGCAAAGTCACCGAAGCTCGAACAAAGTACGCAAGCGCAGGAACGGGCGATGAGCGCGTAGCCGCTGCCGGCGAACTAGAAGGTGCGTTGTCTCGCTTGCTCGTTGTTGTTGAGAACTACCCGCAGGTCGCCAGTTTGCAAAACGTGCGTGATCTGCAAGTGCAACTAGAAGGTACAGAAAATCGAGTGGCGCAAGCGCGCCGTTCGTACAACGAAACAGTTACTGATTTCAATAGTGCTGTTCGACGTTTCCCTCGTTCTATCGTTGCCGCAATGTTTGGTTTTGAAAAACGAGCCCTCTTTGAAGCCGTCTCCGGTGCAGACGTAGCCCCAAGTGTGGATCTCAATCCAGGTGGCTAAAAAATCTTTCTTTGCTTTGGCATTGTTTAGCGTCATCTTTCTCGGATGCTCTTCTACAACTGCATCACTGCCCGAATTCACGGCACCAGTTGTAGACACAACTGGAAGCGTCTCTAGTGATGTTCAAACACAAATCAATAGTGAACTGAACACGTTTCAGCAATCCGGTGGTCCTCAAGTTGCAGTTGCAGTGGTCAAGTCCACAGGCAATGCAACTCTTGAGAACTACTCCATCGATCTTGCACGCTCGTGGGGTATCGGTGAAAAGGGCAAAGACAACGGCGTCCTTATCTTGATTGCATTAGAAGATCGCACGTTGCGTATTGAAGTTGGCAGTGGTGTTGAAGGTGATCTCACCGACGTTGCAGCCGGTCGCATAGTTGACTCCGTCATGCTTCCCCGTTTGCGCGCGGACGACGTCGATGGAGCAGTGCGTGACGGTGCTCGTGCAGTGATGCAAGTATGGGGTGGAGCAGACATTCCCCTACAACCCGTCACTCCAGTAACTTCCGATGATGAGCCATCTACGGCGGAGTCCATTTTCAGCATTGTTTTGTTCTTCGGACTTATTTTGTTATTCCTCACTCTTGCGGCACTTGGCAAAATCCGCGGTGGTGGTGTCTTCGGACCGTTCGGTGCAGGCACCATCTATGGCGGCGGATTTGGCGGTCATCGCGGCGGGTTCGGCGGCGGAGGGTTCGGCGGAGGCGGCGGAGGCGGTTTCAGTGGCGGCGGAGCGAGTGGGAGTTGGTAATGGTTCAGTGGTGGAAAGACAATGCTCATTTGATTGCTGAGGCAATTGATACAGCCGAGACAACATCTGGGCACCAAATTGTGGTGCGCGTTGGCAACTTAGGTCGCCACCCCAATCGCGCAGCCGACAAGATTGCTGCTCGACTCACACAAGCATCTTTGGTGTTTTGTGTAGACCCAAAGCACCGCGTGTTTGAAGTGCGTTGGGCACCCTCATTGCAACTCGACCCAGCAGTAGCAACTGCTGCAGTGCAAGGGCCATTGCGAGATCATGATCTCCCCAAAGCCATTACCGCCCTTGCGGCTCTCTTGCCCCGCCAAGAAGAGGGTGAAGAGTTTCCCGACATCATCGAGGAATCCGAGTAGCAGGGATTGTCGGGCTATCAGAGGCTTCTAAGGAACTTATCCACACCCTATGATACTTAGGTGTTGAAAACCATCAGGTCCCGCTCCCATCTCGTACTCATCGCCACCCTCGTCTCTGTGGGTTTAGTCGCTGGACCAATGCCTCTAAATCTTGACTCGGTGAGGGCGTATGTCGTTCCAGCACCGGTCTTCGACACCACAGGGGACACCTCATCCGATGGTCTCGCCATTGAATTCAGTAATGCGCTTGGCAATGGACCTGGCGGATCTTTGGGTGGGACTTTGCCAAATGTTGGCAGCTTCTCTGTCTTGGTTGATACCCAACCTATTTCGGTGACCTCAGTGCAGTACGGACCAGGGTGTCCAACTTCCTGCTATCAGATGAAATTGAATTTGGCTAAGCAAATTCGCCCCGGGTCGGTAATCACCGTGAGCTATGTTGCTCCGACGCCCGATGCGGCAGCAACAAATGAAGCAATTCAAACTCCAGCAGGTGCAGACGCCACATCATTCGGCCCCCATTCAGTACGAAACAATGTTGTCGCGGCGAGTGCTCCCAGTGCGCCAACTGTCGAACCTGGTGTAGGAAGCGCAACAATCACAGTTGCAAAACCAGGCTCCTTCACGCCTCGTTCCTACCTCGTCACTGCGTCACCTGGCGGCGCGACATGCACAATCACTGGCGACTCAGGATCATGCACCATCACAGGATTAACAGGTGGTACTGCATATACGTTCACAGCCGTAGGCAAGAGGGTCGGAGTGTATGCGGACTCCGTTCCTAGTGCTGCATCTGCAGCGGTGACCGTATTACCTGCCGCGTCTAGTGGATCTTCGAGTACATCATCAACCACAAGTAACACTGCTTCCTGGGATGTAGAACCAGCAACCGATTCTGAAACTGATGCATTCACAGAAGGTTTCTGGCCAAGCGTGATCCCGGGCAACATCATCATCACTAATGAGTTCGGATTCACTGTCGACAAAAAGAATGGCATCAAGCCAAAGATTCGTATGAAGAACTACGCCGGCAAGATCAAGATGACAATCTCTGCCTCATACAAAGACGGTGCAAAGACAAAGAAATACAAGTGTGCTTACGCAGCATTTGGTTCCACAAAGAAAGCCAAGACTGCAAAATGGAAGTGGTACACACCCAAGAAAGCGTGCATTCTTCCTAAGCCACTTGTCACCGCACTAAAAGCCGGCACAACAAAATTAAGTGCAACGGGCAAGTGGACCCGCCTGTGGGCAACCACTGGAACAAAGTCTCGTGCAGACAAAACGAAAGTGAAGCCGCGCACGTTGAAGTACACGGTTCGTGCCAAACCTGCCGTAGCGAAATAACGCTTAGTTACGGCCGACCATGGCGCGCTCTGTGCGCTCAACTAAGTCCGACATTCCAAGCAACTGACCAAAGTGGGCTAGCTCTTTTGTAGGGCCGCGCCATTCCCAATCATCCACGCTGCCTAACTGCACATCGTCTTCTACGTTTGTTACCACTGTGGCCACCACTTTGAAAAGATTGGCCAGTTCGCGCTTCTCGCGCAATGTTGCTGCCAACTTCGCAGCGCCACGCACAACAACACCATCAGCAGCCCACTGAGCTTCATCATCTGGAATGTTTTCGATATGCAGATACTTTGCCAAGACTGAAGCAGCGCTCTTTGCTCCCCACCCGGGAAGGCCAGGAAAACCATCTGCAGTGTCGCCCACCAGTCCGAGCCAATCGGCAATGCTCGCGGGGCCCACACCAAACTTTTCAATCACTGCTTGTTCATTAATGATGAGATCGTTACGCCGGTCATACTGCACAACATGATTGCCGCTCACGCATTGGCCTAAGTCTTTATCGGGCGTCAACATCTGTACTTGGTCAACTCGCGGATCTAACGAAGCAATAAGCGCACCAGCAGCGAGACCGTCGTCGGCTTCATATTTCACCATTGGCCACACTGCAACGCCAAGTGCGCGCAATGCGTCTTCCATTATTGGCAACTGCTCCAGAATGTCTTCTTCCATTCCGTCTGACGTTTTATAACCGTCATACAAGTCATTACGAAAACTTTCGATGACATGGTCAACCGATACTGCGATATGAGTAGCACCGCCGGCGAGTAGTTGCAAGGTCGACTGAACCACGCCGCGCGTCGCAGCCAATGGTGGTGGAGTGCTGTGGCGAACTGCTTGGCCGAAGTGCTGCCGATACAGCTCGTAGGTACCGTCGATGAGGTGAACAATCATGCTGATTCAGTATCGCAGGGTTAGTGGGAAAGGCACGAAATGCCAATACCATTACCATTCTCCATAACTAGTTGCGCGCGCAACTACATGAGAGATGTCTCGAAAGGACCCCCATGCCTGCAGTAACAGCCGACACTCTGACGCTTCCTCGTATTGAGGCCCCAACAATCGAAGCCCATGACCGTCCATTGATTTCACTCACCACTGCCCCGAGCGGTTTCGAAGGCGAGGGGTTCCCTGTTCGCCGCGCCTTTGCAGGCATTGCAAAAGAAGTACTCGACCCGTTCATCATGATGGATCAAATGGGCTCGGTTGAATATCCGCCCTATGAAGCGCGTGGCACAGACTGGCACCCGCACCGCGGGTTCGAAACTGTTACGTACATCATGGATGGCGCATTCATTCACCAAGACTCCCATGGTGGTGGCGGAATCATTCAAGATGGCTCGACACAGTGGATGACAGCAGGTGGTGGCATCTTGCACATCGAAACTCCTCCCGAACAATTGGTAGTGAGCGGTGGCCTCTTTCATGGCTTGCAGTTGTGGGTCAACTTGCCTGCAAAACAAAAAATGATTTCACCCGCGTATCAAAACCTTGACGCAGATTTGGTGAAGCTATTTACAACACCTGATGCCGGAACATTGGTCCGTCTCATTGCCGGTGACATCGCTGGGATTACCGGCCCCGGTTCCACTCGCACACCTATTGTGATGGCACACGCAACAATTCTTCCGGGCTCGCGCATGGTGCTGCCATGGAATCCTTTGTTCAACGCACTCGCACATGTGGTGAAAGGTTCTGGCTTTGTTGGTATCGACCATCATTCATTTGTGGTTGGCCAAACAGCAGTGTTCGGCACTGGCGACACCATCACATTGGAAGCGTCAGCACATGAAGCACTCGACGTGATTTTGCTTGGTGGTCAACCCATCGGTGAACCTGTTGAGCAATACGGTCCATTCGTAATGAATACACGTGAAGAACTGCAACAAGCATTCGATGATTACCAGCGTGGACGTCTTGGTACGGTCCCAGTTGGCGGTGTGCAGCCATTTCGTGGCCAACGCAAATAGTTAGCTGACTTGCGTTAATCCGCCGTCAACAACAAAAATTTGACCAGTCACATACTTGTTGCGCAAGAACGCAAGTACTGCCTCTGCACAATCGTCTGGTGTCGCAGACCGCTTGAGTGGAGCAATCGCAGCAACACCCGCATGTTGTGTTGCCCAATCTTGTGTCCACGGTGTTTCTACTAATCCAGGTGCAACGGCGTTATGGCGCACAGGGCCATGGCTCTTGGCCATGAGACGCGTCATCTGATTCAGCGCTGCCTTAGTCATGGAGTACGCAATGGAAGAACCCATGGGGCGTACGCCTGCAACTGATGTGATGTTGACAACGTTTCCATCTTGCGATTTCAACAAGTGTGGCATTGCCATCTTCGTCAACTGCCAAGTACCCATCACGTTCACGTTAAAAGTTTTTTCAAAGATCTCGTCTGTCAATGCTTCGAGATCTGCATGGGGAACCAATGTTGTCCAGCCGGCATTGTTTACCAACACATCCAATTTGCCAAACTTCGCAATTGTTGTATCAATAAGTTTTTGGCACTGTGCTTTATCACTGATGTCTGCTTGTACGTAGATAGCACCATTTGGCAATGAGTCAGCAACTTTCTGGCCAGCCTCAACTGAACTGGCAGAGTTCACCACAACATGTGCGCCAAGTTCTGCCAAACGTTGTGCAGTGCGTTCACCAATTCCGCTCGATGATCCAGTGACAATTGCAACCATTCCTGAAAATTCAGACATGAGGTACCTCCGTGTAGTTTCCCTCATCGTAGAACGGCGAACAGAGAACCAACGATTAGACAAGGGCCAAATGGGAAATGCGTATGACGATCTGCCTTTCCCAGTGCCATCAAGGTCAGTGCTACGCCACCTCCGACCACGAACGAAACAAGCAGAGCCACGTACACCGCAGTTGAACTCGCCCACCCCAAATACAAACCCAGACATGCACCGAGAGAGACATCGCCACCACCCATGTCTCCCCGTGAGAGAACACGCACAAGAAACAACAATGCCCACGTAGTGACTACGCCGATGCACACCTGTTTGAGCAATTGCACATCGTTTCCAATAGTGCCCCCAAAAAACACACACGAGCCGAGCGCAAACTTCACCACTGCATGAAACGGTATGACGTGTGTATCAATGTCGACAATCGCAAACCACAATCCACCGACTACTAACAGAGCCATGATTGCTTGATCTTCGAAAGTCCCAGAGTGAGCTACAACGAAACTGAATAACGCTGCGCAGATCACACAGTGAACAAACGTGGACCACGATGCATCTGCCAGATGGTGCTCACCATATGTATGGCCTACTGCACGTAAGCGGTGAATCTCACGACGCGCAGAGCGCGAGACAACGTACCCGAGAAAAAGACCAACTAATAGCCACACCAGAATTTGCACGCACAGTGTGTAACCACTCTGCAATCAAATTGCTAGTCGCGAAGTAAAGGCTTATTCCTGAACGAGTTCAATAAGAGTTCCGAAGCTGCCCTTCGGATGAATGAAAGCAACTGTGGTGCCGCGGCTACCAGGTCGTGGTGCTTTATCAATCGGCGTTGCACCGGCGGCAATCATGGAAGCCAAGGCTTCTGCACAATTGTTCACGCGATATCCGATGTGGTGCAAACCTTCACCACGCTTCTCAATTGCCTTCGCAACTGGAGAATCTGGGTTCGTTGGTGTCAACAACTGCACATAGCTCTCGGCCACTTTCAATAGCGCCTCTTCTACGCCGTCGCTCTCCACAACTTCGCGATGGTCAACAGTTGCACCGAAAGCATCTTGGTAATACTTGATTGCTGCTTCAAGATCGCGAACAGCGATTGCAACGTGATCTATTTCAGTGAGAATCATTTTCTGCTCTTTCTTAGCGACGGAACCAGGTGAGCTTGTCTGCCACCTTTGCTCGTAACTCCTGGTCGTCTACGCCAAGACCTTCTTCAGGTGAAAGGCACAAAACACCAAGTTTTCCTTCGTGCATGTTGTTATGAACTTGGTACGACGCTTCGCCGGTTTGCTCAAGTGTGAACACTTGAGACATCACTGGATGAATCATTCCCTTTGAAATCAAACGGTTTGCTTCGTATGCCTCTTTGTAGTTAGCAAAGTGCGAACCAACAAGTTTCTTCAAACGCATCCAGAAGTGACGGTTGTCGAACTCCATCATGAAGCCACTGGTTGCAGCACACGTAACAACGGTGCCACCCTTTTTCACAACATATATAGATGCAGCAAATGTGCTGCGACCTGGGTGCTCGAAAACGATGTCCGGATCTTCCCCGACAAGGCCACGAATGTCTCCACCAAAGCGACGCCATTCTTGTTCGTTGTGTGAACCATCTTCTTTGAAGAACTGATAGTTGGCCTTCTTACGGTTGATGATGTGCTCACAACCCATCTCACGAAGAATGGCTTCCTTCTCTTCTGAAGACACCACTGCAACAGGAATGCCTCCACCGTTAAGGACATACTGCACTGCGTACGAACCGATGCCGCCAGATGCTCCCCAGATAAGAACTACATCGCCTTGTTTCATGTTTGCGCCGTTTGGCGAAACAAGCATGCGATAACTAGTGGAGTTACATAGTGCACTTACTGCTGCTTCTTCCCATGTGAGATGCGCAGGTTTTGGCATGAGTTGGTTTGCTTTCACCACTGCAAGATCTGCAAGACCACCAAAGTTAGTTTCGTAACCCCAGATGCGCTGGTTCGAGCCCATCATGGAATCGCTATGTGATGAAGGATCTTGATCGTCCACATGGTTGCAATGAACGGTGATCTTGTCGCCAGGCTTCCAGTTACGCACTGCGCTACCTACGCGAAGAACAACACCCGATGCGTCTGAACCCAACACGTGGTAATCAAGATCGTGACGCTTCGCCCAAGTGCTTTCGCGACCGAGTCGAGCGAGGGCGCCGAAGGTACTGATGGGCTCGAAAATGCTGGTCCACACTGTGTTGAAGTTGATGGACGATGCCATCACGGCGACCACTACTTCGTCGGGAGCAATTTCTGGAACGGGAACCTGACTGATGTGGATGCTCTTGCGAGGGTCCTTCTCATTGCTAGGGACTCCTTCCCACATTGTCTGTTCTTCCTTACGAACAATGGCTGCTCGGTAAGTGTCGGGCAATGGCAAAGCGGCGATTTCATCGCCAGTGGCGCCATTGAGAATGGCCTGAAGGATGTGTTCCATTCAAATGACGATAGCGAATTTCCGTGATTCATCTCCTAGCCTGATTCCACCAACACCCATCAGGGTGTCCGATTTCACGGAGATACAAATGGCCGGTTCATACATCGTCGCAGGAGCACGCACACCCATTGGAAAAATGAGTGGTGCACTTTCTTCATTCAGCGCAGCAGACCTCGGTGGTTTTGCCATCAAGGCAGCCCTCGAGCGCGCAGGCGTCAAGCCAGAAGACGTAGAGCACGTCATCATGGGTCAAGTTCTCATGGCTGGTCAGGGTCAAGTACCTGCACGTCAAGCAGCTTCAAAGGGTGGCATCCCGATGAATATTCCTTCCATCAACATCAACAAGGTGTGCTTGTCAGGTTTGAACTCCATTTATCTTGCAGACCAAATGATCGCTTCCGGTGAAGCAGACATTGTGATTGCGGGTGGCATGGAAAGCATGACCAACGCGCCATATCTTGCACAGGGTGCACGTGGTGGTTTCCGTTACGGCAACACAGAACTTCAAGACGCAATTGTTCGTGACGGTTTGTGGTGTGCATTCGATGCGTGCCTCATGGGCCTTGGTACCGACCGTTACACCGACGGCAAGATCAGTCGTCAAGAACAAGACGACCTTGCAATGAAGAGCAACGTTCGCGCAGCAGCAGCAATTGCAGCTGGTCGCCTTGCAGATGAAATTGTTGAAGTTGCAGTTCCACAGCGCAAGGGTGACCCTGTCATGGTGAAGAACGACGAAGGTGTTCGCGCAGACACAACAATGGATTCACTCGGTGGATTGAAGCCAGCATTCGACAAAGAAGGAACAATCACTGCTGCAAACGCAAGTCAGATTTCTGACGGCGGTTCTGCAGTTGTCATGATGAGCAAAAAAGCAGCTGAGGCTCGCGGCATCAAGCCACTCGGCGAAGTTGTTTCATACGGCATGGTTGCTGGCCCAGACAACGCTTCTCTTCTTCATCAGCCAAGTCGCTCCATCATGAAGGCACTTGATCGTGTTGGCATGAAAGTTGGCGATGTTGACTTGTTCGAATTGAACGAAGCATTCGCAGCAGTTGGTATCGCATCTATGCGTGAACTCGGAATCTCCGACGACATCGTCAACGTAAACGGTGGCGCTATTGCATTGGGTCACCCAATCGGCATGAGCGGTAACCGTCTTGCTCTCACCATCTTGCACGAACTTCATCGTCGTGGTGGCGGTGTAGGTGCAGCAGCATTGTGCGGCGGCGGCGGACAAGGCGACGCAATCATCGTTCGCACCGTTTAAGAACTACATGTTCCAAGAGCCACTCACTCGTGCACTTCATGTTGCACGGTGGGTGGCTTTTGCAATTGTGGTCGGCGTTATTTCCGGCCTTCTCTCGGCAGCGTTCATTGAGTCACTGACGTGGTCTACAAACACACGCGTGGACAAGTCATGGTTCATCTGGACATTGCCAATAGCGGGCCTAATCGTTGGTGCCTCGTATCACTACCTGGGTCGTGGTCTTGAACGCGGCAGCAATTTGCTCATCGACGAGATCCACTCTCATTCCGAATGGGTTCCCTTTCGAATAGCTCCACTCGTATTCATGACAAGTGTTATCTCTCACCTTGCTGGTGGCTCCACAGGTCGTGAAGGCGCTGCGTTACAAATTGCCGCAGGAGCAACAGACCCCATCAGCAAGCGACTTGGTCTAAACCCTGGAGATAGATCACTCATGCTCATCACAGCAATCGCTGGTGGTTTTGGTTCCATTGCCGGAGTTCCCATTGCAGGCGCAGTGTTCGCACTTGAAGTTCAACGCGTTGGGCGTATTCGCTACGAGGCCTTAGTGCCGGCGTTCGTCGCGAGTTTTGTAGGTCACGCAGTTGTTCGTGGTCTCGGAGTTAACTACACCATCTACCCACAAATTCCAGATGTGACATGGTCCCCCACTATCGCGTGGCAAATCTCATTGTTCGGATTAGTTGCCGGACTCATCGCACTGACATTCGTGCGACTTACTCAATTCATTCGTGGCCTGATGAAGAAACATGTTGCGTGGTATCCGGCTCGACCACTCATCGGCGGAATCATCTTGCTCGTACTCATCACAGCATGTGGCTGGCGCGATTACCAAGGCTTTTCCTTCCCACTCATGTTGAGCGCAATGAACGGCGCAACATCTGGTCACTTCGAAGTGAAACTTCTACTTACTGCCATCACTATCGGTACAGGTTTCGTCGGTGGAGAAGTAATTCCGTTACTCACAACGGGTGCGTTGGCCGGTGCAACTTTTGGCAGTTTCGTTGGGGGCAACATTGCCGTTTTTGCAATTGTTGGCGCGGTTGCAGTTCTTGCGGGGGCAACGAACACACCGCTGGCGTGCGCCCTTATTGGTATCGAGTTATTTGGTGGTGGTGGTGCGATGCTTTTTGCTGTTGCATGTGTTGCGGCGTATGCAACAAGTGGCCACACCGGTATCTACCATGCTCAAAAAGTATCGGCCCACAAGTCGGGCGAAGTTACTTCTTAGGCTTCCATGCGTTGGCGATTACCAAACGCGCGGCCCAACGTGACTTCGTCGGCGAATTCAATATCGCCACCTACTGGCAGACCGCTTGCCAAGCGAGATACCTCTACGCCAACGGGCGACAACAAACGAGCCAAGTACATCGCCGTAATGTCACCTTCGGTGTTGTTGCTTGTGCACACCACAACTTCAGAGATTTCTTCAGGCTTGATACGTGTTAACAACTCGCGCACTTTGAGATGTTCTGGGTTCACACCTTGAAGCGGATCTAACAGACCAAGCAGTACGTGATACCGACCACGAAATTCGCCTGTTCGTTCAATGGCAACAACGTCGCGCGAATCTTCAACAACACACACAATGGACGAGTTGCGCTTGGTGTCGGAACAGATGTTGCACAACTCAGAATCGGTGAGATTGAAACACACTGAGCAAAACTTCACTCGTTGCTTTGCGTCGACTAATGCTTGGGCAAGTCGAGTGACATCGTGTTCGTCGGACTTA
Source organism: Ilumatobacteraceae bacterium (assembly GCA_044354565.1). Classification (GTDB taxonomy): domain Bacteria; phylum Actinomycetota; class Acidimicrobiia; order Acidimicrobiales; family Ilumatobacteraceae; genus UBA2093. The sequence goes on from JBIKZT010000001.1 coordinate 30,554, forward strand.
ATGATGTGAAGCGCTAAACGTTGCGCGCTACGTGGCCCAATGCCAGGCAAGCGACCGAGTTCATCAATCAGTAACTGAACTGGAGGCGTGTAGGGAGACGCCATGAATTATTTCCGACCGCGTGGTGACTTCGGCGCTGGAGGGGGTTCCGCCGCAGGGGTTTCATCCATGATGACACCTTGCGGAAATGAAGAGGTAAGTGCTTCAAGCATTGGATCGATTGCGTTATCTACAGCAATTGTTTCCGAAAGGTCAATCTCTGCATACGGATCTTCAGCAACGACAACATCAATTGTCTTTGTTTCGGTCTCGTCGACTTCAGCAATGACTGGGCGCTTCATGCCGGTGGGGCTTGTGGGGTCTGCCTGCACCAAAGTGACTGCATATGTAGTGCCACACACTTGCTTAATTGCAGCAACAACCGTGGCTACTTGTTCTTGTGCGCGTTTCACTGGTGTGTTGTTTGGCAGACGAATGACAATCTTCTTGCCTTCAACAGATTCAATGACTGCTGGTTTAAAGATTGCTTTGGCAATACCGCGCATTGCATCCGTAATTTGTGGCCATGCTTGTGCAGGATCAACGCCAGTAGTTGCGGGCGCATCAGTAACGACTGGTGCACTCTGAGCGGGTGGAACTGGAATCTCCGAAGTATTTGCCGACTCGCCTGCAGGTACTGGCTCGACGGGTGCGGCTTGTGCCGGCACTGGAGCCTCGGGGGCTGGGCGCTCGGTGCCACCAGTTGCGTGACCACCAATTTTGGCTCGGCCAGTTGTGGGGTTCACTGGTGCTTGTGGCGCTGCAGCAGCAATACCTTTTTCACGCAACACTTTGACAGCTTCTTCAAGTTGACCCACGCGCGCAAGCAAGTTTTCTGTGCTGTTGTCGAGAATTGGTGACGACAATTGCACCACTGCTACTTCTAACAACAAACGTGCATCTGGTGCATGGCGCATTTCCACCATGGTGGTGCCGAGAGTTTCCATCACACGCACAATTCGTTGTACACCCATATCACGGGCATACGTATTGAGTTCTGCAATGCGTGAATCTGGTAACTGCACTAGTTCGGGAGACATAAGCGACAAGAAACAGTCGCGCATAGTGCGCACTACATCTTCTGCAAACGTGTGTGGGTCGCGACCTTGTTGCATGGCGCGAGCAACTGCGGCAAGTGCTGCTGCATGATCACGTTCAATGATGGCGCGCACAATGTCTTCAGTGTGCATTGCTTCTTCAGGTTCGCCCCCACCAGAGACGACAAGTTCCAGGGCAGACAATGTGTCACGCGCACTACCCGCACCTTGACGCAACACAATGTTGATTGCGTCATCGTCAACCGTGAGTTCTGCTTCTTTGATAACAAAACGCACATACTTTTCCAGTTCATCAACGGGAAGTAAATGAAACTGCAAATGCTGAACACGACTACGAATCGTTTCGGAAATTTTCTGTGGGTCTGTAGTTGCAAGAACAAACACCACTTGTGCCGGCGGCTCTTCCAATGTCTTTAGCAACGCAGCTTCTGCACCGCGAGTAAGCATGTGCACTTCGTCCAAAATAAACACTCGGTGTCGACCAGGGCTAGTGAGAGCAGCCGCTTCAATAATGTCGCGAATTTCTTGAACACCGTTGTTGCTCGCAGCGTCGAGTTCCAGAACGTCGTAACTGGTGCCAACTTCTACTGCTTTGCATGAATCACATACACAGCACGGCTCACCCTCGACGGGGTTTTCACAGTTCAGAACCTTGGCCAAGATGCGCGCGGTGGTGGTCTTGCCGGTTCCACGCGGGCCTGAGAATAAGTAGGCCTGGCCTTCACGGCCGTTGATGACCGCATTACGCAATGCACGCACCACGTGGTCCTGCCCGTACAGCTCGGAGAACTTCCGAGGTCGGAATCGTCGATACAGGGACTGCGTAGCCATCGGAGCGACCCTACCAATGAGGTGCATCGCCGCCCTGCGTGTGCGAAGGTGAAACACCCCCGGCGGTCATTCCTTGGCTACCGTTTCCTTACCTCATGCGTCGCCTACCCACATTCCTGCTCGCGCTCATCGCGTTCCTCGCCATTGGGGCGGGGCCTGCCTCGGCAGCCGGCGACAACACCCTCGCCAGTTCCAGCCCAGCGGCTGGCGAAGTCATTGATCTTGCCCCCACCCAGATTCAATTGAAGTTCACACTTCCCTTGGGAGGCGCTGACGCCGTAGGGAAAATGGGGCTCTCGCTTTCCTGTGAATCACAATTGGTGAACCTTGGACCACCAGCACTGTCAGCCGACGGAGTCACCGTGTCGGCTGCTCTCACCCAAGCTCCACCAAATGGGAAATGTGTTGTTAGTTGGTCGCTGCCCGACACCAGCACCGGCACATTTAGTTTCACTGCACAAACTCAAGCCACCACCACAGTGCCAGGCACAACACCTGGCGGAACAGACACCAGTATTCCTACCGATGGTGAGACTGCAACCAGCACGCCACGTGTTGGTGGCCCACTCGGATTGTTCCGATGGATTGCTTTCTTTTTTGTCGCTGCATTGTTTGGCGGAATTGTTTTCATTCGTCTGATGTGGCCAGAGGGAGTTGAGTACCCGATTACTGAAAAATATTTCCGACAGATTTCAATACTCGCCTTTGTCTCTACATATTTTGTTGCTGCAGCAATGAACGCACAAGAAGGATCCACTGGAATCGGATCTTCATTGTCACCTACTTCGTGGGGACCATTGTTCGGCACCAAAGAAGGCAATGCAGTTATCTTGCGACTTGTATGCATCGCAGTGTTAGGCAGCCTCACGTGGATTACAGAACGTATTTTCGTTCCATCACTAAATGCTGTTGTCATTGGCTCTCTCAGTATCACAATGTTGACTTACGGTTTCGATAGAGCAACGGGACGCGCCGTGATCATCGGCATTGTTCTCGCTATTGCACACATGGCCCTGATCTCTGTATGGGTAGGTGGAATCGCCCTTATTTGGCGCGTTGTTTTGCATGGTCCAGGCGACATCGATCTTGTGCACGCATTGCGCACATGGAGTCGCAGCAATACTCCACTCACCATTGGCATTGTTCTCACTGGCTTTGCACAAGTGTGGCGTCTCGACGGTCTGAGTCTCATCAATAGTGGTCACGGTCGAGTTGTACTTTTGAAAATACTCATCGTCGGCGCACTGCTGTTTGTAAGCGCAGTCATTCGACAATTCGTTATGCGCGGAATGCAACGAGCAAACTCGCTGAACGAAAAAGTTGTCTATCGTTTGAAACGACCAGTTGGTCTTGAACTTTCCATCAGCATCATTGTTCTTGCATTGTCATCGTGGATGCTGTCAATGCGGCCACCATATATTTTGTTGCGTGATCGTGGGCCAGTTGTTGAATACGCAATCGTGCAAGACCTTGAAGGAAAGGATGACTTTCACGTTCGGTTGTCCATCACACCAGGCAACGTTGGCGCCAACAAAGTTCTTGTAGAACTCTTTGGTCCGGAACGAATTCAAAACTTCACCATTAAGTTCACACCGGAAAATCCAAACTTCCCTGGGTACACATTGTTTGTTCCCATCACTCGTCCAGGTGGTGCACTCACCACTGAAGAAGCTGGAATGAACTTCAAGGCACCAGGCGTGTGGACCGCCACCATCACAGGTGTCACCACCACCGGAGACCTCGAACCACTCACCACCACATTTGTGATTGCCGACGGCACCACGGTGACCACGCTTCCCCAACAAGGATTGAAAGTGGGCTCCACCACAACCCCACCGACCACGGTGCCCCCCACCATGGCTCCCACCATCGCGCCAACTATTGCTCCTACCGTGCCGCCCACTGTCGCGCCTTCGGTGCCAGTGGCCCCGGTGGTCACTACGCTCCCACCCGGATAACGGCATTTCACCCCGTTTCGCCCATCAGATAGGCAGAAGCCCTCAATGGGCACTAGCGTTTCGCAGGTGACTGATACCTCTGGCTCTTCGATGCAGAACAAAATTGACGACCTTCGGGACCGTCAGCAGCAGGCGATCAACGCCGGAAGCCCGCGCTCCGTGGAGCGCCACAAGGGCAAGGGAAAATTGTTGGCCCGCGAGCGCATCGACTACCTCTGCGACCCAGGCTCTTTCCACGAACTCGACATGTTGGCTCGCCACCGTGCTCATGCTGCAGGCCTAGAAGAGCGCCCATACACAGACGGCGTTATCACCGGTTGGGGCACCATCGAAGGTCGCAAAGTTTTCCTTTTCAGTCAAGACTTCACCGTGTTCGGCGGAGCGCTTGGTGAAGTGTTCGCCGAGAAGATTCATAAGTTGATGGACCTTGCACTCAAAGTTGGTGCACCCGTAATTGGTTTGAACGACGGCGCTGGTGCTCGTATTCAAGAAGGTGTTGTTTCGCTTGCTTCATACGGCGGCATCTTTTATCGCAACGTGCAGTCCTCTGGTGTTGTTCCACAAATTTCTGTCATTCTCGGACCATGTGCTGGTGGCGCTGTGTATTCACCAGCAATGACCGACTTCATTTTCATGGTGCGCGAATCAAGCCACATGTTCATTACTGGCCCAGACGTTGTAAAGACAGTTACTGGTGAAGACGTGACATTGGAGGAACTTGGTGGCGCAATGAGCCACGCTTCGAAATCTGGTGTTGCAACATTTGTTTCTAATGACGAACAGTCATGTCTCGACGATGTGCGCTTCTTGCTTTCGTTCCTTCCACAAAACAACCTTGAAGAAGCACCGCTTGTCGAAACTGCTGATGATCCAGATCGTCTCTGTGAATCACTGCGCGACATTCTTCCTGCATCACCGAACCAGCCATACGACATGAAGAAAGTCATTCGTGAAGTTGTAGACGACGGTGAATTCTTTGAGTATTTCCCACATTGGGCAAAGAGCATCGTGTGCGGTTTCTCTCGTGTTGAAGGAAAAACAGTCGGCGTAGTGGGCAACCAGCCAATGGCGTTTGCTGGTGTTCTCGACATTGAGTCATCTGAAAAAGCAGCACGTTTTGTACGTACCTGCGACGCATTCAATATTCCACTGCTTACTTTCGTAGACGTACCTGGCTTCTTGCCAGGCGTCAACCAAGAGCACGAAGGCATTATTCGCCATGGCGCAAAGTTGTTGTACGCATTCTGTGAAGCAACAGTTCCACGTATTCAGATCATTACTCGTAAGGCCTATGGCGGTGCGTACGTGGTGATGAACTCAAAGTCCATCGGTGCAGACCTTGCATACGCATGGCCTACTGCAGAACTTGCAGTTATGGGACCACAAGGTGCAGTAGAGATTGTGTACAAGCGAGAACTGCAACAAGCAGCAGACCCTGTTGCGCGACGTGCAGAACTGATTGCTGAATACACAGAGAAGTACGCAAACCCATATGCAGCCGCCGAACGTGGTTACATTGACGACGTTATTGACCCAGCAGATACACGACGCAAAGTTGTTGCCGGATTGCGCATGTTGCAAACAAAGCGCGAAGAGCTCCCACGCCGCAAACACGGCAACATGCCTCTTTAGGAAATCATGACTGACTCATTTGCCTCCGACTTTGCTGGTACACCATCTGTTGGTTTTGGAATTAGTAGCGAACCTAAAGCAGGTTTTTGGATTCGAGCTTTGGCAAACATCTGTGACGGCATCATGGTGTCTCTCGTCAACCTTCCCTTGGCAGTGATCGCTGCCAGTGCAAGTGACGATGCGCAAGTACCTTTTCAACTCGCCCAGATGGTCCTTTCATTAGTTGTGTTGTCGTACTGGATGGGCACGCAAGGTGGCTCACCGTTGCGCCGCAAGTTAGGCATCTACGTGCTCGACGCCGAGACTGGTGCGTTCATTGGTAAGGGTCGTGCTGCAAAGCGCATCCTGATGAGTTGGGTTTCTGCGCTTGCATTGTTCGTTGGATACCTATGGATGATCTGGGATCCTCAGAAGCAAACATGGCACGACAAGGTTGCGCATTCAGTGGTGGTTCGTCGATGAATACTTCCATTGCATCTATTTCACCGGTACCAACCGAAGAAGAAGCGGCCGCCATTATTGCTGCAGTCACTCTCATGTGGCCACAACCTGTGGCGGCGTCCACCACTGACAACAAGCCCAATGTGGCTTGGCGTTTTAGTGGCCGTTGGTGGGCTAACGACGCAATCTCTCGTCGCACTCGACCAGGAGCATAAACATGTCGTCGGCGAGCGGCACTGAACTCACCACAGTCGCAGACGACCTTGCCGTTTTTCATCACGGCACACACGTCATCCGCCACGAGAACTTGGAGCCCAACACCGCGTACACCGAACACGGAATTGATTTCCGCACACTGGCTCGTCCAAGTGGAAAATTGCTCAGTGTGTTTGCCACTGTGAACGACGTTCACTTTGGCGAAACAGAGTGTGGTCGTGTTGACGACAACCTCAATGGCCCCATTCAACGTGCCCTTCCTGGTGAACAGCCGTACCCCATCACAATGAACTCAGGTGCGATTGCAGAGATACAGCAACTGCAACCCAATGCAGTTCTTGTAAAAGGTGATCTCACGTGCAATGGCACAGACGATGAGTTCGCCGCATTTCGCGAACACTATGTAGATGGCTTTGGAGACAAACTGTTTGTTGCACGAGGCAACCACGATGCATACATGGGCCAGAACGAATTCACCGGTGATCAATGGATTCAATTACCTGGTGTCACCATTGCACTCATCGACACAACAATCCCCACCATCACAACTGGCCGCATCGACCCCGAACAATTTGAGTGGCTCGACGCGCAACTGTCTGCAAGCACATCACCAGTTCTCATCATGGGTCATCACCAACAGTGGATAGAAGGCGCTCGCAGCGATGACTACTTCGGGTTGCATCCAGACAGCAGTGACCAGTTAGACGAACTAGCAGTACGTCATGCATGTGTACTTGCATATACAGCAGGCCATACGCACCGTCACCGTGTGCGCAAGATGACTCGGTCAAGTATTCCGTCAGTGGAAATTGGATGCGTGAAAGATTTCCCGGGTTCATGGGGTGAATACCGCGTGTACGAAGGCGGAGTCATGCAGATTGTTCATCGCATCTCTACACCTGAGGCATTGCAGTGGAGCGAGCGTTGCCGTCACTTGTATGAAGACTTTGGTGTGCACTACGAGACATATGCAATGGGTGCACTCGAGCAACGCTGTTTCAATATCGAGTTGCGATGACCGCAGCAGCGCTTGCTGGTCTACGCGTTGTCGACCTATCCACTGTTCTTGCTGGGCCTAACTGTGCTCGCTATCTCGCCGACTTCGGTGCAGATGTCATCAAGATTGAACGCCCGGACGGTGGCGACAGTTTGCGCAACATGGGTTGGCGTGACCCTGCAGATGGTGAAGGTCTGTGGTGGAGGCTTGTGAATCGCAACAAGCGCACCGTCGCGCTTGATTTGAAAAACGAAGACGATCGAGAAGTCTTTCTTCGACTCATTGATGAAGCAGATGTATTGGTAGAAAACTTTCGCCCAGGAATTTTGGAGCGCTTAGGTTTTGCGCCCGAGGTGTTGCATGCACGTAACTCGAAACTCATCATCACGCGCGTAAGTGGTTTTGGCCAAGATGGCCCATACGCGCATCGCCCCGGGTTTGCATCTATTGCTGAAGCAATGTCCGGGCTTGCGTCTATCACTGGTGTACCCGGTGGCGACCCAATGCTTCCGCCGTTCGCACTCACTGATGAAGTGACTGGTCTTGTTGCTGCATTTGCCACCATGGTTGCGTTGTGGTCAGAGCAAGGTCAAGTTGTTGACGTTTCATTGTTAGAGAGTTTGTTTCAGATTCTTGGACCATTGATGACAGTGTGGCTTACACGCAATGAGCTACAACCCCGCATGGGTTCACTTCTTCCCTACACAGTGCCTCGCGGTGTGTACAAGTGTGCCGACGGAAAGTTTGTTGCAATTTCTACGTCAAGCGATTCCATTGCGGCACGAGTCGTGAAGTTGATTGGTTTCGATGGTGATAATCGATTTGCAACATTTGCAGGACGCATTGCCAACCGCGAAGTCATCGAGCAAGAAATGGATAACTGGTTTGCTTCGCGCACACAAGCAGAAGCACTTGCAATTTTTGAAGAGATAGAAGCAGCTGCTGGTCCCGTGTTATCTATGCAAGACATAGAGACAGACCCGCATTATGTTGCGCGCCAAGCAGTGGTGAACATCGAAGGAACACCTATGCAAGGCCTTGTTGCTCGGCTATCTGCGACTCCGGGGGCAATCAAGTGGCGTGGTCGCACAAAAGACGAAGACGGCGATTCCATACGCCGTAACGGTTGGAACGAATAAATCTCTACTGAGAGTCGTTCATCTCTCGTTTCACTTCAACCCTTCCATCTCGCTGATTTCCTGAACTGGTGACTATTGTTTACCTGTTCGTTAGGGGAAATTCATGAACACCACTCCAGCACCAGATCTCACACGTGCGTACAAAGTTCTGGCACTCACAGCAGTTGCAACATTCTTGGTATCGCTCGATACCAGCATCGTTATTGTTGCGCAGCGCACCATTGAGGCAGACCTCGGTCACCCCACATTGCTCACATGGGTCTTCTCGGCCTACAGCATTGCGTACGCCGCTGGCTTGTTGACTGCCGGCCGTTTTGCCGACGTCAATGGTCGCAAACGTTCCTTCTTGCGTGGTCTTGCACTATTCAGTATTGGTTCCGTGTTGTGCGGGCTTGCACCCAATGCGTTGCTCCTTGTTCTTGCTCGTATTGTGCAAGCACTGGGTGGTGCTCAGCTCACGCCAGCGTCGCTTGCATTAGTACTTCCTGAGTTCCCCGTTGAAAAGCGCACAGTTGCCATTGGCATCTGGGGTGCTGTTGGAGGCCTTGCCGCTGCAGTAGGGCCTTCTGCTGGTGGCGTCTTAGTGGGTTGGCTGAACTGGCGAGCGCTTTTTTTCATCAACGTTCCATTTTGTATTTTCACACTCATCGTTGGTTCAAAGATTCTGCATGAAAGCAAAGACCTCAATGCAACGAAGCACGTTGACCTCATTGGAACTGCACTTGGCTTTCCCGGCGTTGCATTAGTGACGTTGGCGATTACGCAAAGCAGTGAATGGGGCTGGGGAGATAATCGCACTCTCGGAGCGCTCGTCATCGGTTTCATTTTGCTTGCACTCTTTGTGCAGCGATGCAACACGGTGGTAGACCCACTTCTCGATCTTTCACTTTTGAAGATGCCATTCGTAGTTGCAGCAAACCTGTCTGGATTGTTCTTCTCAATTGGTTTCCTTGGTATGTGGTTGTTGAACACACAATGGTTGCAAGCAGTGTGGAACTACAGCCCAGCAATGTCTGGCCTTGCAATTGCGCCGGGGCCAATTTCTGCTGCAATTGCTGCAGCTCCTATGGGACGTCTTGCAGTTCAATGGGGTCACGCCAGGGTTCTTCTCTTGGGCGCTCTGTGTCTTTCGTTTGGCACGTTCATGTTCAGCTACACCATCAGCACCACTCCCAATTACGTGAGCGGCTTGTTGCCGTGGATGATTCTTACGGGGTTTGGTGTTGGTTGCAGCATGTCCACGTTGTCAAGTGCTGCCAGCGCATTCTTGCCACCAGCACGATTCGCTATGGGCTCTGCACTGAATACAACAATGCGTCAAATTGGTTCAGCTTTAGGTGCAGCTCTTGCCACCTCACTTGCGGCACCGGCAATGAAGAACTTGTTTGTCGCGATGACAAACAAAGAACCAGTCACTCGCACAATGGTGTCTTCATATTTCACAGCGTGGCGTGTAATGGCCGCTATCTATTTGTTTGCGGGCATCGTCATGATCGTTCTATATAAGAAGCCCACAGAACAGCAAATGACCGATGCTGGTCAAGTTGAGTTTGTTGACTAAACAACGCCTATCGGGCAACTAACACCAGTGCCACCAATACCGCAATAACCATTTGGGTTCTTGCCGAGGTATTGCTGGTGGTATGGCTCTGCAAAGTAGTAGTGCGCGAGTGGTGCAATCTCAGTTGTAATCGTGCCGTATCCGGCTGCCGTCAGTTTTGGCTGGAATGCATCTCGAGTTGCTTCAGCAGCTTCACGTTGTGTTTCGCTTGTGTAATAAATAGCGCTGCGATACTGCGTACCCATGTCGTTGCCTTGGCGCATACCTTGTGTGGGGTCGTGGTTTTCCCAAAACACGCGCAGCATTTCTTCCAGTGAAGTAACGGTTGTATCAAACACTGCCATCAGCACTTCGGTGTGGCCGGTAAAACCTGAACACACTTCTTCATAACTGGGGTTTGGTGTGTAACCACCTGCGTATCCAACTGAGGTGGAATGCACGCCAGGTGTTTGCCAAAAAATGCGCTCTGCACCCCAGAAGCAACCCATGCCAACAACAAGCGTGTCCATGTGTTCTGCCCACGGGCCAGTAAGTGAAGCGCCGTTCACGAAGTGCGCTTCAGGCACAGGCATGGTTTGGTCTGTACGGCCAGCCAATGCCTGTTCTGGTGTAATCATCTCTGGTGCTTTGCGTCCGAACATGCAGTCAGGCTACACAATTGCCTATTTTTCTGAACAGAAGGAGGCCAGAGCGGAACGCTGTAACTCAAGCAACTCTTCATTCCCAGGCATCACACGCAGCCCGGCACGCACAGCACTTGTTAATGCATCAGCATTCTGGTGCCGTAACGCCCATCGTGCCACCTCAGTAGCTGCAGTGACACCCAGAATCACCAGTCGAGTTGTACTTCCGTCCAAGTCTGCCCACGAATACGACGTTCCTGCGAACGGCACATCGCGTAACCATTGCAAACAATTGAGTACATCTCCCACACAATTCTCGTCCTGTTGAAACGCGCGCAAAGCCCTCGCCAATATTTCCGCATCGCTCATCACATTTGCTGACAGCGGGATGTCATCGCTATATGTGATTGGCACCAAAGATTCACTGGAAGTGGAACTTTCTAAAATAGAAAGGCCTCGACGCATATCTGAAACAACTGTCGAGAATGTTGAGTCATGAATCGCAATTTCCCACATTGCAGTTCGAGCAGCCGACCTCCGTGCACGATCACGGTTGAGAGACAACCATGTCAGTAACTCCAAAGCTCGCTTCTTCCTAAACTCTGCTGTTTGCCCATATTGATTCCGCACTAGTGGATAGCCGAAGAGATGCACGATGATGTTTGGTTGCGTGTCACACACAGCAAAGGTCAAGTCGGACGTCTGATCAGAAGTTGCCGTTACAGCATCCAAGAGTTCGCAAATCTCCCTTGGTAAGCCCTGGGTGTGCACTGCGCTCGGTACACCGGAGGAACTCGCTGTTCGTTCTACTTCTTCTAACGTCTGAAGATTCTCCTCAGTGAGCCTCTGGGGATACCGTCGTGCTGAAATTTGCTCTCGTCGAATTTGGAGAATCTTCTGCACTAATGCCAGACACATTGCTGGCGAAAGTACTGATGAGATTGGGAAGCTTGGAACCTTCGCAGGTTGAACTGGCGCACCAGTTGCCGGTGCTGCAACCACTGTTCCGGTAACAAGCAACAGAGTAGATGGCCTCAACAGTCGTGAACGAGAATCATCTTGAAAAAACAACAGGAATAGTTCAACCAGCAACAGCACTATTGTCATTCCCGAGACCAGTGCGCACAGAAGAGTCACTTCTGAAATTGACAAACTTTTATCTAGCCAATTTGTGGAGGGGCTCCTCTCTCCCGCAGATAGACCAACGACTATTGAAACAAACAGAAGTGCACACAGAAGCACACCGAGTCCAAGGCGCTTAATCGTCTGCGTCATTGGTCGCTAAGTAAGGCAGAACGAGTGACTGACACCGTACGCCAATGCAAGCCAATGATGCCCAGGATCTTCATTGGGACAACAGCAGACACTCGCACAGTCACCCGATGCGAATCCATATCAAATTTGCCAGAAACGTCCTCACTTCGAAGAAAACTTTCTACCGCAGAGAAACTTGCAGAACGACTGATTTGGGGATTGCCCTCGCGAATACCCACCACGTGTTGCGCACCAATTCGAGCCGCATTTTGTGCAACATCTGAAATCTCAACATACGTGCTTACAACTCGACCACCGTCATACGAGATGCCCAACACAGCCATTGCGCCGATGACAAGACACACGACCAGGGCTGAAATGGAACCCCTACGTTGACAGTTGATCATTAGCGACTCCTATACAAATCGATCACTTCCGTAGAACGTGCAACCACAACACGTTGCGAGAGCCCTAGAAGTGTCAGCCCTGTCCAGTCGACATTGCATCGCACTTCGGCAATCACTGCCGACAATCCCCGAATTGATGTCCGAGTGATACCAACATTGATTCCTTTGCATCTCAGCCCGCTACGAGAGAGATCTGCCTGAGCGGCTGAATAGCCACGAGAAACCATGCGCACTGATGATGATTGAGAAGCAACTCGGGCGGCGACGTCTGCTGCACTCTGCGTTCGTGACTGAGCATCTGTTAAACGCATGGCAAACACAGCTGTCAGAGTAAACAGCAGCAGAACTGGAGTTAGCAATAGAACTTCAATGGTCATTGATCCACGAGAACGACTGACATTCATCGTTCATCCTGCAACATGAATACCTCAAGTGGGACTGACGAAGTTCTAGTGATGTGAGTGGAGAGAAAAGGTACAAGTGGTCTCACCCGAACAGTGACAACCACAGTCGCCATTCCCCCTGATGTATGGACCCGAGGCACTTCTTCGAGACGTGCTCCTAGGTCTGTTGCCATTTTCTCCATTTCATTAAGTGATGCCGCCATTCCCTCAGATCCGAAGGAATACGACGCCATCTGTGCTCCACGAAGAGACACCGCCTGAGCAATATGGGATGCTCGAGACAGCGTCACTACGTGAATTGCCATAAAGAACAACGTCATGATGACGGGAATTAGCAACACTGATTGAGTACTAGTTTCACCTTTGTCATTCATGAATGGCTTCAATGGCTTCAATGGCTTCAGCCCAGATTTAATGAGTTGGCTTTATCGCGAACACGGGCGCTGATGATCGCGCCAACAGTGATTGCGAGTGCCACCAATGCCGCCGTCATTACAACAGTTGTTGCACTGACTTCACCTCTTTCGCGATCCATCTCACGAGATGCATCCAAGCGGATCTGGTAATACTGAAACATCTGTCGAGTGATTGACATGCTGTTCCCCTTTCTTTTTTGTGTTGTTGGATCTTGTGTTGTCTCATAGCGCGCCGAGTGTCCCGGAGAAGGCGGGATACCCGACTAGCAAGACAAAACCAATGAAGAGCACAACCATGGGAAGACCCATTCGCTCTGTACGCACTTCGGCCTCGTGCTCAACGCGGGCTAAATTTTTTTGACGAAGAGCCTGTGCTCGAGCCCCTAACGACTGTCGGACGCGACCCCCATGCTCACCGGCTATCTGCACACTGTGTGCCACCTCAATTAGGGATTCAACACCAAGTTCCTCACCGAGGTCTCTCAATGAATTCCAATAGGAACGACGGGAGCTTTGCGCACGAGCTATGGCGAGTCGAATTTGTTCGAAACTCCATCCGTCACCAGCATCTGCCGCTGCAAGAAGAGCAGTCTCGGCTCCAGCCCCACCAGCCAATAGAACATTGACTAAATCAAGGAAAACTGCAACTGCAATATCCATGTCCGATCGCCTGGCGGTCGCCTTTGCCTCAATGCCTTTCACCCTGTGAATCCAAACCGCCACCGGAAGAAAGAATAAAAAGAGCATCAGAAGAATTGGCGTTGCGCCGATCGAATATGTGACGAGAGCAAACATAAAGAACGCGAGAAGTACGGAAAGCAACATTGTTCGCAACACACGTCGCACAAAATCTTTTTCACTAATACCTAAGACATGAAGATCTTTAGGGTGAGGTGTCAAACCCTTCATAGAAGCTCCCTTGTGTGTCGACCAGCTAGGAAACGTGCAGGGACTCGTATGTTCGACATCTTGTGGAGCGACATAAGCGCGAATACGAATGCACTAACAATGCACACCATTACAAGCATTCCCTCGACTGACATAAACGGCGTTAGATACGCAGAATTCAACAGCAGTAACCCAAGGATGAATGTGATGACCGCCCCAGAGATAATGCGAATAGCTGTTCGCATTCGAGCGCGAGAAACCCAAATTCGCATGTACAGGTAACATTCCGAACGAGCGCATTCACTGAGATGTGTCAGCAGTTGTGCAAGGTCACGTGTCTGGTGCACAGATGCCGTAACAAGCGCGGCAACCACGAAGTCACAAGTCGGATGCGCCACATCGTCTGCAAAGCGTCGCAGAGCATCTTCGAATGTTCCGTACCTGAGTCCTGCAACGAGTCGCCTAACTGGTTCAGCAATAGCGCGAGGAGCAAAGTTTTCTGTTGCAAAGATTGCCTGTTCCAGGCCGGCAGATGCAGCAATAGTGTCTCTCAAGTTTTCGGTCCACGTAGCAATCGCCTCGACAATTTCTCCTTGATCACTAACTTCACGATTACGAACCGAGACCTTCATCGACTTCGGCATTCGGGGACTAATGCCGCTAATGGTTGTGAGTACTCCAATCGCAATGAATATGGCTAACGCGCAAAGAACTACGCCGTCCATGACATACCTGTTGGCCTTTGAAATCCGAACTCACTGAGTACCTCTGAAGTCTGGGCTCGTAAAGCCAAAAAAGCAGACTCTGGATGAGAGTAGGAAAAGACTTCATTCGAAATGATTGATGAGCCCTCGGAATCAGTGACTTCAATGATGGAGGTGACTCGTCTGCGACCATCGATGTTTTGAATGTGCACTACGAAGTGAATTGCACTAGCTACTAAAAGATTCACAGTTTCAGTCGGAAGCCCCATGGACGCCATTGATACATAGGCAAGGAGTTTGGGGAACGTTGAACGGGCACTATCAGCGTGCAGTGTGCACATCGAACCGTTGTTTCCCTGGCTCATAGCCAAGAGCATGGGAAACGCCTCAGCACCTCGAACTTCGCCAACTATCACGCGATCAGGATCCATTCGAAGAGCCATTCGGGTGAGGTCAGACATGGTGATCTCCCCCTGGCCTTCAATGTTGGCAGCACGGGCTTGTAATGCATCATGGTCGGGATGGCTTGCTTCAAAATGCTCTATGCCAAGTTCAAATGCGTCCTCAATGGTGACGATGCGCTCGTTGTAAGGAACCTCGTTGAGCAATGCTCGTAACAGCGTCGTCTTCCCTGATCCAGTTCCCCCGGCAATCACAATGTTCTTTTTTGCGCGAACAGCTGCAGCGAGAAAGCGCGCAACCTCGATGCTTAACATGTTTCGTGCCACTAATTCCGACAAATTTGAGTAGTCAAATTTGTGACGTCGAATAATCAGAGTGGGATGACTTGATACTTCCATTGCTGCAAAAAGACGAGATCCATCTGGCAGTTGAAGATTGAGTTCGGGATGAGCTGGGTCGAAACGCTGTTCCCGATGACCCATCCGTGCCGCTATTCGCCGGATGAGATCAACTAATTCACCGTCAGTGTTGACTATGGGCTCTCGTTCTTCGCGCTCCCCATTTCGCAATTTCACCCACACAGGGCGATTACCTCGGACATGAATGTCTGAAATGTGATCATCCTCCAGCAGCGGTTCAAGTTTCCCAAGACCTAGAACTTGGGCGATTGCTTCATCGATGATGAGTCGTTCACCGACTTCTGGAATGACATCGAGGCCCCACGCATCAGGTTGGCGCGCACTTGCTAAAAGTTGAGCCGCTGTTGAGCGTGCTACCTGACGTTCTTCCTCAAGTGTGGGAGCAGGCAAATCACTATTGTGACGACGAACTCTGTCGTCAGCCAATGACGACGCAATAGTCCGAGTGATTTCCTGCATGTCAATAGAACGTGTACTCATCGGACTGCGACTTCGACAATTGATAGTTGTACCTTTTCTGCGTCAGCAATGTCGACCGCAAGAGACTCTGGTCCATGCAAGGTGACTACAGATTCAATTCCTAAATCTCCCGCTTTTCCAATACTGCGTACAACTGCAAGTTCCTTGATTGATCGCGCGATTCCATCAGTGTTCACAGATGGAACGACGACTACACGCACAGTGTCTCCTTCTTTCAATTCGGGCGGATATTCGCCAACACCAACCGAAACAGATACATACGCTTCGCCATCAAGCAATCCACCCATCTGCTCAGTTACAGATGCCACAGGAGTTTCATTTGGTATTGGTGAGGTGATGGGGGCAGATCTCCTGTTCACAAGCATCAGCACCAGAAGGAAGGAAAAGACCACAATCAAAAGACCAATAAGTAACTCGACTCTTATCTTCCGGCTGCTCGTTACGATCGCTCCAGATGTGGCCCGAAGGCCCGCGAGTCGCTCATCAATACCCGAAGTGTGCGATCCAGAACCGAATCCAATATCTGCCATGACTCATCCCTCCTCTTTCCAATTGGGCACAACGCTCAATGTGTGGGCAGGGAAAATACGGATGGCATCACTTGTTTTCCAGTCACCCATGAGTTGTCAAGTCAGCCCCTAGCCTTGACCCCATGAGTCAGGTACCAGAGACACTGCCCGCGGCCAATGATCCGTGCTGGTGTGGAAGTGCACGTAAATACAAGCGTTGCCACAAAGGAACTGAAGGTCGCATTCAGCCTGGAATCATCAGCCCTATGCGCACTGTTCCTGAAAACATTGGCAAGCCTCCGTATGCACTCACCGGTGTTCCCCCACGTAACGATGAATCACGTGTGAAGACACCCGAAGTAATTGAACGTATGCGAGTTGCTGGTGCAGCTGCTGCAGAAATCTTGCGACGCGCTGGCGAAATGGTGCGCCCCGGAATCACCACTGATGAGATCGACATCTTTGTTCATGACCTCACCATTGAAATGGGTGGCTACCCAAGCCCGTTGAATTACCACAACTATCCAAAGAGTGTGTGCACAAGTGTGAACGAAGTGATTTGCCATGGCATTCCCGATTCACGCGTATTGGAAGACGGCGACATCATCGACATTGACGTCACTATTTACCTCAACGGTGTGCACGGCGACACCAATGCATCATTTGCTGTCGGCACTATTTCTGAAGAAGATAAGAAGCTCATCAAAGTGACTGAAGAATGCATGTGGCTTGGTATTGAAGCTGTGCGTCCAGGTGTTGCACTAAATGAAATTGGTCGCGCAATTGAAACGCACGCAAAGAAACACAAGTTTGGTGTGGTGCGCGCATTCATTGGTCATGGAATTGGCGAGAACTTCCACACAGACATTCAGGTGCTGCACTACTTCGACCCACGCAACACAATGATTTTGCGTGAAGGCATGACTTTCACCATTGAGCCCATGATTACTGCAAGTGGTGAGACCAGGCACAAGATGTGGGACGACGATTGGACTGCGGTTACCTCTGACGGCAGCCGCACAGCCCAGTTTGAACACACCATGGTGGTAACAGCCGATGGTGTTGATGTGCTTACTGCTGGTGCCGGTGCTGTTTCTCCCTGCGCACCGTGGAATCGCTGAGTTTTACCTCGTAGCGTCAAGACCGTGATTGACACAGCACACTCTGATCGTTACCTGTCTTTTGACAGGGCCGAATGGGCAGACCTTCGTGCTGCAACACCTCTCACTATTCGTGAACGCGACCTTGCAGAGCTACGCGGTATCAATGATCAGATTGATCTTGATGAAGTAACTGCTATCTACTTGCCGCTGACTCGTTTATTGAATCTGTATGTAAGCGCCACGCAAAACCTGCACAAGGTGTCTGCAACGTTCCTTGGTGCAATGGCGCCCAAGGTTCCGTATGTCATTGGTATTGCCGGCAGTGTGGCCGTGGGCAAGAGCACGTTTGCTCGTATTTTGCAGGCGCTACTCGCCCGCTGGCCAGAGCACCCACGCGTTGACCTCATCACTACTGATGGTTTCTTGTTTCCTAATGCTGTCTTGGAAGACCGCGGCATTATGAATCGCAAAGGCTTCCCCGAGAGTTATGACACCAAGACTCTGTTGGCTTTCTTGCGCGAACTCAAAGGCGGCGCAAGCGATGTGGAAGCACCTGTGTATAGCCACGTTGTATACGACATTGTTGAAGGCGAAAAAGTTGTAGTGAGCCAGCCAGACATTCTGATTCTTGAAGGACTAAATGTTTTGCAAGTAGGCACAGAGGCAAACGAGTTTGTGTCTGACTATTTCGACTTCTCAATTTTCATCGATGCTGATGAGTCAGATGTTGAACAGTGGTACGTGGAGCGGTTCCACAAACTTCGCGAGACAATCTTTCGTGACCCCGACAGCTTCTTTCAGAATTTTGCACACATGTCTGACGATGAAGCCGATGCAATGGCCCGCAGTATCTGGCATGAGATCAACGGTAAGAACTTGGTGGAAAATATTGAGCCAACCAAGTCACGTGCGTCTTTGATTGTGCGTAAAGGTGCAGATCACCGCGTCACAAACGTGAATCTGCGTCGGTTGTAGTGCGTCGCCTTCTCGGAATCGCTCTGCTCGTTGTTATCGCGGGGTGTTCGACAGGAACAGAAACAACGCTAAAGCCGGCGGTCTGGCGTGAGGTTTCAGCTCCAGTCGTTAACGGTGCAACAGACGAAGTGATTGTTAGAAATTCGCGTATCAATAACGGCACTTACTGGACCTGGGTAGAACGAGTCCTGGGTACAGACTCCATTGTCTTCCATGTTGCTCAAGCTCGGTTTGGCGCAACATGCGAAGCGTGGGCAAAAGACAACGGCATGACCGAAGGCTGTATGGATGATTACGCAATCGATGAATACCAAACAGCCCTTGTAGGAATTTCTAATGCAGCCAAGGTAACCGTTGCATTTCAAGAAAGCCCAGGCAAGAGTTTTGAAATCACTACCTTGATACTGAAGCAGTTGATATCAGGTACAGCCACTGTCCCAATCTCAAATTATCAGTGGGTTGCGTTTCCGTTCATTTCACGAATTGAGAACAACACCATCGTTGACGCCCAGCAAATGTGGGTCCCTTAGTTATTCGTCGTCTGAATCCTCGTCAGATTCATCATCGACTGCCTCAAAAGCCGCAGTGATTGCCTTGAGGTCTTCATCACTACCAGCGATGCCGCGCTCCTTAGTGAGTTCCTCAACACGATCGAGAGGCTTGCGGAGATTGCTTGCAACTCGGCCAGTGGTGACTGCCTTGAGTTTCTTTTGCATCTGATCAAAATGGCGCTGAATCTCTTTTAGATACTTCGTGTATGACTTCCATGCCGTACCGAAGTTTTTTAGAAGTAACAGAACTTCATTGGCGTTCTGTTCCATGTGGAAACTATCTGTAGCCTGACGAACCACTCCCAAGAATGTGTACAACGTAAGTGGTGAACACAGAATGACTCGCTTAGCCACTGATTCGTCAATGAGTGATGGCTTGTGCTGCTGAATGAAACTAATAACGCCTTCATTGGGAATGAAGAGAAGAACATAATCAAGTGCACTACGCGTTGATTGAGCAACATAGTCACGCTTTTCAAGTTCTTTTACGCGATCTTCAACGTTCTTGATGAACTTGTTCTTGTAATCATTACGAGAGTTGTCATCAACAGCATTGAAATATTCAAGGTAGTTGTCGAGTGGAAATTTTGAGTCGAGATACAACACACGATCTGGGGGAAGAAAGAAGCTGTAGTCGGGTCGACCACCTTCTACGAGAGTTTCTTGCTTTTCATAGTTGATACCGCGAATAAAGCCAGACTCAGACAAAATATCCTCCAGCATGCGCTCGCCCCAGTTACCACGACCTTGGGCGCTAGAAAGAACATTCTTTAATGCTTGCGTTTGAAGTGCTAAACCTTTTACGGCGCTGTCAACATCGCCGAACTTTTCACTGTTGGCAGTGCGCAGTTTGTCGACTTCTTCATTGAGTTTCGCCATCTGAGTTTCAAACGGCTTCAACAAATTTTGAGTTTGCAGTTCAAGGGATGACGCCTGATTACCCAAACGTTCTTCTGCAAGCTTTCTTGCACTTTCATTAGCGTCAGACAAAACTTTGGTGGCTGCCTCGTGGATCTTTGATTCAACTGCACCTTGTACTCCGGTACTAATTGCCCCAACATCAATTGCGGCCTTTACGGCTTCGACTATTGGACCAAGGTCGACTGCAGGTGGGGGAACAACTTCTTTGGGTGCAGAAGCCGAACGAACAATGAGGGCCACACCACCGACAACTGCGACGAGGATGACTATAAGTAGGACAATGATGGCTGCTTGCATCCCACAAGTATGACACCCAGGTGTCACACGGTTATCCGGCGTATTTAACGGTGCAGCGCGTTTAAGTAGTTGTACACCGTGATACGCGAGACACCCATTGCGTCGGCCACGTCTTCCACGGCACGACGCAATGTGAAAGCACCACGCTGATCCAACATGCGCACGGCAATTTGCTTATCGCTGCGCGACAGGCTGGTGAGAGGCGCACCCAATTCACGCTCTACCTGAGTAATCAAACGATCAAGAGCACCTTGCAACAGTGGCAAACGCACTGCAGCGATGATCTCGCCTTCCCACTCCAATGCAACATCTGAAATGCGGGCGTCTTCAACCGAAACAAGGTGTGCGCCAACAGCATCAAGAATCGGCTTGACGGCTGCAAGAAGCGGATGTTGCACGAAAGCCATTACACCGAAGCTGCTTTTTCAGTATCGATAGTCACGTGCGTGGCACCATGCGCATATGCCGCAGTGGTGAGCGCAGCCAACACTTCCCCGGCACGGGTTTCATCAACACGCACGGTTGAACCAAACGGCCCAATCTCTACGGCAATGCCAAGGGCTTCAACGGCCGCGATTGCGCGAGTCACGTGAGCGCCAGGAGCACCATCGGTAAACGGCTCAATGGTGAATTCAATAGTGATGTCAGCCATCAGAGGCTCCTTTCGTCTACAACGGTGGAAGCCAGCCTAAGACCGTAAGCCGAGGGTCACTCTCGCCACAGCCGAGGAAGTACCAGTGCCACGCTGTCTGGCAGGAAGGGCTTTGCCCCAAGCCACACAGGCAATTCCTGTTGGCTCACCCAATGGGCCTCGGTGATTTCCCCGTCGGCAAAGGTGAACGGGCCCTCGGTGCGGCACACAAAGCAGCCCGCCAGCAAGCTGACCGTGCCGTCTGAATATGCCCCCGTACCCAACGGTTCTAACGATGCCCCCGCAAGCCCCAACTCTTCAGCCACTTCGCGTCGCGCGCCGTCTTCAAAAGATTCCCCCGGGGACAACACGCCACCCACGGCAAGATCCCACCAGCCGGGCCACACATCTTTAGTTTCTGCGCGCCGATGGACCAGTAATTGTCCCGACTCAGACATCACTGCAATGAACACTGAACGATGGCGCAGGCCCTCTGCACGCATCTCGCGCCGAGAAACAAGGCGAAGAACATTGCCTGCAGCATCAACTTCTTCCACCATCTCTGGCGGTGAGTTTTCTGGGTGTGCGACCATTCCGTTCTCCATCGCAATGTGCCTACCATGTGTCATGGCCAAAAACACACTGACAGCAGACGACGCGCGCGATCAGCACGGAAACCCAGCCGGCATTCTTGAACAAGCCCAGGACCTCATGGGCGACATTGTTGAACTGCGCCGCGAACTGCACCGTTGGCCAGAGATTGGTAACCACCTTCCAAAGACACGCGAGGCAGTGTTAGCCGCATTAGAAGGTTTACCGCTCGACATCACATTGCACGAAACAACAAGTGGCATCGCCGCAATGCTCACTGGTGATCAGCCAGGCGACACCGTTCTTATTCGTGGCGACATGGACGCACTACCCATGCCCGAAGACACCAACGTTGAATTCAAATCACACGTTGAAAATGCAATGCATGCATGCGGACACGACACACACACTTCAATGCTTGTCGGTGCAGCAAAGTTATTGTCGGCACGTAGGGCAGATATTAAAGGTCGCGTCTTGTTTATGTTTCAGCCCGGCGAAGAGGGTTACAACGGCGCAAGTGAGATGTTGGCTGAAGGTTTGCTTGATGTAGGAACCGAATCCCCTATTACAGGTGCATTTGCAATTCATGCGGCTTCAAACATTCCTGGTGGCTTTATCGGTTTGAAGGGTGGCACCATCATGGCGTCAAGCGACACCATGACAATCACAGTTCGTGGGCGCGGTGGTCACGGAAGTGCACCACATTTCACGCTCGACCCTGTTCCTGTTGCATGCGAGATTGTTCAAGCATTACAAACTCTTGTAACTCGCCGCATTGACGTGTTTGACCCAGGTGTTATCACTGTCACGCAAATTCATACTGGTACAACCAGCAACGTCATTCCAGAAACAGCAATGATTAATGGCACAATGCGCGCAGTCAGCGAACGGACCCGCTCACTAATTCACGATGGCATTCGTCGCGTTGCAGAAGGCATTGCTGCAGCTCACGGTATGGAAGCCGAAGTTGAATTGAACTACGGATACGACGTCACCATTAACAATGATGAAAAGGCAATCTTTGCTGCAGATGTTGCCACCGCAGTTTCAGGTGAACGCAATGTACGCATGATGGATCACCCGGTAATGGGCGCCGAAGATTTCAGTTATGTACTCAACCGCGTACCTGGCGCCATGATGTTTCTTGGCCTCATGCCAGAAGGTATGGACATCATGAAAGCTGCACCAAACCACAGCAACCGCGCCATCTACGAAGAGACTCACATGGCCCGCGGTATTGCGGTGTATTCATCTGTCGCCCTTCGTCACTTGGGCGTCCCGCTTAGCTGATGTACCAAGAAACCAGAGACTGGATTACAGCCAACTGGGACGAAGACATAACGCTTCGTGAATGGTGGGCACGCATGAACGATGCGCGCATGTCATTTCCACGTTGGCCAACTGAATGGTTTGGTCGCAACGCAAGCCAACGCGATCAGTCAGCAATTCTGAAAGCATTTTCCGATGCAGATGTCATTGGTGCGCCAACAGGTCTCGGTGTTCTCATGGGGGCTCCCGTCACCATGACATACGGAACTCCTGAACAACAACAACGCTGGATGCCGGCTTTGGCAGCAGGTATTGAAGGTTGGTGCCAGTTGTTCAGCGAACCTGGTGCTGGTTCTGACCTCGCCAGTGCATCGTGTCGTGCAGAACGTGACGGTGATGAATGGGTATTGAATGGACAAAAGGTGTGGACATCAGGCGCTCTTCATTCAACACGCGGAATGTTGGTAGCGCGCACAGATATTGACCAGCCGAAACATAAGGGCCTCACCTACTTCATTGTTGATCTTGAACAACCTGGTGTTGAGATTCGCCCCATCAGACAAATGAACGGCATGGCGCATTTCAATGAAGTGTTCTTCACTGATGCACGAGTCAGCGATGCAGACAGAGTGTCCGACATCAATAACGGTTGGGCAATCACCACAGCAACGCTTGGGTTTGAGCGCAGTGGCCTATCTGAAGGCGCAGGTGGTGGTATTCGAGTCTCTGCTGGTACGCAAGCCGGACTGCTTGATCGCCCTGTTGGTGAATTGGTTGCCAAATCAAAGAAAGCCCGTTCCCACCCGGATGAATATGGCGGCGTGTTCAGCACTCTTCTAGAACTTGCAAAGACACGAACCTTGACTCCATCGCAACGTAATCGCATGGTCTCGTTGTACATAAACGAACTGATTGCTGACTTCACTCGCCTTCGCATGTCAGCAGCAGCAAAGTCCGGGAAAGAAATAGGTGCCATTGCTTCCACAATGAAACTGCATTGGACCAACGGGTTGAAGGTGTCACGAGACCTGGGCGTTGAACTGTTGGGCGCGGAAGGAATGTTGGTGGGTAAAGATCTTCCAGCGGAAGGCACCGTGCAACATTTCTTTCTTTCTATGCCATCAGCATCTATTGCAGGCGGTAGCGACGAAGTGCAACACAACATCATTGGCGAACGCGCGTTGGGACTTCCCAAAGATGTCTCACTTGATCCGAACACTCCATTCAGAGACATTCCAAGGAATTAACAATGACTCGTATCACCACTGGCAATCGCAACCCACGCAATTTGTCGATTGATTCCAAAGGCAGCATCCATGATGATGCAACTGCAACAGACCTTGGGTTTCGCGCAGGAACGGTTGCCGGCGATATTCATCTTGAACAGTTCGGGCAAATACTTGTTGACGGGTTCGGCCAGCAGTGGTTCGAAAATGGTTGGCTCAGTATGTACTTCCAACAAGCAACAGCAGACCGCGAGCCCGTTGAAGCGTGGCTCGATGGTGATGGTGAATTACGCACTGCAGGTATCAATACTCCTGAAGGCACCGTGGTTGCGGAAGGTAATGCTGGCATAGGGGCTGCCGGGCCATCAGCGTTGTACGCACGTGATCGTCGCAGTGTTGACCCGTCACAATTACGAATGCTGCGCGATGTTCGCATTGGTCAAGCATTAGATATACAAGTGCGTTCACCGTGGGCCACAAACCAACATGCACGAATGAACGCAAACACCATGACAGCTCCAATGGATTGGTACGGCACGTCATCGCCATGGGGCGGCGGAATCAGTTCACCACTCACCATATGTCAGTTAATGGTCGCGGGTGTCACCGACTCTATTGCCGCATCATGTGGTGACTTCGTTGGCCTCTACGGCGCAATTGAGATTCGTAATCTTTCAGGCCCGTTGATGCTTGATCATGAATACGTGATTAGCGGCGAAGTTATTGATGTCAGCGAGACACCGAAAACTGAAGTGCTGTGGTACCGCACACAGGCACGGCCATCAATTGACCCTGAAGGTCCAGTGGTCGCAGAACTCACCATGATGACTCGCCTTCTCAAAGGCTCATCACCGCGCTATTCATAGGCGCTTATTGGCCGTCGGGGATCCAGTTTCCGTGGAAACCGTTCGGGATTCGTGCAGGCACATGAACAACGGCAATCGGATCTTCCGTTATTGCTTGCGCATTGAAAATCGCTAAATCAGAAGTCTGAGTTTCAGTATCTAAACGCAATGCCATCACATAACCATCGTCTTCAGCTGTGGCACCTTCACGTGGAATAAACACTGGCTCGCCATAGCCATACCGTGCGGTATCGTTGCGCGCCTCCACTGTGCGGCTATCAAGATTCACTTTTATAAGCGTGTCTTGCTTGAAACCTGCGCCAATGCCGGCGGTGTAGCCGAACTGGTTACGTAGACCAACTAATGACTCATTAATACGTGGGAACTCTTGTGGTCGATCATCAATGCGTTCATGCGTGTGTGTACCAGTAACCGCATTCAATCTCCAACGATCAAGTGTTGGTGGGCCTTCGCTTGGTCCACGACGCTCTTTGTCGAACATCTTGCTATGACGTGCTGCGTCGAGTACCACTTCATCACCATCGTCATAGGCGTTCATTGGGTGGAAGAGATAGCAAGGATCAACATCAATCCACTTCACATCGTCGCCATTGCCCTCACGCGGCAACAAACCAATACGCGCTGGGTACTCGTGATCCCAGAAATATGGAAGTCCCTGACCAGACATTGCAGCTTCCAAGTTGAAAACAGTTGGCAAGTCAAAAACCAAAATGTATTTCTGTGTAAACGCAATGTCGTGAATCATTGGACCGCCAGTTGTTGGAATGTCGACATGACGACGCACGCGACCATCGGTACCAACTACGAGGTACTGCACTTGATTGCCCCAACCCCAGAAATATGTCATTACATGTAATTCACCAGTGACTGGGTCTTTCTTTGGATGCGCAGAAAATGCATGCGGCAATGAACCATCAAGATTTGAAACGCGAACGGTGTCGAGGTCATAGGACAATTCAATTGGTGGAGAACCAGCTTCAACAATTGCGAATGTCTTTCCGTTATGACCAATCACATTTGTGTTTGCAGCAAACTGTCCGTGATCTGCTGGCCAATCAGACTGTGGCCGTGGCTCGTTCAATAAATCAGCAACGTCGTTGTTGCGTACCCAGCGGTTGCGATACCACTCTGCTTTGCCGTCGCGTAAGCGCACACCGTGCACCATTCCGTGACCCGTGAACCAGTGATACTTCGCAGGGTTCACATAGCCAAGTGGGTTTGGCCCATTACGCAAGTACCGACCATCTAGGTCTACAGGCAACGTGCCAGTTACTTCCAAATCAAAGGCTGTCACTTCTTCAGTAACGGGGGCCAAGTTGCCCTCTAGGAAGGGGTTACGCCGTTCGTTTTCTAGAGCTGTCATACGGCGATGATAATCCCTTTTTCAATGCCATTGGAAGAGGTGGGTCGTGGCAGGCTATGAACCGTACGGGTGCAAAACACCAAACAAATGGGGGCCACAATGAGCGCAGTAGAAACAGGAACAGATCATCTCCTTGGACGCATCGAGGGACACGTTGCTGTTCTTTCTTTCAATCGCCCCGAGGCGCGTAATGCCCTTTCAGACGAGATCTACGATGGATTCGCCAAAGCTCTTCCTGCGATTGCTGCGGACTCAAACATTCGTGTACTCATGCTCACCGGAGAAAACGATGCATTTTGTGCTGGTGGCGACGTAAAGGGAATGCACGCACGCAACTCGGGCAAATCATCTGGCCGCGGCTCAGTCGAAGATGCCATTGCGCGACTTCGCCACATTCAAAACCTTGTCAGTGGTTCCATGCGCAGACTTCCGCAACCTGTCATCGCTGCTATCCCAGGTGCTGCCGCTGGTGCCGGACTTTCAATTGCACTTTCTGCCGACTTGCGAATCGCTTCTGAAAAAGCACTACTAGTGACTGCATTTGCCAATGTTGGTGCAAGTGGTGACTTTGGAATGTCGTGGTTCTTACCACGCATCGTTGGCGAAGCACGTGCGAAAGAA
Organism: Ilumatobacteraceae bacterium; assembly: GCA_044354565.1. Lineage (GTDB taxonomy): Bacteria > Actinomycetota > Acidimicrobiia > Acidimicrobiales > Ilumatobacteraceae > UBA2093. The sequence goes on from JBIKZT010000001.1 coordinate 57,346, forward strand.
TTGATGTTCACATCACCTCGCCTTAGCGCTGCAGAAGCACTCGACCTTGGAATGGTGAACAAAGTGTTCCCACAGGAAAAATTTGCAGAACACGCAATGAACTACTGCCAAGAAATGGCTGAGCGCGCTCCTATCGCATTGCGATACATTAAGGAAAACATCAACCGTTCGTTGTCTGTCACTCTTGAAACTGCACTCGATGCTGAAGGTGTTGCAATGCCTCGCACAATGTCAACTGCAGATCACCGTGAAGCTGCTGCGGCGTTTGTAGAAAAGCGCCAACCAAAATTCATTGGTCAATAACTAGTTAGGTTCGCGTGGAAGGCCCAAAGCCCTTTCGCCAATTGTGTTCTTCTGAATCTCATCGGTGCCACCACCAAGTGACATTCGAGGCGCATTCAAGATGTGATACATCCAGAATTCACCATCTTTATCGCCCACTTCATGTGCCGCTGCTCCACTGAGTGCTAACTGTGCAGCAACCGAAGCAACAAATCGTGCTTGCTTTGTTCTCCACAACTTTCCAATACTTGGATGCGCTTTACGTTGTCCAATCCAACCCATGATCTTTTCGCCTGTATATGCGCGAGCAAGATCTTGACGAATTGATTCGTCGCTGTTCTTGCCAACCTTGGCCGCAATGTCTAACAAGTAGTGCACTGGAACTGCAGCTGAAACGTTTGCTTCACGTTTTTCATCTGCGCCTACTTTGCCAAGCGAACTTCTTTCATGAGCCAGTAGTCCGGTAGCTGCACGCCAACCATCATTCACTTCACCCACAACCCATGCACGGGGAATTCGTGCGTCTGTAAAGAACACTTCATTGAACTCTGCTTCACCAGTCATCTGACGCAGCGGGCGCACTTCAACACCAGGTTGGCGCATGGGAATTAGCAACATAGAAATACCTTTGTTGCGCGGTTCGTCACCTGTACGTGCAAGCAGAACACCCATGTCTGAATGTTGGGCACCAGATGTCCACACCTTCTGACCATTTACTATCCACTCATCACCATCAAGGACTGCCGTGGTGCGCAGACTCGCAAGATCACTGCCTGCCTCAGGCTCTGAATACAACTGACACCAAATATCTTCAGCTCGTAGAGCACGCCGAATGAAGTACTGCTTCAACTCTTCTGTTCCGTATTGCATAATGATGGGAACAGCCATATTGAGGCCAATGCCCAACATTCCATCTTCAGTTGGCAATCGCCCTTGCGCAGCAATTTGAAAACGACGAGGGCCATCAACAACATCTGTACGACCGCCATAGGCCTCGGGAATTCCAAAGCCCACAAGACCTGCATCTGCCATTGCGGCCCGCAACACACGAACACGCCGTTCAGCACCTCGGCCAGCATCTTTCATTAGCGCTGGCAACGTAGCGAAGAAAGCCTCTGCCTGCTTCTCGAAGTCGTCGACCATGTCACTGACACTATTCGTTAGATACGGTCATAGGTGCATGAACGCGCACCATTCGCCCCAGCCCAATGGTCAACGACCACTCGAAGGCATCCGGGTCCTCGATTTCACACGCGTCCTCTCGGGCCCGCATTGCACTCGCATGCTTTCAGACCTTGGTGCCGATGTAATCAAGCTCGAACCACCAGAAGGTGACCTCACACGTTTTGCATTTCCCCGCGTTGGTTCAATGTCTACTTATTTTGCTCAGCAGAACATTGGCAAGAAAAACATCTCCATGGACCTCAAGCAGCCAGAGGCCATTGCATTAATCAAGCAACTTGTCGAGCATTGCGACATTGTGGTTGAAAACTTCCGAGCCGGCGTCATGGACAAACTTGGAATCGGATACGAAGTCTTATCGGCAATCAACCCACGCATTATCTATGCAGCAATCAGTGGTTACGGAAACTCTGGTCCATGGATGCAACGTCGCGCATACGCATCTGTGGTGAACGCAGAAACTGGCCTTACTGGTTTGCAAGCATCTGCTCGCGGTGGCGACATTACAAACGACCCTCATAGCCACGCCGATGTATACACAGGGATGGAAATGGCATCTGCGATTCTCGCTGCGTTGTATCAGCGCACCAACACAGACACCGGCCAGTACATCGATGTATCAATGGCGCAAACCATGATGTACGTGAACGAACACGTACAAAATGAACTGTTCGATCGCCCTGTACCTGCCGGACAGATTCGCTCGTTTCAACCCGGCGATTACCCGGTGTTACAAACAGCCGACGGACGAAATGTAGTTGTGAGTGGTCACCCTGCAGAACGCGGAACATTTGACCTCTTTGTGACGGCAATGAATCGACCAGAACTATTGACTGATCCACGATTTACTGATGTTGAAACTCGTTTGAAAAACTTTGAAGAGTTCAGCACCATCATTCGTGAATGGGCAGCAACAGTTCCAAACCCCGATGCACTTGAAAACATCATGGAGGTTGCTGGTTTAGCCATGGGAACACTGCGCACTATGGATGAGCTGTCTCATACCGACTGGGCTGCAGAACGAAACGTGATTATTGATGCCGACGATCGTTCAGGCTCCACCATTCGTGTTCCGAACTCACCATGGATGTTCTCAGGCTCCGATACGTCAACTCGTGGAGTTCCAAAATTTCGCGGCGAAGACAACGCCGAAGTGTTCACCAGCCTGTTGGGAATTTCACCTGAAGAAGTAGAGCTCCTTACTCAGGCCGGCGTGCTCTCTATTCGGTTACCGAAAACTAGTTAACGACCGGAGTGGCCAAATCCGCCACCGCGATTGTTTTCATCGAGACTTGACACTTCAGTCCACGTCACTTCTTCTACGCGTTGAATAACAAGTTGTGCAATGCGATCACCGCGATACACGTGATATGGACGAACTTGGTCGGTATTCAAGAGCACCACTTTTAGCTCGCCGCGATAATGAGAATCAATCAATCCAGGTGCGTTCACCACGCTGATGCCGTGATTCAGTGCAAGCCCACTACGTGGCAGTACAAACCCTGCAAAACCAATAGGTATTGCAATCGCAATTCCCGTTGCCACCAATTCACGCCCACCATTTGGTGCAAGAACTGCGTCATGAGCCGCGTACAAATCAACGCCAGCATCACCCGTATGCGCTTGCTTCGGGAGTGGTAGCCCCTCATCTAGGCGCATGACTTCAATCTCTGGCATCTCTCCACGCTATGACCTCTCCACATACCTCTGCAATCGCAGAAGGCAATAGATTGGTGAAGTGCTGATTTGGATGGACCTCGAGATGACAGGGCTAGACCCCGAGACTGACGTCATTGTCGAGATAGCCACCCTTGTTACGGATGACGAATTGAACATTGTGGCCGAGGGCCCAGAGTTAGTCATTTTTCAACCAGACGATGTTCTTGCGCGCATGAATGATTTCGTCACCAAGATGCACACCACCTCAGGGCTTCTTGAACTCATCAAAGTCTCCACCGTGAGTGAAGCCGAAGCCATGCAACAAACGCTCGACTTCATAAAAGTACACAGCCCCGAATCCGGAAAGATTCCACTGTGCGGCAACAGCATTCGTACCGACCGCAGTTTCCTTGCCAAGTACATGCCCGAGATTGATAACTGGTTGCACTACCGATGTGTCGACGTATCAACAGTAAAAGAGCTCGTGCGTCGCTGGTACCCAGGTGTGGAACATGGTCGCCCAACAAGTGTGGGTCAAACGCATCGTGCCTTGGATGACATTCGTGATTCCGTTGCCGAAATGGCTTACTACCGTGATCGCGTGTTTCGCTCCCCAGATGAATTGAAGAAGCCCGCTACGTGAGCACAGACACACCTCGACCGTTGAAGTCTGAGCAACTACAAGCCACAGATGAAATCGTTGAAGTAGCGCCTGGAGTTCTGCGTACTCAATTGCCCGCCAACATCACAGGCCTTGGTCACGTGAACATGTACGTGCTGGAAGACGAACGCGGTGTCGCAGTAGTAGATCCTGGTCTTCCTGGAAAAGATTCGTGGAAAGCACTCACAAACAGACTTTCTCAAATTGGTGTGCCGCTCAAACGCGTGCACTCTGTGATTGTGACCCATAGTCATCCAGACCATTACGGCGGTGCGGCGCAATTGCGCGCAGAGTCTGGTGCGGACATCATCACTCACCGACTCTTCCGTACATTCTACGACCCCACTGAACCACCCGATGTAGATGCAGAAGAACTTGCACTGATGATGCGTTCACCATTTGAAGCACCACCGTGGGGTGGGCCAGCAATGGATGTTCCCTGGAAACGAAAATTGCGTATGCGCGCAGCACAAACTTTTCCACGACTCATGAAAGTGCCAACACCTTCTGTTCGGCTTCGTGAAACCGACCGCATGAAGTTTGCAAAACGCGATTGGGTAGCAGTGCATACGCCCGGACACACACACGACCATTTGTGCCTTTTTGACCCAGAAACAGGCACTTTATTGAGTGGTGACCATGTATTGCCGTCTATCACTCCGCACATCAGTGGCCTCACTGCACATGGAGACCCACTCACTTTATTTTTCGACTCCCTTGACAAGATTGGTAATTTTTCGAATCAGATTTCGATTGCATTGCCAGCGCATGGAACTCCATTTACCAATGTTGGAGAACGCGTGCAACAGATCAAGGATCATCACGCCGAACGCTTACAAAAACTGCGCGACACCAGCAATAGTCTCAGCAGGCCTGCAAGTGTGATGGAGTTTTCTACTCACCTCTTTTCACCACGCGCACAAGGTGCAATGGCAGACAGTGAGGCATACGCCCACTTAGAGCATCTGCGACTTCTCGGTGATTTCGAACGTCGCGATATTGATGGCGTGTTCGAATACGTACTTAAGGGTTAGTTCCGCACCACATTGCGGCATGCGTCGTATTGTCGACCGACACAAGAAGTTCAATGTCTTCTATTTCTGTCGTCACTAGCCTTTGCACAGTCTGGCCTTGTTCAATTTGTACAACATGCTCTACCACTGCTCGCAATGGCGCACGCAGATCTGACCTCGCCGCTAAAGACTCTTCAACAATTTCCCAATACGCGGCATTGTTCATATGACCAACAGCATCAAAGTCAGAAAAACGCAGTGGCCAATCCTGTGGCATCACAGTGTTACCAGTAGCAAATTCTTTTTCGCGCAAAATCAGACGAGCATTTACTTGTCTGCCGGCAGCAGACTCAAGCAGCAGCGCCGCAACATCTTCTGGAACACGACTTGGTTGCAATGTCGCTTCATCAACATGCACCCACAATGCAGCAGCATCAATAAGCACTGTTCCGTCTGTTGCTGAAATACGTGTACGCCGTTCTGCCCAATGCGAACCAACGCCTCCACACCAAGTAGTCAGATCAATCTCTTGTAAGTACGCGGGGAACTCGTGCACATCAATCACAGTGCGACGCACGACCCACCAATGTGGATCGCTCCAATCTGCATCACGCGTGTCGTCGTTGGCCACGTCTTGCAAATACCGAGCTACCGCATCAAGACGCAGCCGGCCCTTTGGGGTGGCATCTCCCAATCTCACACGGCGGCGAGTGGTGAACTGTCGGCCAGGACCTGGGCCGTCGACCATCTGAAAGGGCACAGATTGATCGCGAAAGGACATCTAGGCACCTTATCTGTGAAGGCAAAACCCTTGTGGGTATTGGATTTCATTAAATCAGTTGACGAACGGCCATAAAGGTGGTTTCCTAGGAACCTCATGCGTATCAATCAGACCACCGCGTTTATGGGAACCACGGCAACAGCCGTGGCGTTTGCCTATACCGCCACTGTGGTTGATCACGCCTTCTCCATGTGGTCATCACCGGCAACAAAGCACGCCAATAAGCGTCGCGCCCGGCAGCCCCGTGGGGTTCTGATCTAACACACAGATCACACTCACTCACCAGGCCGCCGGGACACCATCCCGAGCGGCCTTTTTGCTGTATCCGCCCTAATCACCACCACACAACACCCACACCGAAAGGAATCACAGATATGTACACATCAATCAACATCGACATGGGAGGCACCACGCTTGTAGAGGAGCCCCTCATCCTCTCCAGCAAGCGCTGCGCCGACGGAAACGGCACCCTGAGCTACCTGTTCTTCTCTGACGAATGGGTGGACATCCAGCGTGCCAAGGCCATCTGCTCCAAGTGCGCTGACCAAGCCATTTGCCTCTCTGGGGCCCTCGAACGTGAGGAGCCATGGGGGGTCTGGGGCGGAGAAGAGCTCGACATGGGTCGCATTGTGGCGGTTCGCCGGCCACGCGGCAGACCAGCCGTGAAGGCGAGACCTGTCACAGTCATTCAAGAGGTACCGATTCCCCGGCACCTCGTAGCCTGAGCACATGACATGGAACCGGCGCGCAGTAGTTCTTGCGGTTCCTGTCATCGTGCTAATTGTCAGCGTTGTCGGAGGGTGGGCCCTCAGCCTTTCATCCGACAACGTTGACGCCAATCTCACAACACCTGGAACAGAACAGTTCCCCACCATCGGCACAAACGCCAATAACACAGGAAAGAAATTTCCATTTGTTGAAGTGATAGACAATGCCACTGGCGAAGCAGGAATCATCTCGCCTGCTGGAAAGCCGATGGTGGTGAACTTCTGGTATTCCACATGCGAACCGTGCAAGCGAGAGATGCCTGCGTTGTCTGCAGCTTCCCTGAAGTACGGATCACAAGTTGATTTTGTTGGCATTAACCCCAACGACACCAGTGAAGTTGCAAATGTGTTTCTTGCGAAATACAAGATCACATACCCCACATACCTAGACGATGGTGATCAACTTGCCGCTGCTGGCGTCGCCACATTGCCCGCAACATTTTTCCTTGATGGCAAGGGAAACATTATTGAGCGACGCGCAGGCGAAGTGAGTGCTGAAGATCTCACCAACATTTTGACTACCAAACTCGGTGTTACAGAATGATCGCGCTCGACGGAAACTTTGCATACAGCTTTATTCTTGGAGTGATGGCCGCAGTTAACCCGTGCGGTTTTGTTTTGCTCCCTACGTACCTTGTGTATTACCTAGGCACCGAGCTACACAGAGACGAAAGCAATGCAACCACATTGCGTCGCGCTATCGGCGTCGGCACAGCAGTGTCATCTGGGTTCGTCGGTTTGTTTCTTGTTGTCGGTCTGATTTCGAGGCTCTTCACCAAATCCATAGAGCAAAATGCAAAATACGTTTCCTTAGTAATAGGTATCGCCCTCATTGCCATGGGTATTGCAATGTTTCGCGGATGGAAGCCACCTGTTGCACAACCAGATGTCTCGGTGCAGCGCAAACGAACCCACTGGAACATGTTTCTCTTTGGCATCGTGTACGCCATTGCTTCTATTGGCTGCACCATTGGATTTCTCACATCCGTCATTCTTGGGTCAGTCGGTCGCAACGGATACCTCTCTGGTGTCATCAGCATCGTTCTGTATGGCCTTGGCATGGGGCTACTTGTCACCTCGCTCACCGTCACCTTGGCATTTGCCCGTACCGGATTACTTGCAACTCTGAAGCGTGGGCTTCCATTGTTCGATCGTGTCTCTGCACTCTTTGTTGTTCTCACCGGGCTTTATCTCACCTGGTACTGGTTGGGTGCAATCACCGACCGCAGTTCAGACGGTGTAGTCAGCACAGTGGAAAACGTACAAACCAATGTGGTTGAGTTCTTGCAGCGTGTTGGCGCTGTAAAACTCGGAATCATCTTTGTGATCATCATTGCAATTGCTACGGCAGTAGCCCGACGAACCTCTTCTACAACCGCGCCATGAACCTTTCCGAACTCCTTGCATACGAAAACGTCTCAGAAGAATGTGAGCTTCGTTCGTCTTTTGGTTTTATGGCATTTCATGGCGGTGAACTAGAGGAGATGACAGACATCATTGCGTCGCGTGCAGCCGAGCGTGCCGGCGCGTCGTACTACGGCATTCAATTGCCCGACAATCTCGAATGGCATATCCCCTCGCATAAAGTCACGGCCGATCAGTCTCCACAACTGGCATCATTTCTTTCGCACGTGAACATCGTTGTCACAGTTCACGGCTTCGGTCGTGCCGGCTTCTTTACGTCACTTCTCTTAGGCGGTCGCAACAGACGCCTCGCCAGTCACTTGGGTTCATCATTGCGTGATCATCTTCCTGCGTACACAATCATCGATGACATAGATGGCATTCCCGACAACTTGCGCGGCTTGCACCAAGACAATCCGGTCAATGTGGTGGAACATGCCGGCGTGCAATTAGAACTTCCGCCTCGAGTTCGCGGAAGTAGTCCGTTGTGGTGGGATTGGGAAGGCCCAGGCCTAACGCCACACACCGAGCGATTGATAGATGCCCTGGTGCACTGCGCCACCACATGGCAACACTGATCTATTCAGGAATACTTGCAACAGGAATAGACAGCGGCATGCTCGAAATGAACGCCTGCACCGCTGATACGTCTAATCCACACTCAGCAATCTGTTCAACTGAGCGGCGCCCAGTCATAGAGCGAAAAAAGTCAAAATCTGCAATGTTTGCTTTCAACAATTCTTGTGCTTCAGGCAGAGCGCTTTGCGACAACATGTTACGTATAAAACCAACAGCGACACGGACCGACTGTGAATCACGAGCACCTGCTTGACCGATTGCTGCACGAACATCATGTTCATGTGTGCATGCATCAAAGACAAACTGCGAATTCACCGGAACAGGAAAGTGCGGCAACATCGGGTCAATGGTGGATGCCGTCGCCCCCCATGCATCAAGGATGGACATCAAAGAATCATTCGCATGGCGATCAACTTGTGCTTGCGTCCACGCCTCGGTGGTCACGCCAGCCATGTTCCCACTAAGGACATCTTCGGGTACGCCCACAAGATGACTTGTTGCCATCTTTACTGTCCATGCTGGGCAATGCGGAACAGGTAAGTCGGCTACACCTTCGCCAGCCTCACGTAAGAGGGCAATCACTCGTGTACGAAGTTCTACATACGCAGATGCAACTTCATCAGGTGATACGAGATACGTCATAGTGACTCCTTAGGGTGCGAGGCGTTGTGCTCGCCACACATTTCCGTGCCGTGTGTATATAAATCGATCATGCAATCTGCTGGGACGACCTTGCCAGAACTCAATTGAATTAATGGAGATGACATACCCACCCCAATGTGGCGGACGAGGAACATCTACACCATCAAAGCGTTGAGCGACTTCTTCAACAAGGTCGTTGAGTTCTTCCCGGTTGCCAATGGGTTCCGATTGCGGTGAGGCCCATGCACCTAATTGAGACGCGCGCGGACGAGAAGCGAAATACTCATCGCTTGCTGCATCTGATGCCCATGTGATGACACCCCGAATGCGCACTTGACGATGAAGTTCAAGCCAAGCAAACGTTGCGGCGCCACGTGCCTCAGAACCAATCTGCTCACCCTTGGCACTTTGGCGATTGGTAAAGAAAGTAACGCCAGTTGCATCAATATTGCGCGCCAAAACAACACGTGCATCTGGCTGCCCTTCGGCATCCACCGTAGACACCACCATTGCATTTGGTTCAGCAGCACCTGCCTCTTCAGCTTGGTGATACCACTGCTGTAACTGCGCAATTGGGTCGGCCAGTAAATCATCAATGTCGAGACCAGCAGTTTCGTATTGAAGGCGACGATCTGCAATGCCCATTGTGACTATGCCTTTGGCGTGATGTGAGTGGCCCCACGCATGTATGGCAACAGCACTGTAGGAATACGCACGCTTCCATCGGCTTGGCGATAGTTCTCGCAGATTGCGGCCCACACGCGTGGTACGGCCAATGCAGAACCATTCAAAGTGTTCGCAATCTCGGTGCCTTTTTGGCCTGTGCGCTTAAAACGAATATCGGCGCGACGAGCTTGGTAATCAGAGAACCACGACACACTGCTCACTTCTAACCATGCATCACAACCTGGTGCATACACCTCGATGTCGTAACTGCGGTGGTGGCTTCCGCCCATGTCACCAGTACAAATCTCAATGATTCGATACGGAAGTTCTAAAGCTGCCATCAATGATTCAGCACGAGCAACTAATTCAGTCAGCAATTCTGGTGCATCTTCCGGGCGTGCAATCGCCAAAATTTCAACCTTGTCGAATTCATGTGCGCGCAACATGCCACGTGTGTCACGACCAGCACTACCTGCTTCGCGGCGGTAACACGGTGTGTATGCCATGAGGCGCACTGGCAATTCAGATTCCTCTAGAACTTCACCAGCGTGAAGCGATGTAAGTGGCACCTCAGCAGTTGGAATAGCCCACAAATCGTCACGTTCAATTGCGTATGCATCATCGGCAAATTTTGGCAAGTGGCCAGTGGCTGTCAACGTTGCAGTGGTAACAAAACTTGGTGGGCGAATTTCTTCAAACGCATCGGCGTTGCTATCGAGTGCAAACTGACAGAGTGCACGAGCCAACGTTGCACCTAAGCCACGTTGCATCGTAAACATGGCACCGGCAATCTTGGTTGCGCGTTCATTATCCAAAATGCCAAGGTGACTTGCGGTCTCCCAGTGCGGCACGCGCTGGTGATCAGCAAACTGTGCAGGCATATTGATAGGGCCCTTCACCACAGGATTCTCGTGATCGCCAGCACCATTTGGCGCGTCAGCATGCGGAAGGTTCGGAATGCGCAACATGATTTGATGAAGCGCGCCCTGCACTTCGTCGAACTCGGCTTGAAGCACTCGCTCGGTCTCACCTAGTTCGCGGCTGCGACCCATCAGTGCCTCGGCCTCATCATTACGCTTGTCTCGGCGCAGAGTGCCCACTTGTTTTGAGAGGTCGTTCACCTCTGCACGAATGGCGTCGCGTTCAGTCGTTATGTCTCGCAGACGACTATCGAGTTGCACGGCTTCGTCAATCTGGCTGAGCACTTCTGGCTTACCCCTACGGGCAAGGGCAGTTCGCACCCCTTCGATATTGGTGCGGAGAAGTCGTACATCAATCACAGATTGTCAGGCTACCTGTCTGTGCTTTCTCGCTAGGAGGCATTTGTTCGTAAGGTGGAGGCGTGTCCGTTCTTGTCGAAAATCTCACAGTCCGCTACGGCGACCTGGTTGCTGTCGACAATGTGTCTTTTGAAGCCCCTACCGGGTCTGTCACTGTCATCCTGGGGCCAAATGGCGCAGGGAAAACCAGCACTATTGAGGTTTGTGAGGGGTTTCGCACTGGTCAAGGCCATGTGCGCGTGCTTGGCCTAGACCCAGTGAAGAAGCACCGTGAATTGACGAACCGTATGGGAGTCATGCTGCAAGGCGGCGGGGTGTACCCCAGTGCACGCGTGAAAGATGTGATCAGGCATTTTTGTGCACTCCACGGAAAAGGTGCCAATGCCACTGAACTCATCCATCTAGTTGGTCTCAGTGCTCGATCCAAGAGCACATGGCGAAGATTGTCTGGCGGAGAGCAGCAACGGTTGTCTTTGGCGCTTGCACTTGCCGCCAAACCAGAAGTTATCTTTCTCGACGAACCAACATCTGGAGTTGATATAGACGGTCGCGATGTTATTCGCGACATCATTCTTGGTCTCTCGCAAGAAGGCACCACTGTTCTGCTTGCATCGCACGACATGGCCGAGGCAGAGAAAGTTGCCACACATGCCGTCTTCTTTAAAGAAGGAAAGATCCTGGCAAGTGGAGACATTGAGTCTCTCGCTTCGGCACGCAAACGGCTTCGCTTTACTTCCACACCGGGCTTAGTAACTGCTGAACTTGCTGTCGCTGTCAAAAGCCCCATCACGGTGATTAGTGAAGGGCTATACGAAGTTGCATCTGAACCAACACCACAGCTGATGACGCGCATCTCTCAATGGCTTGCAGATAATCAACACCCATTACTGGGAGTTGACATGGGCACAGAGAATCTTGAAGAGACATATCGCCGTTTTACTCGGAGCCCGCAATGAAACGCATTGCTCTACAGCTCCGCGCTGAACTAATGCTTCTTGCACGCAATGGTGAGCAACTGCTGCTTACTTTCGTGATCCCTATTCTTCTTCTTAGTTTCTTCGGATCTGTTGACGTATTACCAAGTGGCGATGTTGAACCCATTCAGTTTTTGGTGCCCGGCGTGATTGCCGTTGCGATTATGTCGTCGGCAATGGTGAGCCTTGGAATTGCCACCGGATTCGAACGCTCGTACTTGGTTCTCAAGCGTCTCGGAGCTACCCCACTGACACGTGGGCAACTAGTTGTTTCAAAAATTCTTTCTGTCTTTTGTGTGCAGATTGTTCAAGTCGCTGCATTGCTAGTTCTTGGTCTGTTCCTGGGGTGGGAACCAGCAGGCAACCAATGGCCAATTGCAATAGCGGCCGTACTCGGTGGCACTTCTGCATTTGCAGGTATCGGACTCATCCTCGCTGGTCGCCTTCGTGCCGAGATCAACTTGGCTGCGCAAAATGGCCTGTATCTATTGCTGTTATTACTGGGCGGAATGGTCATCCCACGTGACTCACTTCCCTCTGGTGCAAGTACTGCTGCACAAGTGTTACCTTCAACCGCACTCGCGGATTTGTTGCGTACAACATTGAACGGGGATTCTGGAGCACTTCTTGTTCCTGGTGCAGTTCTTTGTGCTTGGGCAATTCTTGCGCCCACGATTGCCGCTAAACGTTTCCGTTGGAGCTAGCGCACTAGGCGTGATGCACCATCACCGTTACTTGCACACCAAGTGAGTCATCGGTACGAATTGTTTTCCAGCCCATAGATTCGTACCACTTTGACACTGACTCGGTATAGAGATACACATCGTCAAACCCCAAGTTGCGTGCGCGACGAAGAATCTCCGAAACAAGTTCGCCGCCCACTCCAGTGCCACGGTTCGCAGCATCTACATACACAGCTGCGACCCATGGTCCAGGCTCTGGAGCATTTGGTAGTTCGTCATTCTCAATCAACGATGCAGTGCCAATAATCGCACCATCGGAGTTCAGTGCGCCAAGACATACAGGAAGAGCATGGTCATCGTGGTCAGAAGCCGCATACAGATCTA
>JBIKZT010000148.1:0-2921 GCA_044354565.1 Ilumatobacteraceae bacterium
GATGCACCACTTCCCATTGAGTTGACCTGGTGACGCTTTCTCGTACGGACGCATCGCACCAACTTGATGGTGCAGGACTTCGCGCCAAGCGCGCATTGGGTCAGAACTTTGTCGTTGATGCAAACACAGTGCGCCGCATTGCACGGCTTGCCGACGTAGAGCAACACCCACGAGTTCTTGAAATTGGTGCCGGGTTGGGTTCGCTCACAATGGCACTGGCAGAGATTGCCGGACACGTGACAGCCGTCGAAGTTGATGATGCATTACTCCCATTATTGAACGAGAATGTCGGCTCACTTGCCAATGTCGACGTGGTGCACGCCGATGCCATGCAGATCAGATGGCCTGAATTACTTGGCGAAGATACTGATTGGGTTCTTGTAGCAAACCTTCCGTATAACGTGGCCACTCCATTGATTGCTGATGTTCTCGACTTCGTTCCTCAAGTACAACGCATGTTGGTCATGGTGCAAAAAGAAGTGGCCGAGCGTTTTGCCGCATCGCCCTCCACCCCTGCGTACGGTGCGCTCAGTGTGAAAGTTGCATTTCACGCAACTGCGCGCATCGTTGGACTCGTTCCCGCATCAGTGTTCCTTCCTCGGCCAAATGTTGAGTCTGCACTCGTCGAAATCACCCGACGTACAACACCTATCGACACAACAATTGACCCAAAACAATTGTTTGCACTTGTACGAATGGGCTTTGCAAAACGTCGCAAGATGCTGCGCGGCTCATTGGCTGGCAAAGTAACTCCAGAGCAATTTGAGGCTGCATCTATTGCTCCAACAGCCCGCGCAGAAGAGCTCACAATTCATGATTGGCTACGGTTATCCCACTTAGTGGAAGCGAATGACGAATGATTTCAGTAGAGGCGCCAGCAAAATTGACACTGTCGCTTGCCATTACTGGCGTTCGCGAAGACGGTTATCACCTCATTGATGCTGAAATGGTGAGCCTCACGATTTGTGATGACATCGTGATTGAAGAAGCAGCAACGACATCAATCAACGTGGTGGGAAAATTCGCACAAGGCGTGCCTACCGATGATTCAAATCTTGTTGCACGTGCATTGCACCTGCTCAACCGTCACGCTGAAGTTCGCATTGAGAAAAACATTCCACATGGCGGTGGCCTCGGTGGTGGCTCTAGTGATGCAGCAGCCGTTCTTCGAGCAGCACGCTTTACTGACCTCGTTGCTGCTTCTCGATTAGGCGCAGATATTCCGTTTTGCATGGTGGGCGGCAGAGCACGCGTCACAGGAATTGGTGAAATTGTCGAGCCACTTGCCTTCATCGAGCACCGTCTCACGCTCGTCATTCCGCCGCTTCAGGTATCCACACCGGCGGTGTATGCCAAGTGGGACTCCATGGGTCAACCCCGAGGTGATCAGGGAAACGATCTCGAGCCAGCAGCAATTGCGGCCTATCCAGAGATGGCAACGTGGAGAGATCGCATCGAAAGCGTCACGGGGAGCCGACCATTTTTGGCTGGTTCTGGGGCCACTTGGTTTGTCTACGGGCAGATCCCTGGCGTCTCAGCCCAATTGGAAGGTGCTCAAGTGGTGTACACAAGCACCCGCCCCCAAAGTGATTAAGGGCGGGAAAATGTCACGAAAACGTTGTGACTAGTACTACTTGCGACGCTGATGGCGCGTGCGACGAAGCATCTTCTTGTGCTTCTTCTTGCGCATGCGCTTGCGGCGCTTCTTGATTAGCGAACCCATAAGGCATACGAACCTAGCGCAACAATGCTGAAAAGAGAAAATCCGATACCGTAGTTATCTCGGTCCGGGGTCGTTCAATGGCAGGACAGCGGGTTTTGGTCCCGTTAATAGGGGTTCGAGTCCTCTCCCCGGAACAAAGATGCATGGCGCTTGCCCTGTGGCCAATGGCCATACGACGTGCGCGTTCTACACTGTTCAAGTATGAGCACTCGTTCGATGGAAAAAGTCACCACTAAGCGATTGTCGCTGTTTACCGGACGGACTCACCCATCGCTTGCACAAGAAGTTGCCGACCATCTCGACATCACTCTTGGCGATGTGAACCTCGTGCAGTTTGCAAACGGAGAAATTCGTCCACGCTTTGCCGACAGTATTCGCGGTGGCGACGTGTTCATCATGCAATCGCATTACGGAACCGATGCAGGTTCTATTAATGACTCCATCATGGAACAACTCATCATGATCGATGCAGCACAGCGCGCATCTGCAAAAAGAATTACTGCAGTGTGTCCTTTCTACGGTTACGCACGTCAAGACAGAAAAGCAGAAGGACGCGAGCCAATTACAGCGCGTCTTGTTGCAGACATGTTTAAAGCAGCAGGTGCTTCGCGCATGGTTTCTATTGACTTACACAGCGGCCAGATTCAGGGTTTCTTCTCTGGCCCAGTAGACCACCTCACTGCATTGCCAGTTCTCGAGCGCTACGTGCGTGAACATGCAGGGCAAGATCTTGTCATCGTGTCTCCCGATGCTGGCCGAGTAAAAGTTGCTGAACGTTTCGCTCAGCACTTGTCAGACAAAAATGCTGACGTTGCATTCATTAACAAGCGCCGTCCCAAAGGCACAGCAAATATTGCAATCGCTAAAGAAGTTATTGGTGACGTTGATGGTCGCTTGTGCATCCTCACCGACGACATGATTGACACCGGTGGCACCATCGTGTCGGCAGCAGAACTGTTGCTCGAGCGGGGCGCCAAAGAAGTGTGGGCTATGGCAACTCACGGCGTGTTGTCCCCGCCAGCCGTTGAGCGCCTCTCGAACTCACCCATTAGCCGAGTTGTTCTCACCAACACCTTGCCCCTCGCGCCCGAGAATCACTTCCCCAAAGTTGAAGTCCTCTCCGTGGCCAAAATCCTTGCCGACGCCCTCGCAGCGGTATTTGACGAGACCAGCGTCTCTGAATTGTTCGACGGCGAAA
>JBIKZT010000149.1:0-2919 GCA_044354565.1 Ilumatobacteraceae bacterium
ACATATCGATACGGTCCGCACCGGTGGAAAGTACGACGGCAATCTTGGCGTACTCGCTGGTCTGGAAGTGATTCAGACTTTGCAAGAGAACAACATCACACCACAGCGCCCACTTGCAGTCGCTTTCTTTACAAATGAAGAAGGTGCACGATTCGCGCCCGACATGCTCGGTTCGTTGGTTTATGTAGGCGGAATGCCTATTGAAGAAGCTTTGGAGATTGTCTCTATTGATGGAGCCACAGTCGCGGCCGAACTTGAACGAATTGGATACAACGGCGCAACACCGTGCCCTGCCATTGCGCCACATTCATTTATTGAACTGCACATCGAACAAGGACCAGTCTTGGAACTAGAAGATATTCGCATCGGAGCAGTAACTGGTGTACAAGGAATCAGTTGGCAAGAAGTTGTTATTGATGGCCAGTCAAATCATGCCGGAACCACACCAATGTCAATGCGCAAAGACCCCGCACTGGTTGCCGCAGAGATCACCGTATTTCTCAGAGATCTCGCATTGCGCATGGGCGGCCACCAGGTATGCACGGTAGGCAAGATTGACCTGCATCCAAACCTCATAAATGTCGTACCAGCGCGAGCAATTTTGACTCTCGACGTTCGAAACACCGATGAGAAATTGCTTGTACAAGCCGAGAAAGAGATCAGCGATTTCCTTGCAAAGGTTGCAAAAGAGGAACAAGTCAGTATCTCCACTCGCCCACTTGCCAGGTTTGAACCAGTGCAGTTCGACGACTCTGTCATCAACATGGTGCACGAAATAGCAATAGAACACGGACACACCGTGCGATACATGCCAAGTGGCGCCGGCCACGACGCGCAAATGCTTGCTCGTGTCTGCCCGTCAGGAATGATTTTTGTGCAAAGTAGAGACGGCATCAGCCACAACGCAGCGGAATATACATCGCCTGAAGACATCGAAGCGGGAAGCAATATTCTGCTTCACTCCATGTTGCAGATGGCCCAATCAGAGGAGACATTCGCATGAGTCGAATCATTACCATCGGCGCGGCACAACTTGGACCAATTCAGAAGGAACACTCGCGCAAGGACGTTGTCGAACGTTTAATTCACCTACTTCGCACGGCAGCTACAGCATCTTGTGATCTAGTTGTGTTCCCTGAACTCGCACTGACAACATTTTTTCCACGCTGGTTTGTAGACGACATAACCGAAACAGACCACTACTACGAAACTGAAATGCCTTCGCCTGTGACGCAACCATTGTTCGATGAGGCCAAACAACTGGGCATCGGTTTTTGCCTTGGCTATGCGGAACTCACAACAGATGGCCATCGTTTCAACACACAGATACTCGTTGAAAAAGACGGATCAGTTGTTGCCAAGTATCGGAAGGTTCATATTCCAGGCCATGAACACAACGAACCAAACAGGCCGTTCCAACATGCAGAGCGCTACTACTTCGAACCTTCAATGGAAGGTTTCGGTGTTTGGAAAGCATTTGATGCTCGCGTCGGCATGATGATCTGTAACGACCGTCGCTGGCCAGAGTCGTACCGCGTTATGGGCCTGCAAGGTGTGGAACTCATTCTCTGTGGCTACAACACACCAATCCATTATGTACCAGACCCAAGTCAAGACATCTTGCAAGGTTTCCACAATGCACTCGTTATGCAATCTGGTGCTTACCAAAACGGAAGCTGGGTTGTAGGTGTCGCTAAAGGCGGAAACGAAGAAGGTGTCGATTCTCTCGGACAAAGCATGATCGTTGCGCCCTCAGGCCAGATCGTCGCTCAAGCACTCACCACCGATGATGAACTCATTGTTGCTCGATGCGATATGGATTGGTGCGCCCGATACACGGGAACGCTGTTTGATTTTGAAAAGTATCGTCGCCCCGAGGTTTACGGACGCATCACTTCCCAACGTGGAGTCATCAAGGACTGACAATGTCATTCACCACCTCAGGCCTCGTATGTGGTCACCACCATCTGTATTCCAGCCTCGCCCGAGGCATGCCGGCCCCTCCAGTAACGCCCACCTCATTCATGAGCATCCTGGAAAACGTGTGGTGGCGCCTTGATGCCTCATTGGATGAAGACACTCTGTATTGGTCTGCAGCCTTGGGTGCAGCCGAGGCGTTACTAAATGGAACAACCGCGATCATTGACCATCATGAATCACCTCATTTCATCGATGGAAGCCTGGACATCATCAAATCAGCATGCGACTTCGTAGGAGTACGTAGCAACTTGAGTTATGGAGTAACAGACCGTTGGTCGGACGGAAAAATGACATCGACAGTGTCCCCACAATCTTCGATAACAAAGGACGCAGAACGCGGATTACGCGAGAACCAACGGTTCCTTTCAGCCGGTGGTCGCGGAATGGTTGGCGTACACGCATCGTTCACATGTAGCGATGAAACATTGTCAGCAGCTGCAGAGTTGGCAAGGGATCTCAACACCGGTGTCCACATTCATGTTGCCGAATCAGCCGATGATTCAAATGCAGGAATTCGCCTGCACGATCTGGCGACAGACAAGTGGCTATTAGTTCATGCGGTACACCTTCATGAGGAACTACCAGGGACCATCGCACATAACCCGCGGTCAAACATGAACAACAGCGTTGGATATGCACGCCCAACTCAACGGACAAACACCGTCATTCTCGGCACAGACGGTATTGGTGCAGACATGCTTGAAGAGGCTCGGCTCGCCTATGTTGCGCTTCGTAACCACAACGTTCTGGAGACTCCTGACACGGTGTGGTCATGGTTGCGTAACGGCGAGGCATTCTTCCCTGAAGTACGTACCGACACCGTGACATGGTCCTACGACCACGCAGATAGCCCGTGGCACGTTGCATTTACGCCCGGCATCCGCTGCACCGACGTAACGATGAACGGACGAGATGTCGTTCAAAACGGAGTACCAACTC
>JBIKZT010000150.1:0-2908 GCA_044354565.1 Ilumatobacteraceae bacterium
TTATGTGCATCTCTGACTTCTTCCGCTCTGTTGAATCTGGCGAGCCAGATTATGCAGCGTTCCACATTGTCACTATGGGCCAACCCGTCAGTGAGAAGGCTGCCGAACTCTTCGCAGCAAACAAGTATCAGGACTATCTCGAGCTTCACGGCATCGGTGTAGAAATGGCTGAAGCGCTCGCTGAATACTGGCACCATCGCATTCGCACCGAATGGGGCTTCGTCGAGGAAGACGGCCCAACTATTGCAGGACTATTCCGTCAGCAATACCGCGGTGGTCGATACAGCTGGGGCTACCCCGCATGTCCAGACCTGGAAGACAACGCACGCGTTGCCGAACTTCTTGAGGCAGGCCGAATTGGTATTGAAGTGAGTGAAGAAACTGGATGGCAGTACCAACCAGAACAAACGACTTCAGCGATTATCTGTCATCACCCGAAGTCGAAGTACTTCGTCGCTCGTGACTAAGCGTGCGCCTCGTTCAGACCCATCTCTGCACGATTAGATAGGTCAATGACAACCGACCGATGGACCATTCAACGAGCCAACGACTGGAACAGTCGCATCGGGTGGTTAGTCGGCTGCAATTTCAGTCCGTCAACTGCCGGCAATCAATTGGAGATGTGGCAGTCAGAAACATTTGACATTGAAACCATCAGTAAAGAATTGGGATGGTCCGCCGAAATCGGAATGAACACCATTCGCCTCTATCTGCATGATCTTCTGTACACAGAATCACCAACGAACTTTCTTGATCGAATAGATGTTGTTCTCTCTGTCGCACAGTCCCACGGAATCGGAGTAGTCCCCGTACTTTTTGACGGAGTGTGGAATCCGAAACCGCGACTCGGAGTTCAGCGAGAACCTGCGCCACGGCTTCATAACGCTATGTGGGTCCAGAGTCCTGGTTCTGAGATCTTTTATGACCGTTCCCGCTGGCCAGATTTACGGCAATATGTACAGGAAGTTATAAAGAGATTCAAAAATGACTCCCGCGTTCTTGCGTGGGATCTCTTTAACGAACCAGATCAAGTTGACACCGTCACGTTAAAACTTGGCTCTCGTGATGAAAAAATTAAGACAGCTACAGAACTTGTGTCGCAAGTTTTCGACTGGGCGCAAGAGATTTCCCCTTCACAACCTTTGACAGTTGGTATTTGGGAATACAACAACCAATGGCAACCTGTTGAGAACTCACTGAACGAACTCATACTGAACCGCAGCGACATTATTTCGTTTCACTGCTACGAACCTCGCGAGAAACTAACTGCAGTTATTGAATCACTCAAGACGCATGGTCGACCACTTTTGTGTACAGAGTGGCTGGCCCGCACGGCCGGCTCCACTGTTGATCTCTTGGAAGTCTTTGCTGAATATGGAGTGGGTGCAATTAACTGGGGCCTCGTTGACGGAAGAACTCAGACGCGTTTCCCCTGGCGATCTTGGACAGAGCCAGTCACCGATGAGGAGCCATGGTTCCACGAACTACTTCACAAAGACGGGTCTCCTTATGACTCAAAGGAAACTGAAATATTCAAACGCCTCACCTTAAAACACACTCCGTGAATCACCACTTGATACTTCAAGCAAGGTTCGTTATCTAGTGGGGTTGGGTTTTGTTCCACGTTGAAGCGAGCAGTGCGTAGTGGCCGTTCAAAGCAATCAGTTCGTCGTGTGTACCTATCTCTGAGATTTTCGCATCGGCCACTACTGCAATCTTGTCTGCGCGCTGCACCGTGGACAATCTGTGTGCCACCACAATCACACTGCGTCCAACCATCAATTTTTCTAATGCCGCCTCCACCAACATCTCAGTACCTGGGTCAAGGTTTGATGTTGCTTCATCGAGCACCAGCACCGCGGGGTCAACTAACGCCGCACGTGACAGTGCAACCAATTGACGTTCACCAGCCGAGAGACGCGAGCCACGTTCGCGCACCTGTGTGTCAAGTCCTTCAGGAAGTGCTTCAAAGCGTTCGCGTAACCCAATGTTGTCTAGAGCACGCAGAAGTTCAGTTTCGGTTGCAGTTGGCTTAGCTATCAGAAGGTTGTCGCGAACGGATCCATCAAACAAGAATCCTTCTTGCGGAATCACCACAATGCGTCGACGCAGATCTTCCATAGATGCTTGACGCAGATCCACACCACCGAATGACACCGAACCACTTTGTGGGTCATACAGCCGTGCCATCAGTTTGGCAAGAGTGGACTTACCAGCGCCCGTCGGCCCCACCAGCGCGAGTCTCGTTCCAGCAGTGAGAGTTAAGTTGACATTCTCCAGAGCCGGCCGTGAACCAGCCGCATACGAGAACGTGATGTTGTTGACAACTACATCGCCAGTTGCCGGGAGTTCCGTTGGTGTTGCCACTTCGTCAACGTCTGGCGTTGCGTCCAAGATGCCAAATAATTTATGAAGAGCTGCCGCAGCCGATTGCAAGGTGTTGTACAACTGAGACAGTTGCTGCACGGGGTCGAAGAGGTTTGCGAGCAGAAGAACAAAAGCAACGACCGTTCCGAGCGAAACCGACCCACGGTGCACCAACCAACCACCAATACCAATGATGAGCGCAGACGACGCGATACCGGCGAACTCAATAAGGCCGAAGTACCAAGTGCTGACCTTCACGCTGTGCATGTGACTGCGAAACAGTGCACGGTTCGATTCTTCAAATCGACGAATCTGCTCATCTTCACGCGCATATGCCTGGATAACACGAACCCCCGTGATGCCTTCTTGCAACGCAGACAAGTTGGCACCGACCTTCTCACGTACTTCGAGATATGCCTTGCTGGAATCACGTTGAAACTTCACCGATGCCGCAATGAGGAATGGGAACACGATCAAAGTGATCAACGTAAGTTGCCACGACAGGCTCAATAACAAGAAGAATGCCAGGAATAACAGCAAA
>JBIKZT010000151.1:0-2894 GCA_044354565.1 Ilumatobacteraceae bacterium
TGATTGCGAAGCTCTTGAGCGTGCCTAGAACATCGGTAAACCAGAGGCGTACTAAGCGCACACCTCGTTCTTCGACAGTGCGCAATACGTAGTCGCGGTGTTGATCCAGCATGTCGCTCATCTCATCAGTCTGCCGTGAGGCGGGTCATAGGGCTACCTAAAAATGAAAACGAGGGGCATGAAGCCCCCCGTTCCCAATAAATATGGTGTGTGACGCTTAGCCGCAAACAGTCTCGAGGATGAGACGAGTGACGGTGTATGGGTCCACGTTTGCGTTCGGACGGCGGTCTTCGGCGTAACCCTTCTGGTCGCGAGCAACCTGCCATGGAATACGTACTGATGCACCGCGGTTTGACACGCCGTAGGAGTACTTGTTCCATGGAGCAGTTTCGTGCTTACCAGTGAGGCGGCTCTGAATGTCGTCGCCGTAGTTTTCTACGTGCTCAAGAACACGAGTACCGAGCTTCTCGCACGCTTCGATGATTGCTGGGTAGCCCTCACGCATTGCCTTAGTAGAGAAGTTGGTGTGTGCTCCTGCACCGTTCCAGTCGCCCTTCATTGGCTTTGCATCGAATGAGATGACCACGTCGTAGTCCTCTGCGATGCGGTGCAACAACCAACGTGCAACATGCATGTGGTCAGACACTGTGAGTGCATCGCCAGGTCCGATTTGGAATTCCCATTGACCAGGCATTACTTCGGCGTTTGTTCCGGAGATAAGAAGGCCAGCGTCGATGCAAGCTTGTGTGTGCTCTTCGATGATCTCACGACCAACTACGCGTCCTGCGCCAACGCCGCAGTAGTACGGACCTTGTGGCTTAGGGAAACCACCTACGGGGAAACCATATGGGCTGCCGTCGAGACGAAGCATTGTGTATTCCTGCTCAATGCCGTACCACATTTCTTGGTCGGCATATTTTGCTGATACTGCTGCCAAAGTTGCACGAGTGTTTGTTGGGTGTGGTGATGCATCTTTTGCCAGCAAAACGTCACACATGACGAGAACATTCTTTCCGCCACGGATCGGATCTGGACACTGGAACACAGGACGCAAGATGCAGTCAGACGAATCGCCTGAAGCTTGCTCTGTGGATGAGCCGTCAAAGCCCCATTCGTCCATTGGTATGTCAGCAATTGATCCAGCAAAGTCGGGAATGACTTTGGTCTTGGAGCGGAGCAATGGTGTTGGTGACGTTCCGTCAATCCAGATGTATTCAGCCTGAATGGGCACTGTGGTGTCCTTTTACTTCGAGGGATAACTCCCGTTTACTCAGTACAGGATGTCACCTCGCCGTTTCTCTTCCATTGCCCAAATGTGAACGCTGTGTGAAACGGGGCCAAGGGGCAGCCCTTTTGTTCGGTAAGCCTTATAGATATTGGGCTTTACGGGGTCTGTGGTTAGTCTGACGATGTGAGTACAACCGGACCAGTCACCTCGCCGAAGGGCCTCCGGGTGGCGTTGTCCCAAATAAACCCGATCGTGGGCGACCTGCCCGGGAACGAAAGCAAGATTCAAGCTGACTATGCCAAGGCTGACGCGGCTGGCTGTCAGGTGATTGTGTATCCCGAATTGGCAGTCACGGGGTACCCACCTGAAGACTTGTTGTTGAAGAAGGCATTCGTGCGTCACAACCAATTAGCTGTGGAGCGCATCGCGAGCTACACGGGTGATTGTGCTGCCATCGTGGGTTTTGTTCACGCCGAAGGTGGACACTTATACAACGCCGTTGCATTGTGTCGCAACGGTGGCATTCAGGGCGTGTATCACAAACAGTTGTTACCGAACTATGCAGTGTTTGATGAAGATCGTTACTTCGAACCTGGTCCCGATACGAACGATGGCATGGCTGCCGGATTATTCACGGTGCACGGCGTAACAGTTGGTATTTCTATTTGTGAAGACATTTGGTATTCCGATGGTCCCGTTGCCGCACAAGCAGGACAAGGTGCTCGTATTTTGTTGAATGCAAATGCGTCTCCATTTCATGAGGGGAAAAACTCACAGCGTGAAACCATGCTGATGGAGCGTGCGCGCGAAACAAAGAGCGCGATTGTGTATGTCAATCAAGTCGGTGCACAAGACGAACTGGTATTCGATGGTTCTAGTGTTGTCGTGAGCGCCAACGGCGACATCGTCACGCGCTTGAAGTCATTTGATTCAGATTTCGCCATAGTTGATATTGCAAGCGATGGCTCGGTTGCTCTCGGCGACATTGTTGCTTTCGAATCAGACTTAGATCGCGTGTACGAAGCGCTCGTTGTTGGAACACGCGACTATGTGCGCAAGAACGGTTTCACCGATGTTGTCATCGGACTTTCTGGCGGTATCGACTCTTCTATCGTTGCGGCAATCGCTGTCGATGCATTGGGTGCAGACCATGTGCATGGTGTTGCAATGCCTTCTCGCTACTCAAGTCAAGGTTCGCTTGATGACGCAGAGAAATTAGCAACGGCTCTTGGTATTGATCATCGCGTTATCTCCATTGAACCCGCATTCACTGCGTATCTCGAGATGCTTGCGCCTTCATTTACTGGCAAAGATCCCGACCTCACCGAAGAGAACCTGCAAAGCCGTTGTCGTGGAATGTCACTGATGGCATTGAGTAATAAGTTCGGATGGATGGTTCTCACCACTGGCAATAAGAGCGAGATGGCCGTTGGGTATTTCACTATCTATGGCGATTCTGCCGGTGGGTATGCCGTTATTAAGGACGTGTTCAAAACACAAGTCTTTGCGCTGTGCCGTCGCATCAATGAGCGCGCCGGCCGCGAGATAATTCCTGAGACAGTTATTACGAAACCACCGTCGGCCGAATTGCGTCCCGATCAGCGCGATGACCAGAGCCTTCCGCCATACGAAGAACTCGACCCCATCTTGCGTCATTACATTGACG
>JBIKZT010000152.1:0-2891 GCA_044354565.1 Ilumatobacteraceae bacterium
AATTCAAGGAGACATGCCCACGGTAGTGGCTGGGTAGAACAAGGCGTATGACACCTCTTCAACCCTTATGGCATAAAGGCTTTCCACGAAGCTTGCCCGCACAGGGCCATATGGAGCCGGGTGTGGGGATTGAACCCACGACCTACGCATTACAAGTGCGTTGCTCTACCACTGAGCTAACCCGGCGAGGAAGTACAGCCTAGGCGCGCTCAGCCATTCGGACACGGGTGACTTCATAAGTTGCCAAGGCAGCGGCTGCCGACACGTTGAGAGACGAGACCTGGCCAAGCATGGGGATGCCCACGATGGTGTCGCAACGGTCCCGCACGAGGCGCGACAGGCCAGCCCCTTCGGACCCCAGCACGAGGCAGATGCCCTCGTTGGCCAATTTGCCGATCTCGAACAATGTGTTGTCGCTTGAGTCATCAAGGCCGACCACCCAGATGCCCTTGTCGCGCATCTGTTGGATAGCGGTGGGTAGACCTGAGACCAAGGCCATTGGCACATGCTCGATTGCCCCAGCCGATGCCTTTGCCACGGTGGGGGTGACGTGCACGGCGCGATGTTTTGGTAACAACACGCCAGTAACGCCGGCGCCATCACAACAACGAAGCAGTGCGCCGAGGTTGCCAGGGTCTGTCACACCATCAACAGCCACAAGGAATGGTGCCACGCCATTACGTGGACGCAACAGTGCAGCAAAATCTGCTTCTTCAAGTGGCGCAGCAAAAGCAATGATGCCTTGCGGTGCTTCGCTTCGTGCAGTCTCTTCTAATTTGCGGCGTGGCACTTCAAGCACAGTGACTCGTTGCGCATCGGCGATCTGTTCGATGTCTTCAAGAATTGGTGCTGGGTCAATATCTGCCGCAATCCAAATTTCACGAACTTTGCGACGTTGACCAATGAGCAATTCACGCACGGCCTGACGACCTTCAATTTGTTCGCCGCCTAAACCTTTAGCAACTGGCGCATTACGACGTGGAGATTCTCCGCGACGTGCACCAGGTTGTGGCGCGCCATGACGAGCTTGTGGACGTGGTGCACCATCACGGGGTGCACCCACTCGTGATGCTCCGCCTGCGCCTGCACCTTTGCTTCGCGAGACAACCCCGCGCGATGATGCAGCGCCACTTCGTGTTGATGGCCCTTTTGGTTCGTCACTACGTGAACGACTGCCAGTATTACGACCGCCTGCAGGACGACCTGGCTTACCGGTATTTACTTTTGGTTTTGATGATTTGCGTGGCGCCATGGTCACGACTCCTTGATGATGATTGCTGAAGAGAAACAGGCGATTCCTTCGCCACGACCGATTGCGCCAAGACCCTCGGCACGTCGACCTTTGACGGACACGGGTGCGCCGACTGCAGCAGAAAGTAACGACACCATTTCATCACGAACGGGCGCGATACGTGGTGATTCACACACGACACTGCAATCAATATTGCCGACGCGCCATCCAAGTGCTGTGACTTTGGCTGCGACATCTTTCAAAATTGCAAGAGAGTTCGCGCCTTTCCATGCTGGATCGGTGTCGGGGTAATGCTGACCAATGTCTCCAAGACCAGCTGCGCCAAGCAATGCATCGGCCGCTGCATGTGCAATCACATCTGCATCACTATGACCTACAAGAACTGGCTCTCCCGGAAATGCAACACCGCCGAGAATAAGAACACGGCCTTCGATTGGTGTATCTGCAAAACGATGAACATCAAAACCTTGTCCGACACGTATGTCAACCATCAGATTTCGCCTTTCAACATTCGCTCCGCATGAATGACTGCCCATTCAAGATCTTCAGGAGTTGTAATTTTTCGGTTGACTACTTCACCTTCAACGACAACAACTTCCCCACCGATTTTTTCGATCAAGGTTGCGTCATCTGTACCTTCGCCACCATGTTCATGTGCACGGCGCAACGATGAAGCACGGAATGCTTGTGGCGTCTGTACTGCACGCAATGTTTCGCGTCGTGGCGTAGACACAACTACTTCAGATTCGTTCACTTGTTTGATGGTGTCGGTCACGGCAATACCTGGAACAGCGGCATCTGCTCCGTCAACAACGGCAGAGATCACGCGTTGAAAAATTGCAGGGCTGGCAAATGGTCGCGCTGCATCATGAACACACACAATGGTGGCGTCGGCAGGAACTGCCGTAAGTCCACGACGAACCGATTCTGAGCGAGTTGCCCCGCCTTCTACTTGTCCTGGTGAAGTGGCTTCACCTTTCGGCAGCACCACGATCACACCTACTGAATGCTCGGCCGCCTCATCCATAGCCCAGTCCACGATGCGCTTGCCACCGATGGTCTCAAACTGTTTGGCACTGCCAAAACGGAGCCCCGAGCCCGCCGCTACCACGATTGTCCATACGGTCTCATTTTCAGCCATGCTCGCAGGGTAGTACCGTGAGATTGTTATGGCACACGAACAGGTTCTCGCAGACACAGAATTCTTCGCAGACGCTCCAGCATCAATGCTGGCAGACGTTGCAGCATCAGGAAAGATCCGCAACCTAGTACGAGGCGATGTCCTCTTTGAGGCCGGCGATGACCCCGACTCCATATATGTAGTGCTCACTGGCCGCATCGCTATCGCTTTAGGTAACCGCCCGTTTGATCATCGCGAGAGCGTGATTGCGCTCATGGAAGAAGGCGATCTGTTTGGCGAAATGGGCATGCTCGATAAGAGCGCTCGGTCTGCCGGAGCTCGCGCGCTTGAGACTTCAACTGTGCTCGAGATTCCATACACATCTGTTCTCGATCAACTCAACGCATCAACTTCACTCATGTGGAATGTCGTGCGAATGTTGAGCCGCCGTTTGCGTGCGATGGATCAAGCTTTGGCCGACAGTGTGTTCCTCGACGTCACAGGAAGAACTGCGAAGCG
>JBIKZT010000052.1:0-8065 GCA_044354565.1 Ilumatobacteraceae bacterium
GTCATGGCCGCTGACGTAACAGCAGGTGATGTCACCACACTTGAAGGTTCTGCATTTGCTGTGACCACAGAGGGCGGTGTCAAAGTGAACACATCAAATGTCACTGCAACCGATGTTCCAGCATCTAACGGAGTCATCCACGTCATTGATGCGGTCCTTGTACCTGCATCAGTTGATGTTGCATCACTGTAAGTAATCACAAATGAATAGGGCCGGTGAGAGAGTTCTCTTGCCGGCTCTATTTTTGTCTACGACCAAAACTACGCTTCGTATTCATGTCATCTAACATCACAGAATTAATCGGGGTCTACGATGCTGACGCCTCATTGTTGGGAGAGGTCTCTTACTGGGTGGGTGCGCGACTCGGTATCACTCATTGTTCGCTATGCGAACTCACACACGGTCTCTTCACCAAGAAAGCTGAATGGACACAATGTGCTGATTCGCTGAGTGTTCCGTTTCGTCTATTCCATCGAGACGATGCACCAAACGATGTCATTACTGCACTAGACGGAAAATTTCCTGCTGTGTTGCTGCGCACAACCGAAGGCGTGAAAACCATCCTGACCAAAGACGAACTCGAGAACTTTGACGGTCGCACCTCAGACTTTGCCCAGTGGATTACGGATTACCTCACCAACTCATAAGTGTTTAAAATGAGTATCAGCGAAGCCGAACGGTTCGACATGCAAGTCGGACTGCGATCACTCCTAGGAGAACACGTGGCCAACATACTGATGGAACATCTGCCACCCTCGGGCTGGTCAGACGTTGCCCGCAAACAAGATTTTGAACCAATCAATTACCGAATTGGCAACATCGAAAAAGAACTCACCCGAATCAATAGCACTCTGAAGCTCATCATCGGCGGGGTCCTCACCGTGTCAGCAGCCATCATCGTGCTGCTCATTCAACTGAACCAGAACATCTCATCGCTTTAGTAATTCCGCGAGTGTTGTGGTTATGCATACATCGCTGGTTGCAACCTGGGCGATTTGCGTATCTCAGGCAAGTAGATGTCGTACCACTTCGTACGAGACCGCGTCCCATTTCTCAAGGTCAACGACACCCTGATTCATTTCTGCAACAACTCGGCCATTGATTTGGCCGTGCAACCAATACGCCGCAGCCATTGGATCGAGATCTGTGCGCACCCAGCCCTTTTGCTGCGCAGTCAACAAAGCTTCCGCAAGGCTTGTGAGGAATTTTTGGTTTACTGCATTGATTTTCTCGCGCAGTTCAGGATTCGTTTGCGCAGCGCCCAAGACACTGGTACGAATGGATCGAGTTTCAATTCGTTCAGGCGTGTAACTCCACGACATCGACTTCAACACCGCACGTAGATAATCCTCTTTCGTGTCGACGAGCATCATGATGTTCTCCACCGGCACTTCAAGTTTGAGACAGCGCCAGTACCACTCGCTATATGCCTCAGTAATCAACTCACTTCGATTCTTGAAGTGATGATAAATAGACGGTTCAGAGATATCTAACGCTTCGGCAACCAGTGCAAGACGTACTGCAGAATCCCCACCTGCGGCCAGGAGGTCAATCGTGGCGTCAAGAATGCGCGTACGAGTGTCGAGTGCAACTGCCATAGATGGCATTCTAGGCACCCTGTAATTTTTTTACAGTGTTCCTACTAATCAAAACCTATAAATGAGGCTGCTGCTTCATTTGGCGAACGGCGGGAACGAACGTCGTTGGCCACAAAGGATTCGTCCGGGAACCCCATGGCTACGCAGGTCATGATGACCTGGTCTTCGGGAATATTCGCGTGTTCACGTACGACCTGCGACTGCATGATTCCCTGACCGTTGATGACTGAACCAAGACCCTTTGAGCATGCAGCAAGCACTAGGCCATATGTTGCAGCACCGCAATCGAAATGAGCGATGGTGTCATGTTCAAGTGCCTTGTCTACCGTGATCACGATGGACACAGGCGCATCGAACTGCCTAAAGCCACGCATGACCCAATCTTGACGGCGAGCCTTGTCGTCGCGTTCGATTCCCATTGCTTCAAACAACTGCACAGCAATTTCAACTTGACGATCTCGGTGTGGTCCTTCATACCCGTGATTCATTTTTATTTCGCGATCAACTTTCGAACCCGCCATCATGCGCTCGGTATTTCCCTTACGAATAAGTTCGAGTGGCTCACCAGTGACTACATGAAAGTGCCACGGCTGTGTGTTCATAGACGATGGTGCACGCTTTGCAATCTCAATGACTTCCTCAATGAGTTCACGTGGCACAGGAATGGGCTTATAGCCACGAATACTGCGGCGCTCATTAACAACGGTTCTAAAATCTGTATGCACATCTGGTGTTGCCATCGGGGCCTCCTTGGTTGGTGACAAAACCCTATATCTCATTGCTATTCATCTCAGAGTTGAACGCAATCTATTCATTGAGCCGAATTTCAAGTACCCTCAATTCATGCGTCGTATTTCCCTTCTAACAGTGACCGCCTTTATAGCAATTGCTATCGGCTTCACCTCTGCCTCCCCCGTCAAAGCCGCCACGAAGACGGTGTACATCTTCAACACCACACTCGCGAACAACAAGGGCCTGGGCTTCTGTTCAACCGATAACTCCAAGGGCTGTATTGATTCAATCTTCGTCGATGGCGTTGAATTAACGCAGGTGGCTACACAAATGACGGCCGACTACACAGTTGCCGGTGGTGTTTACTCCACTCCTTGTCGATTCCTGGAGACCACTGCTACTTCTTGTGAAGCGCCCTACATGGTGGTGTATCCAAAAGGTGGAATCAGTGCTACCCCAACTGGTTCTCAAGTACTGGGTGAAGTCACAATTAACTTCCGTCGTCAACCGGGCACAGATCCAACGGCACGAGTTGGCACAGTTATTTCAAATGGCGCAATTCAATCCTTCACTCCTGCAGCGCCTGGCGTGCGAGATGTTGCAACAATCGTGGTCAAGCCGACCCTTACACAGAACTACGGCGTCGGTGCGAGTAGTTGCTCGGGCTGGTCTCCGGCAATTGAGATGTGCGACATCGGCGAGAAAGCTACGTATGCGTCGGCAAATCGATTGGTTGCGTTTTTGCTTCCTGGTTTCCGTAACTCCGTCGTTCCGCCAGATGATTTATTGGACGGTTGTGTTCGTAATGCAGACGGCAGCGGTTGCATAGTTAACGTGTTCGATCCCGCAAGTTTTGGTGGGTGGATGGACACAGATGCATCTGTCTTTGGGCTTGCTTCAACAGATCGTCTTACAGGTGCCGCACAACTAAAAATTGCTGGACCCCACTTTCAGATGGACGACGTCGAATATATTGTGACCCCAAATCCATGTCCTTTGACTCCGATTCAATGTGCAAATACCCTCGGTAATCCTTGGGGAAGTACCTCTACACGCGTTGTCAAAAACACCGAACCTATTTTGAATCAATCAACATTCCGCGCATATATCCCTGCGGCGTACCTCATGAACTCATTTGGTCTCACCCCAGCCCAGGCAAACCTCACTACTCTCCCTGTCAAGCGCACAACGAACTCCACTGACAGTGCAGTGGTTCCAACTACCACGTACACACCTGTTGCTGACGGTGTACAGATTGTGACCACAGGAATTACATTCTCAGTTCCCACCATGTCAATGTCGCGCATCCTGACTGTGAAGAAGGGCTCCAAGGTATCTACCACTGCAATTCTGAAGGCAGCAGGAGTTTTTCAAGCCAAACGATTTGGTTCCATCACAATTGCAACAAGCGCAAAGAATGGCGTCACAAAGACAGGTTCATTCATCCGATTCAGTAAAAAGAAAGCAATCACTTTGTCGCTTCGCTACAAGCCAAGCAAGAAGTCAGCGGCCACGCGCACATTGCAAATTGTCGTTAAATAACTACTTCTACTGACGCATAGCGTCGGTTGAGAAATATCAGCCGTGGCCAGGAATGTTCTTCCAAGGGCCACCGTCTGCACGAGGTTCCTTTGGAAGACCAAGAACTTGTTCGCCAACAATTCCACGCTGCACTTGGCTAGTACCGGCATAAATTGTTCCGGCACGAGCATTCAAGAAAACACCAACCCAGTTAGCACTGTCGTTTGGTGAACCAGGCGAATCGGTAGTGAACGCTGTGTGTGGTGTTTGACCAACAGGCACAAGTGCATCAGCACCGAGAATATCGACAGCCAATTCAGTGACTTCCTTGTGATATTCGCTCCACCACAACTTGCCAATTGAAGCTTCAGGTCCCGGCTGGTTACCACTCATAAATGCTGTGAGCGTGCGGTACCCAAGGAAACGCATGATCTCGACTTTGATGTGTGCTTGAGCCAAACGTTGGCGAATGTGTGGATCTTTTGTTAGACCCTTTTCTTGCGCTAATGCATTCAACTTGTCGAGTTCACCACGGAACGAGATGCTGCTAACAACTGCGCCAGCGCCACGCTCGTTGCCGAGAAGTGTCATCGCAACCATCCAGCCGCCATTGACTTCTCCCACGACATTTTCTTTTGGACAACGTGCGTCGGTAAAGAACACTTCGTTGAACTCAGAATCACCAGACATCATCTTGATGGGGCGAATCTCCACACCTTTTTGACGCATGTCAACGAGAAGGAAAGTAATGCCGCGGTGTTTTACATCATCTGGTGATGTACGAGCCAACACGAAAATGTAGTTAGCGAGATGACCAGCTGATGTCCAGATCTTCTGACCATTGATTACCCATTCATCGCCGTCGAGTACCGCACGACAACCAAGGTTTCCTAAGTCACTACCTGCTGCGGGTTCGCTGTATCCCTGACACCAACGATCTTCACCAGACAATGCGCGCGGCAAATAGTGACGCTTCTGTTCTTCCGTACCAACTGCGATGATGGTGTTACCCAACATGCCAATTCCGAAACCATCATTTGGTCCACCTGCAGGAACACCCGCACGTGCAAATTCTTCTGCGAGAACGAGAGACTCAATGTGAGACAAGCCTTGACCGCCGTATTCCTTCGGCCACGTGATCGCTAAGAAACCTTCTGAGTACAACTTCTTGCGCCAGTCTTCAGTCCACTCTGCTGCCGCAGCATGATTCAATGCACCGATGCCCTTCCAATCTTTCGGAAGGTTGGCATCAAGAAACGAACGCACTTTTGTGCGGTAGGTATCGGCTTGGGGTGGGTACTCAAAATCCATATCCGCACCCTAGTAAGGCAATCGCCTGGCCTTGGTATCCGAGCCTGTACATGGCTCTACAACTGACAGTGGAATTGCCCCAGAGGCTATTTCTGTAATTCCAGACCAGCGAAATCGCCTTGTGCACGCCACGCTTCAAGCAGTCGCACGAAGGCCACCGGCCCACGGCCGTAACTGCCATTTTGTGCAGCGCGTTCAGCCGGCTTGCCCTCATTGTTGTAATAACCGGGCGTACATGCTTCCAGGAACTTCAGGTTCATGGTGGAGTTTGCTTTGATCTCCTGCACCCAATCTTGTTCAGCCTGCTCAGCAGTCTCTATTCGAGTCACGCCTTCTTGCGTTGCATGCTTCACCACGTGAGCAATATGTATTGCTTGTTCGTTCAACATGTGTGGGAAGTTCACAGAGAAACCAGATTGAGCAGTCGACACGATAAATGCATTGGGAAATCCGCGAGAGAAAAATCCGTGGAATGTCTCCACGCCATCTGCCCACTTGTCCGTAATGGTTAGGCCATTGGTACCAAAAACTTCGTATCCAGAACGACGTGCGTAATCTGTGCCCACTTCAAATCCTGTGGCATAGATAAGGCAATCAAGTTCGTATTCCACTCCGTTTGCCACGACTCCTTTTGGAGTGATTTTCTCCACACCACGACCACCGGTATCAACAAGCGTGACATTAGGTCGGTTAAACGTTGGGAGATAGTCGTCATGGAAACACGGACGCTTACAGAACTGTCGATACCAAGGTTTCAAAGCTTCAGCTGTCAGCGGATCTTTCACAATGTCATCAACACGTGAACGAACTTGATTCATCTTTTCAAAATCAGCCACTTCGACAATGGTGCCGATCTCTTCCACACTGGTGCCAAGACCGCCTTCTTTACGGGCACGCAACATGAGATTGCCAATAATTTCTGTCCAACCATCTTTAACGAGGTCTTCTGTATCAAATACTCCGGATGTGAGATTGGTGAAATTCTCATTACGGCGTCTCTGCCAACCAGGCTCTAAAGAACCAGCCCACTCAGGATCAGTTGGTTTGTCATTACGCACGTCAATCGAAGATGGTGTGCGTTGGAATACATACAACTCTTTTGCACCTGCACCCAGGTGTGGCACACACTGCACAGCAGTTGCGCCCGTACCAATAATGCCAACGCGCTTATCTTTAAGACCCGTTAATGCACCCTTACTTGTGCCACCGGTGTATTCATAATCCCATCTACTGGTGTGAAACGAATGCCCAGCAAATGTGCCCACACCTTCAATACCAGGCAACTTGGGCCGGTGAAGTGGGCCGTTCGCCATGCTGATGAAACGTGCACGAATCTCGTCACCACGGTTAGTACGAATGACCCAGCGTCGATCGCTTTCGTTCCAGCGAACTTCAGTCACTTCGGTTTGCAAGATTGCGCGTTCATACAAATTGAAGTGGTTTGCAATGCGGTGGCAATGAGCCAGAATCTCAGGCGCAGGCGTGTACTTCGATGCAGGAATAAACCCGGTCTCTTCTAACAACGGTAGATAGATGTATGACTCAACGTCACATGCTGCTCCGGGATATCTATTCCAATACCAGGTGCCACCAAAGTCGCCACCTTTTTCAATAATGGCGAAATCATGCACTCCGGCTTCGTGCAAACGAGAGCCCACCAACATTCCGCCAAAACCGCCACCCACAATTGCAACTTGCACCTCTTTCACAATCGGTGCACGCTCTTCAAGTTTCATGTACGGATCATCGAGATAATGCGCAAACTCTCCTGCTACCTCTACGTATTGTTCATTTGCTTCAGTACGAAGACGCTTGTCTCGTTCTGACCTGTACTTGTCGCGTAGTTCGTCTGGGTTGAAATCAAGTGTTGTCATAATTCCTACTGATGTGATGAAACTTTTGCGCGTGGAAGAACCCGCATAAAGTTTCCTGAATTGAATTTTTGAATTGATTCTTCTGGCAGACCCTGCATGCAAGATTCAAAACGAGCAATTGGGTCTCTGCCACCTTCGGTGTGTGGGTAATCACTAGAGAACAAATAGAGATCGTCATTTGAATGTTCAATCATGCGACCTACGTTTTCAAACACGAACGGCGTAAATGCACATTGCTCTCGTATTTGTTCAGAAGGTTTGCGCGTAAATCCCTTGAGACGTTCATCCACGCGTGAGTAAGCCTTGTGAATGTCATCAAGACGGACAAGCATCTCAGGAACCCAACCGGCACCAAGTTCTACGGACGCAAACTTTAAGTTCGGGAAATCTTCGAGCACTCCATCAAGAATCAACATTGAGATGAATGTTTCAATACCTTGTTGTAGTACTGCTGCATCTCGAGCACGTACGTTTTCTCCGCCACCCATCCAATCTTTAGTGACACCGCGACCGGTGTTGCTCCAACCAGGTGACAGCTGTAGTGGATTGCCACCAACATGGAACACAACTGGAACTTGCGCTTCTTGAAGTAGAGACCAGATGGGATTGAAATCAACATGTGTTGGTGAGCGTTCTCCTGCCAAACGATGTGGAACCCACATTGCATCAAGACCGTTGTCAAGACTCCACATCACTTCTTTCAATGCAAGTTCAGGATTCTCAAGTGGAATCGCGGCAACACCCATGAGCCGATCATCGATGGAACAAAAATCTGCCATGTGGCGGTTGTGGGCACGGGCGCCGCCATAACGAAGCGCATCTGAAATCTTGCTGCTCGGCGAAAATGGCATGTGCAAGCTATGTGTTGCAAACACAAGCTGTTTCTTGAAGCCCAGCATGTCGTTGGCAATTACTCGGTCATGTTTTTCGAAGGCACCAAGAGCTTGAATCTCTTTGACTTCGGTGATCATGCGATCACCTAGTGCAATGAGTGTCTGCTTGTGATCCTCCGAGTGTTGCGAACCATTC
>JBIKZT010000153.1:0-2881 GCA_044354565.1 Ilumatobacteraceae bacterium
TTCCAAACGCACATGTTCGTGATCGCATCGTTACTCGCTACCGCCCGCTCGTTATTGACGCCCTCGATGAGATTGGTGAAAGCGATCGCGAACTCATTATTGAGATCAGCGACATCCAGCCAACACTCGATGGTGAAGTTGCCGTAACTGAAAGCGTCGACGTTGCAACAATCCCTGTAAAAGCCAATGGTGGCAAGGGTTTAGCAGTCGGCCTCAACCCGCGTTACACCTTCGACAATTTCGTGAAAGGTGCATCAAACCAGTTCGCTTTGGCTGCAGCACTTCGTGTTGCCGAGACACCAGCACGTTCATACAACCCGCTCTTCATTTACGGTTCAGCCGGACTTGGAAAGACTCACCTCTTGCAAGCAATCGGTTGGTACGTGCACGACCACTACGCGCACTATGAAGTTCGCTATGTCTCCACCGAAACTTTCTTGAACGAATATGTCGACGCAATTCGTACAAACACCACCGCGGCCTTCAAGCGCCGCTACCGAGACGTCGATGTTTTGCTCATCGATGACATTCAATTCATGGAAGGAAAAGAAGGCCTCCAAGAGGAGTTTTTCCACACCTTCAACTCCCTCCACGGAGCCAACAAACAGATCGTTATCTCGTCTGACCGCATGCCAGACGCCATCCCCACCCTGGAAGATCGCCTTCGTGGCCGTTTCCGTTGGGGTCTCATCACCGATATTCAGCCCCCAGACCTCGAAACCCGCCTCGCCATCTTGCGAAATAAGGCTGAGCGCGACAACACCCCGTTGCCAGCCGACGTACTGGAGTTCATCGCTTCCAACATCACCTCGAACATTCGTGAGCTTGAAGGTGCCCTCATCCGTGTGACGGCCTATGCCAACCTCACCCGTGAGGACGCAACCGTCGCCATGGCCGAGACCCAGTTGGCCGACCTTCTGACTGCCACTGCTCCAAAGCACCGCACCGACGAAGAGATGCTCACTGAAATTGCCGGATATATGGGATTCAGTGTCGAAGCCCTCAAAGGCAAGTCTCGCCAACGCCCATTGGTATCTGCCCGCCAGATCGCCATGTACGTGTTTCGCGACATGACCGAATTGAGTTACCCAGCCATCGCTCGTCTATTTGGTGGCCGCGACCACACCACCGTGATCCATGCCGTCGACAAGACCCAACGCCTCATGCGCGAGGACAAACAGACCTTCGATCTCGTCACCGACATCACCGCACGAATCAAGAATTCGTAATTGTGATGACACACGGGCCTGTGAATCTCGTGGGGATGACCATGTGGACTGCCTGTGAGGGGTCGGGGACAACTATGGGGTTCTCCACAAGCACACAAGTTGCACGCTTGCAACCTGTGCGTATGGGGGGTTCGCCGTGCACAAGGCGTTTTCACCGTGCACAAGGCTCAATCGGTCGCTGTCCACAATCCACAGCACTTATTACCACTATTAGACATATACATCACTTCTCGGTTCCGGTAATCGCCGCGTCATACAATGAACCACAGAGCATGAAAGTACGACTATGAAGTTCAGAAGCGAACAAGGGATCCTGGCAGAAGCACTTGGTGCTCTAGCGCGTATCGCATCCAGTCGAAACGCCGGAACTCCTGCGTTGTCTGGTGTGAAAATGAATCTCACCGGTGACAACTTGGTTGCATCCAGTACCGACAACGAAATCTCATTGCAATTCGTTTTGCCAGTAGGCGGAGACACAGACGGACAGTGCTTAGTAAGTGCTCGGATGCTGAACGACATTGTTCGGGTGATGCCATCAGGAAAAATCACTGTTGAATTCGCTGGCGACAACGCAACTATTTCTGCGCAACGTTCACAATTCACAATTCCAACACTGAACGCAATTGAATTCCCTCGTTCGTCACCACCGTCTGGTGAACCAGTTGTCATCAACTCAGAAATCTTCAAAGCTGCGCTCGCGCAAGTAGTTCAAGCAGCCAGCACAGACCAAAACAAACACAACTTGTCAGCTGTGTTGTTGGCCTCAACCGGAAAAGCAATTCGTTTAGTTGCTACAGACGGTTATCGCCTTGCAATGCGCGACATTGAAGGCGAGCACACTGGTTCTGAAGATTCATTCTTGATTCCTGCGCGCGCACTTGCCGAACTGCAACGACTTCTCGATATGTCAGACGAGATCACTGTTCGTTTTAACGATCTCGACGCAACATTCCAGTCACCAAAGATGACCTTGTCTACGCGCCTCATCAATGCTGAATATCCGCCGTACCAAACAATCATTCCGAAAAACAATCCAAACTCGGCCATCGTTAATCGTGAAGAACTCCTCGACGCACTACGTCGCACACGCGTTCTTGCTTCCGAGATGACACCGGTACGTATGCGAATGTCCACTGAAGGAATTCGCCTCACTGTGCAACTCACCGATGGATCAACAAGTGTTGAGGATATTGATGCTCAGTTCACTGGCGAAGACATCACTGTTGCGTTTAACTCCGAGTACCTCGCTAATGGCGTCGATGCATGCGGTACTGAAGAAGTTGTTATCGAAACAAGTGCGCCGAACAAACCTGCAATCGTTAAGCCAGTCGGAGACACCTCGTATCTCTACTTGCTCATGCCACAACGTCTGTAGCGTGTCGCTGCTGTGGTGATTCGCCGCATTGAACTCACTGATTTTCGTGTGTATCAACATGCGATCATCGAGTTAGACCCAGGTGTTACCGCTGTAATCGGTCGCAACGCACAAGGGAAAACAAGTTTGGCGGAAGCCATGAGTTACTTATCAACACTGCACAGTTTTCGCGGCGTACCAAACGATGCGTTAGTGCGACAAGGTGCAGACTCTGCGTATCTGCGCGCCGTTATTGTGCACGACGACGGCCGCGAGATATTGGTGGAAGCCGAAATTA
>JBIKZT010000154.1:0-2858 GCA_044354565.1 Ilumatobacteraceae bacterium
CGCACACACGACGTCGTACCACTTCACATCGTACTGTATGTAGAAGTGTTTCTGCATCACGATGACTGGGTCATGACCGAAAGTAAGAAATCTGTCGATGTCGCGTAGCAGTGTGTAGTTAACCCCAATACCCCATTGGTCGGCAGTTCCTCGGCTGTAGTCGTATGCCATGTACATGGCCACCAAGATGAGCCAATCGCGCACCATCTGCTTCACTTCGGCGCGAGTACGACCTATGGATGATGCAGTGAATGCGCCCAACATCCACAGAAGAACAGCAATGCGATCAACGGGAATGCCGAAAGCAAAGATGCTCCAGAGAAAAACGCCGACATAGGCACAGACAACTACGCGTCGTGTAGATCCGAGTGAAATCTCGGACATGGGCATTGGCGAAAGTTACGCGTTATTTGATTCAAGTGCACGACGCACAAGAACTTGCGCGAGGTGTACTCGGTACTCAGCACTTGCATTCAAGTCTGACTGTGGTTCTGCTTCTGCAGCTGCAAGTTGAGCGGCATCTGCGATGCTTGCTCCACCAGCGATTGCTGTAGCAACACTTGTTGCAAGCACAGGAACGGATCCCATGTTCACAAGTGCCACACCGGACTCTGTGCCACGCTTCCACGCAGCTACACCAACGATTGCCCAGTCCTGAGCACGACGGTTGAACTTCTGGAAGCCCCATGAAGCGCCGTTCATTTTTGGAACGCGAATCTCTGTGAGCATTTCATCTGGTGCCAAGGCTGACTCGAGGAATCCCTTGTAAAAATCTGCAGCTGCAATTTCGCGAGTTCCATTCGGGCCTTGTGCGACATACGTGGCGCCAAGAGCAAGCGTGGTTGCAGGTAAGTCCGAGGCTGAGTCGGCGTGCGCGATAGAACCACCGATGGTTCCACGGTGGCGGACCTGTGGGTCGCCAACATGGCCTGCTGCATGAGCAAGCAATGGTGCATGCTCGGCAAGGACTGGAGACTTCTCAACGTCCATGTGGCGGGTGAGAGCACCGATTGCAATGTGATCGCCAGCGTCACGAATGTAGGAGAGGTCTTGAATACGACCAATGTCAATCAACATGGATGGTTGAGCAAGACGAAGTTTCATGAGTGGCAACAAACTGTGTCCGCCAGCCAGGAACTTTGACTCGTCGCCGTACTCGCCGATGAGTGAGATTGCTTCTGCGGCAGATGATGCGCGCTTGTAGTCGAATGGTGCAGGGATCATGAGTGGCTCCTGTTTACTTCTCGTTGGCGCATGCGAGCACCGACTTGACGATGTTGTGGTATCCGGTGCAACGGCAGAGGTTGCCTTCGAGCCCGATTCGCACTTGTTCTTCTGTTGGGTTTGGATTTTCGTTGAGAAGTCCAATTGCAGCCATAACCATTCCTGGTGTGCAGAACCCGCACTGAAGGCCATGGTTGTCCATGAAAGCTTTCTGCATTGGGTGCATCACATCGCCGTTGGCAAGGCCTTCGATGGTGGTAACAGTTCCGCCGTCTGCTTGTGCGGCGAGAAGTGTGCAGCTCTTCACGGATTCTCCGTTGAGGTGCAATGAACATGCTCCACAGCTTGAGGTGTCGCAGCCGATGTTTGTTCCGGTTAGTCCGAGGGTGTCGCGCACGTATTGCACGAGCAGAGTTCTTGGCTCTACTTCGCTTTCGTGTGTTTTTCCGTTGACGGTAATTGTGACCTTCATGATGGTTCCTTCTCTCTTCGTTCGTTGTATCTATCGTGCGGACTGGACAGCAGCCCAGACCTTCTCGGCGGTTGTGGGCATATCGATGTGGCGCACGTTGAGGTGAGCCAACGCATCGATGACTGCAGATTGCAATGCAGGTGTTGAACCAATGGTTCCGGATTCACCGATTCCCTTTGCACCGATCAAGTTGATAGGTGTTGGGGTCTCCATGTGTACGACGCGAACGCTTGGCAGTTCGGCTGCCGAGATGAATGCGTAATCAGCAAGGTTCGATGTAATTGGGTTGGCATCGTCGTCGTAACGAACTTCTTCCATCAATGCTTGAGCAGCACCTTGTGCAACTCCGCCGTGAATCTGGCCTTCCAACAACATTGGGTTCAACACTGTGCCTGCATCGTCACACGCTGTGTGGTCGATGTGGCGTACTTTGCCGGTTTCGATATCGACTTCCACAATTGCTACGTGAGCACCGAACGGGAATGTTGCGCCAGCAACGCCGATGACATCTGAGTGAACGAGTCCGCCGGCTGCTTTTTCGGCAACAGCGAGATCTGCCCAAGACTTTGAAACAGCAGGAGTACCAGCAACATGGAATGACGCCGCATCCTTATCGAGAACGATGTCTTCTTCACTTGCTTCAAGCAGGCGAGCCGCAACAGACTTTGCTTTATTCACAAGTTCTGCAGCTACTGCGAACACGGCGTTTCCACCCTGTTGCAATGAACGTGATCCCATTGTTCCGGTACCGATTGGTACAAGGTCTGTGTCGCCCCATACGAGTTCAATATCTTCAATGGGAATACCGGTTTGTTCGCTGGCAAGCATTGCCCACGATGTTGCGTGACCTTGACCGTGTGGTGATGTGCCGGTGTATACAAGCGCATGACCATTGTCTTGGATTTCAACTTTTGCTGATTCGCCGTTGCCAACACCACCGGTGATTTCAACGTAGACGCTGACACCGATACCGATTTGCTTTGGATCTCCGCTTGCACGGCGGGCTTTTTGCTTTTCACGCCATCCCTTGTAGTCGGCTGCAACTAGTGCCTTGTCGAGTGAAGTTTCATAGTCACCAACGTCGTAGGTCTGACCGACGACTGTGGTGTGTGGCGTAAGGAACTTTGGAATGAGGTTGATGCGACGAACTTCAGCAGCATCC
>JBIKZT010000155.1:0-2846 GCA_044354565.1 Ilumatobacteraceae bacterium
GGAAATGCAGTCGGGTTTGTTATTGCACTACAGCTTGATTTACCGCCTGGTCCGGTGCTGGTGTTGGTAGCAGGAGCAATTACCTTGATCACATACTTGGCGACAACGCGCAAGCATGCTGCTGATCTAGTTACGCACTAAACGTTTCGACAGCAGTCGACCAACACCAAGTCCAGTAGGTGTTCTACATGGACATGGCGAACTTGGTGGAGCTGGGGGGAATCGAACCCCCGTCCATCAGGCGCTATTCGCCAGTGATACGACCATTCCCGTTGTAGAGCTAACGCAACTCCATCGACGAGTCGACTGATCTCTTGCGAGAACTGCGCAGCGTCTTTCCGCTATGCCATCAGTCTTTCCTAAAGTCAGCTGTCTTTCTCGCCGTCATTCTTTGCTTCTGTTGCCGGGCTGCAATGAATTGGCCCCGTGCGCCATTGCTGGTCACGATGTCTCTCAACTACCTAACGGATTAGGCAGCAAGAGCGAACTGCTTGTTGGCAATTCTGTTTTTTGCCCCGTTTAACGAATCTGAGCAATTCGGGTCGCACGTACGAACAACGAAACTGGTGTCGAAACCTGTCAGCCCCATTGATTTTGGTGAGGAGGTCAGTGTAGGGCACGGGAGTGGCAACTGTGGAGGGCTATTCCATTCCCTTGCGTTGCCGGCCAATGGCACGTTGCATTTCGCGTTGAACATCGCGTTCAGCAATTACCTGACGTTTGTCGCCTTTACGCCGGCCTCGAGCAAGAGCGAGTTCTACTTTTACGCGGCCGTCCACCAACTTCAGAGCAAGCGGCACCAACGACAAACGCTCTCGAGCGACTCGATCGTGGAGTCGATCAATCTCTTGGCGGTTGAGGAGAAGTTTTCGTGCTCGGTCAGGGTCGTGGGCACCAACGCCCACCGCGAATCGGTAGGGCGAGATGTGAACACCGTCGAGCCATACTTCGTTATCAATGACGCGCGCATACGCGTCCACCAACTGCACCTGGCCAGCGCGCAAGCTCTTCACTTCGCTTCCGAACAGCACAATTCCCGCCTCGACGACATCGAGAATCTCGTAGTCGTGGCGTGCCTTGCGATTCGTCGCCAAATTGGTGTGTGGGCTTGGTGCCATAGGGGTAACGAAGCGTACAGGTAGCCTGCTCCACGATGTCTACGACGCAATCACCTCAACTCATCATTCCGTCAGGTGCCTTGAAAGCAATGGCTGCACACGCGTATCACTGTTTCCCAGAAGAAGCCTGTGGTCTGTTGATCGGCGACCCATCGTCTCACCGTGTTGCGCGCTTTGTCGCATGTACGAATGTTGCTCACAGCGCCAAGGTGTACACCATTGACCCAAAGGAACACCTGCGTGCCGAGTTGGCCGCAGAAGCCGAAGGTTTCGAAGTCATGGGTTCAGTGCATAGCCATACCCACACCGAGCCATTTCCTAGCCCCACCGATGTGGCACAAGCTCCTGACCCCGGTTGGCACTATGTGATTGTGAGCCTGAAGCGGGGCGCCCCAGAGACTCGTGCCTATCGCATTGTGGGCGAGGCAATCACTGAAGTGACCATCGTTCCTTCATAGCCATAGCGTTCCGCCGTTGAGAGGGTTATAATTCCGACAGGATTAGTCGGGAATAGGCCTGATGACTTCCGGGTTGTATCTATGACCCACAGTGAGCCAAAGGAGGCGAACATGTCCGTTGCAGATGTCCGCCGAAATGGCGGTTCGGTATTCGTATTGCAGAATGCCCTCGAATTAGTCGGCAACACCCCAATGGTTGATGTCTCGAATTTGTCGCCGAACCCAAATGTGCGCTTGGTGGCAAAACTGGAAAGCCAGAATCCGTACGGGTCTGTAAAAGATCGCATCGCAAAATCGATGATCGAAGATGCTGAGCGCACCGGACGACTTGTGCCAGGTCAACGCATTTTGGAACCATCATCAGGCAACACGGGTATCGCGTTAGCCGCCATCGCAAAGATGAAGGGTTATCCCATCACCATCCTCATGCCAACGTCGGTCAGTATCGAGCGACGCCAAATGCTTGAAGTATTTGGTGCCGACATTATTTTGACTCCTGGCGAAGAAGGCTCAAACGGAGCAGTCAGTCGCGCGCAAGAAATGGCTGCGCAACATCCTGAATGGTGTTTCTTGTATCAATACGCAAACGATGCGAACCCACGTGCACATTTCGAAACAACTGGTCCAGAGATTTGGCGCGATTGCCCAGAAATCACGCACTTTGTTGCTGGGCTTGGAACAAGCGGAACACTCATGGGTGTTGGTACGTATCTCAAGCAACAGAATGCTGACATCAAAATCATTGCGATTGAACCACCACTTGGTGAACGTGTTGAAGGATTGCGCAACTTAGACGACGGATACATTCCGCCAGTGTTTGAAAACTGGCACGGTCGCGACGTTCTTGATCGTAAGCGTGTTGTGCGTCCACGCGAGTCCATTGAATGGACGCGTCGTTTGGTTCAAGAGTGTGGAATCTTTGCCGGATTGTCTTCTGGTGCTTCACTTGCAGGTGCTGTGAAAGTTGCCAGTGAAATTCAAGAAGGAACCATTGTGTTCATCGTGTGTGATGGTGGCTGGAAGTATCTCTCAACAGGTGCGTATACAGCCGACCTTGATGAAGCTGAAGCAAACGCCGAAAAGATCATCTACTTCTAATCAACGGCCAGCAATGAGCACGCCTAGGCCTGCCACCACGATGCAGGCAGCAAATACACGCCGCTTCATGTCTTTTTCGCCGAGATAACGCGTACCCACTAGAGCCACAATAACGACACTTGATTCACGCAAAGCCGTTACGTATCCAACTGGCGCACGCCGTACTGCAATC
>JBIKZT010000156.1:0-2844 GCA_044354565.1 Ilumatobacteraceae bacterium
TGCGCGCACTTCAGATGTGTGCAGACACCGGAATGATGGCCATGGTGCATGCTGAAAATGGTTTAGCTATTGACGTCCTCATCGAACAAGCAATTGCAGCAGGGAATACTTCGCCAGAGTTTCACTCACGAACACGTCCACCGGAACTTGAGGCTGAAGCCGTGCATCGTGCATCTGTGTTGGCACGAGTCGCAGGAAATGCACCCTTGTACATTGTGCACCTCTCTAGTTCGCATGCATTGCGTGAAGTCACGGAAGCGCGCGCACGGGGAACCAATATTTTTGCTGAGACATGTCCGCAGTATTTACATCTGTCTTTAGAAGATCAC
This sequence comes from Ilumatobacteraceae bacterium, assembly GCA_044354565.1. Lineage (GTDB taxonomy): Bacteria > Actinomycetota > Acidimicrobiia > Acidimicrobiales > Ilumatobacteraceae > UBA2093. Next base: position 330 of record JBIKZT010000156.1, read on the forward strand.
TTGGGTCAAGGCTGGCCAAACGGTGCTGCGTTTGTGTGCTCCACTCCGTTGCGCAGTAAGCACGAACATCACCAGGCAGATTTGTGGGAAGGATTGCGCATCGATGAATTAGCAGTGGTAAGTACCGACCATTGTCCGTTCTGTTTGCGCGAACAAAAGTTGGCGAACGGCGAGTTTTTCAACAAGGTGCCAAATGGCATCGGTGGAGTTGAGCATCGAATGGATCTTGTGTATCAGGGAGTGGTCGCTGGCCATATCAGCCTCGAGCGATGGGTAGAAGTGTGTGCCACTGCGCCTGCACGCCTTTTTGGGTTACCAACGAAGGGCTCTCTAAACGTAGGAAACGACGCAGACATTGTGGTGTACGACCCACATAAGACGCACGTCTTAAGTGCAGCAACGCATCACATGAACCTTGACCACTCTGCCTACGAGGGCGTCGAAGTAATTGGTGGCGTGCGTACAGTGCTTTCACGCGGCGAAGTCATTGTTGATGATGAACAATTCCTCGGACGAAAAGGCCGCGGAAGATATTTACGCCGCGAAGTGTCGCAGCACGTTCGCTAAGCGAAACGCTTGACTAAGTTCTCGAGCGTCTTCTCTATCGCAATGCCGTTTGCTTGCGGAGATTTGCGTAATTTCAAAACGAATGGCGACTTCGATGTATTCCAATCGAATTGCTCGGTGACTTTAGTGCCGCCTTCAACTGGCTCAAGGATGTAACGCCAGATGTGTCCACCAAAGTGACGCCAAGCGATCTGTGTTCCCTCAGCGAACTCCACCACTGTGTTGGTGATTTTGTATGAAAGGCCAATTTTCATTTTCATGCCAAATGTTGCATTCAATGAGAGTCGCTCAGGTGCATCGAGTTGTGCTGACTGAATTGATCCAGAGCCATCTATTTCTTGATGACGTCGAGGGTCGGCGAGGAGGTCGAAGATTGCTTGTGCAGGAGCAGGCACGATGGTGGATCGAGAAACGATCTTGGCTGGGTCATTTTTTGTCATGACTGAAGTTTTACCCATTCGGCAACTGATTCGGCGCATCGTCGCCCCGAGTACATGGCCCCTTGAATAGAAGCGGTGTCTCGATGGTCGCCGCACACGAACATGCCCTCGCCTAAAGCGACGCGCTCATGAGGATTGAAGGGCGATGTTTGACCTGGTTGGCCATGGGGAATTCGATATGAGCGCAAGTGACGCCATCCATCAACTTGTGCGCCCCACCAGCTACGTAGTTGACGTCTGGCAGCTGCTTCAATGTCTCCGTCTACAAGTCCGGGGAGAGCAGCCGCGATGAGATGCTGCCCATGTGGTGCGTAATGAGGCGATACCTGAGACATGACCGCAACGTTGTACACGGGGCCGTGTCCTTCGCCATCAAGGACAATGTATGAACCTTCGATTGGTGAGGTTGGTGCTGCAAAGTACACAGCGCCGGCGGCTTGCGAAGCAACGGCAGGCAGAGAAAGAAGTGACGATGCAGCGGGTCCTTCTGTTGCGACCACAATTGCGCGAGCAGAAATGGTGTGGCCATTTTCGAGAGTGACAGAACCTGGAGTTGTTGACATGACACGCGTGTTCAGGTGGATAGTTGTTGAGCGCAGCGATTGAGCGAGTTGTTCGGTGATGCGTCCCATTCCGTGTGCAGGTACAGCGGAGTCACCAACAGCAAGTGTGCGAAATATGACATCAAACATTCGTCGTGACGCTTTTAGTTGTGGATCGAGTTGGATGCCGCCGACTAATGGTCGAAAGAATCTATTGATCATGGTGTCGCTAAAGCCCAATTGCTTGAGTGATTCCATCGTTGAGATGTCAGTGCCACGGAGTAAATCTTGCGGGTTAGCTCGCTTTAGTTTTGCGCGTAACAATGCGATGCGCATTTTGTCGCCAAGTGTTCCGATAGGTGCAAGTGACGTAGACGCAAAAGTTTTGGGACGACGAAACGGATCACCAACAACGGAACCTTTGCCTTCTCTCCACACGATGGCGCCGGGCTCGAACGTTTGTAACTCAAGTGCAGGGATATTGAGGTGACGATGAATTTCTGGATAGCCGGTGAGTAGAACTTGGAATCCGCGATCAAGAATGAATCCGTCGACATTGTCGCTACGCACGCGACCGCCAACACCATCTGATGCCTCAAGAAGAACTGCTGAAATTCCGCGTTGTTCGAGAACTCGTGCAGCAGTGAGCCCTGCAAGGCCCGCGCCAACAATGACAACGTCGGCCTGTGACGGAAGGGGAGGCATGCTCACTTGTTCAGTAATGCGCGAAGTGCAGATTCAAGAGTTGGATGAGCGAATTGGAAGCCATCGTTTGAAAGAACTGATGGCACTACTCGTTGACCAGTGAAGAGCAATGCGTTTGCGAGTTCACCACCGAGCAATAGTTTCGGCCCGAACGAAGGGATGGGAACTATTGCTGGTCGTGACACGACTGATGCCAAAGTACGAGTGAAGTCAGAGTTGGTAACAGGCTGTGGTGCGGTGAGGTTGACTGGCCCAGAAACT
>JBIKZT010000053.1:0-7917 GCA_044354565.1 Ilumatobacteraceae bacterium
TGGGTCAAGTGAATTTGGCCCCATTGCTTCGATGGCTTCAGCATCACAGGTAATGAGATGCGCAACGGAACCCGAAGCGCGCAATTCTTCAAGCTCTTCTTCAACGAGAGGTGAGAGCCCAGTTGTCTGAGGTGCAATCACGATTACCTCAGAATGACCTGCGACTAAAAATGCATTCGCTGCATTTCGTAATCCACCGTCGTAGTACTTCTTGCCGCCGATAGATACGCAAGGCCACACAGATGGCACTGCACAACTTGATGCCACAGCATCGATGAGCGCTATTCCGCTATTCACATCCCACGTCACAAACTCACCTGTCGCAGCGTCGATGGCGGTGAGAACGAGGGGAGTGGATGGCCATTCATGAGAGGGAAGTCTCTGCTCGATAACCGCGCGTCGAATCTCTTCGCTGACAGTTGGTGTTTGAAGTGCAAGAGTTCCGATACGAATGCGTTGTTCGTCTGTGGTGGTGCCACCTGCCGCGAGTTCGCCAAAGATGAGCGCCAATAATTCAAGATCTATTTGGGGCGATATCTCTGCATGATTGTCGTCAATCTGACGTGCGTACGAGGTCGCCAGACTTTCTCCAGAAAGTATTTGTGCACCCACGGTGGACCCAGCTGATGTGCCCACCACCAAATCGACTCCGGTGACAACGTCGCAACCTGCATCCAGCATGCCCATGAGCACGCCAGTTTCCCAGGCCACACCCGTGACCCCACCACCTGCAAGAACTAAAGCACGACTCATATCATCATGTTTACTAGGTATAGAGCGCAGAGGAATTGTTGCGTCTTTGTTTCGTGGTGGTCAGAGGGTTTCTGGATTCCATACACTCCAAAATGAGATGACAGACCAGCCACCAGTATCTGAGTTAGAGCCGTATTCCCGTGAGATGTATCTCGCTGTCATAAGTGCTGTACCAAATTGGATGACTGACCGCATCACATCGATCACTAGTTTTGGTGTTGGCGCTGTACCAAAAGACTTGGCAGCCGAAATGCCTGTAGTGGTTGGCCGTGTTGAACACGAAATAGAACGCGCTTTGTTTCAGTTACTTGCTACCGATGTTGACGAGCAACGACAGAACCCACTACATGTATTGCGCAGTTGCGTAGGTCCAGCTACAGAATTGATGCAACGATATTCAGTCCCAATGCCGATGCGCGATGAGTTTGAGACAAGATCTATGCCGCACGATGTGTACGCCATTGGCCCATTGACATGGAAAGACCTCGGCGAAGAAGTACATGAGGCCGGAATTACCTGGGGGGCTTGGAAAGCAGCTGCCATCCTGACGCGCCGTCGCGCAGAAGGAAAGATCTCCTGATGGTTACGCGCGCTGAAATTATTGCGGATCACTCCATTGGTGGTCTCGGTGCGTGTCAAGCACTGTCTGCTGCTACCGACACTTGGATTTCTCGGATTTTTACAGACGCGATCGCGGGAGAAAAGAAAGCCGACGACTTAGTGATTCTTGCCGTTGGTGGTTATGGACGCCGAGAACTTTCCCCACATAGTGACCTAGATATTTTGTTAGTACATAAATCAGTAAAGAATGTTTCAGACATAGCTTCAAAGATTTGGTATCCCATCTGGGACGCGGGTGTAAAACTTGGTCACGCTGTTCGAACCCCAAAAGAAACTATTCAATTGTGTGGAACTGACTTAGATACAGCGACCGCACTTGTGACAGCTCGTGTAATTGCTGGAAACCAATCTTTGGGTGCAGAAATCATTAATGGTGCTGCGGAGAGTTGGCGTAAACGTGGTCGCGAATGGCTAGTAGAACTTCATCAACGCATTCTTGATCGCTATGCCAAAGATGGCGAAGTTGCATTCTTGCTAGAGCCGAACTTAAAAGAGGGGCTCGGTGGGTTGCGCGACATTCATGCACTGCAGTGGGCAGTCATGGCGGGTCTTGATTTATCTGCAGATGACCGTCGCCAACTTGAACTCTGCAATGAAGTCCTGTTGGGCGCTCGCGTCGCGTTGCACCGTCACACTGCACGCGCGAGCGAAATACTTCGGCTAGAAGATCAATCTCCTGTGGCGGCTCTGGCTCGCTATGCATCAGACGATGCTTTGATGGCTGCTATTGCAGAAGTGGGGAGAAAAGTTGCGTGGATTGCCGACGAAGCATGGGCGCAACTAGACCCGCCGGCAGATCGATCGCCGATTCCTCAATTGCTTGCACCGGGAGTGCAGTTGATTAACGGTGAAATTCATATCGCCGAAGGCGTCGATATTGCCGAGGATCCCACCCTCTTACTGCGTGTGGCTACAGCAGCTGCGCGTGTGGGAGTGCGTATCAATCGATCCTCGCTCGATCGGTTAGGCGATGCTTCGCCCGCATGGCCGGACCCATGGCCTGCAGGAGCTAGCGATGACTTAGTGGCATTGCTGTTGGAGGGCCAGGCAGCTATTCCTGTATTGGAAGCATTAGACCAACGTAATTTGCTTGTCCGCGTACTTCCGGAGTGGGCCCCCGTTCGCAGTAAACCACAGCGCAATGCTTTTCACCGTTACACAGTTGATCGTCATTTATGGCAGACAGTTGCAAATGCGGCGGAGTTAGTTCATCGCGTGTTGCGTCCAGACTTGCTGGTGATTGGTGCGTTGTTTCACGACATTGGTAAGGGATATCCGGGTGACCACACTGAAGTAGGTGTAGAGATGTTTGCCACCATCGGTCCACGGATGGGCCTGAGTGATGCTGACACTGCGGTTGTTATTTCTTTGATCGAGCATCATCTGTTGTTGGCCGACACCGCAACGCGCCGAGATTTATCAGACGACGCAACAATCACGATGGTGACAAACAAGTTGGGTTCAACTCTTGTGCTCGACTTGCTGCACGCTCTTACTCAAGCTGACTCGTTAGCAACCGGTCCGTCTGCATGGAGTGAGTGGAAAGCAGAACTTGTTGCGCTTCTTGTTGAGCGCTCTCGTCATGTCCTCGGAGGTGGCGATGTACAGGAAGTGATGTGGCGACTTTTTCCAGATGCTGGAGTTCTCGAAATGATGGCGACGGGAGAATTGCAAATTCGTACCGAGAGCGATCGTGTCACAGTGGTCAGCCCAGACCGTCCGGGAACATTTAGCAAAGTGGCCGGAGTCTTGGCCTTGCATAGCCTCGACGTTCTTGGTGCAGAAGCGCACTCTGACGAACAAGGAATGGCTGCTTCTGAATTTCGTGTTACTAGTCCACACGGGGACATTGAGTGGGAGCCAATAGTTCTCAACCTTGAACGCGCACTTTCTGATCGTCTTGCACTTGATTCTCGATTAGCAGATCGTGCTGCGAATGCACGCCCGCGGCGTGCAACGTCTGCTGTTGCTCCTTCAGCACCAACTGTGCGCTTTGACGATGGCGCTTCATCTAATGCAACATTCTTAGAAGTACGCGCACCAGACATGGTGGGTGTTCTGCATCGAATCACAAAGGCGATAGCTGACTTTGGTCTCGATATTCGTCATGCTCGAGTTCTTACATTAGGCAACGAGGTTGTTGACTCTTTTTATGTTCGTGAATCGGGTGGTGGGGTAATCACAGACCCTGCATATAAAGAGGAAATTGCTCGTGCCATTCTTTTTGCTGTTGGCAATTCGCCACAGTAGTCATTGCTACTAAGGTTGCTCCCGTGAGCGATGCGCAACCTCAAGATTTCACTCGGGACCTCATTCGATGGAGTGAGACGCTTGCTGCAATTGCTCGCACTGGTATGGGCTTCACGCAAAGTTTGTATGAGAAAGAGCGTTACGAAGAAGTGTTGAAAGTCGCAGCGGATATCAAGTCTGCATCTGACGACGCACTCGAGATTCGCCGCGAGCAAGATCACTTCGTGCAGGAATGGATGGAGTCAATTGGCGAGGGCGTGCCTGGTTACGTGACTCCAAAAGTTGCCATTGGCGCAATCGTCGGAAATGAAAAGGGAGAAATCCTATTAGTGCAACGCAAAGACAGTGGTGTGTGGCTGTATCCCACGGGATGGGCCGATGTGGGCTATTCACCTGCAGAAGTAGCCATGAAAGAAGTGGAAGAAGAAACAGGAATCATCGCAGAACCATTGCAGCTTCTCGGAGTGGTCGACGGCATGCGCATGGGATTTTCTCGTTTTGGAATGTACATGTTGCTGTTTCACCTTCGTGCAACGGGTGGTGAACTCAATGGACACCCGTTAGAGACTGGTGATGTTGGTTGGTTTGCACCCGATGCCTTGCCCACGCCTACTGCTGGTGCTCAATGGTGGGGCGACATGGCGTTTGCCGCAATTGCTGGCGATGTGCGACCTGCAACCTTTGATGCACCCCGCGAAAATTTGTGGCGCGGTGACGCAACAGATTAATTAGTTGGAGTCTTGGTCTCGCAAGAACTGTTCAACTTCATCAACAAGTGAATTGGCGTCTTCTTCGTCAACTTCGTCCTCGTTTTCACCAAACTCAAATTCAAGTTGATTGGGGTTCTCGATATTGAATGCGTCGTCACCCATGGAGTCGAGACGCTCAACGTATTCTCTGAGGTCTTCGTCGTCTTCAACAAGTTCTTCTACGCGACGGTCGTAGGCGACAATTGAATTATGCAGAGCGCTGAGGGGGGCCGGTGTTCCGATAATTTCGCCGGCACGGGCAATAAGTGCACTTGCAGCCTTTGGGGAAGGAATCTGCGATGCATATGCGGGAACAGCGGCCCATAGTGATGCAGACGGAATAGAAGATTGCGTGCAGGCGTCTTGTAAAACTCCGATAATGCCAGTGGGGCCTTCGTACGTAGAGCGCTGAAGTTCGAAGCGGTCGAGAGTGGATTGATCGTTCGATGTACCCATTACGCGCACATCGCGAGAGTGCACAACATCGGCCAATAAGGCACCAAGTGTGAGCACCATCGATGAGTTGTACTTGGCAGCAATACTGACGATTTGTTCAGTGAAAAGGCGCCACTTCAAACTGGGCTCTGGTCCTAGAACCAAGATGACGTCAGTTCCCGGAGTGCTGGCATGCCAAAGGCTTACCTTGGGCCAGACAATCGAACGGTGAATTCCATCTTCGAGTTTGACCATTGGACGAATCGTGGCGAAGTCTGTGAAATCTTCTGGATCAATTTCCGCTAGCGGCTCGGCATTCCACGCATCGATCAGCGTGCGCACTGCGCTACTTGCAGCGTCAGCGGCGTCGTTCCAACCGCTGAAGCCAGCGATAACTGCAGGTGTTTGCAATTGAGGGTTTGACAACCAGCGGACGTGATCAGATTCCGTCATTGACCTGAAATCTATCGCCGAAAAGGGTGCCTCAAATTAGTTATTTTGCAGCATTTGCAAGGTCATGTGGGCCGCTTGCTGGGTACCCTTTACCGGCTCGAATCGCTGCGCCCCACGGCTTCAGAATGGTGATGAGTTCAGCGACATCTGCACCGATGGCACGCAACACACATTCCATTTGTTTGTCTGTATTCACTTCAATTTGCTCGCGCACATCACGACCGTGAGGGGTCAGTTCACCATCTGCTGAAATACAACCGAGGCGTTGCAAGTTCTCAACTGCTTCAGCAAAGTCTTCTTCGCTCCATCCACGAGTGCGACTGTATGACTTAATGGGGAGCCCCCAATACAACTCACTCATCAATCCGATCTCGCATGCCGTTAGCCCTGCACTTATCCATGCAGCGGTGTGGCAGTCTCCGCGGTACTCGCGCAGCATGTCACCAAGCCGCCATACATCTCCCAGTTCTGTACCAGGGAGAGGCAAAGAGCGAAGTCCAGCAAACAGAGCACGACCTTCTGGGCGTAAAACTTCAGTTGCTCGTAACAAGATGGAGCGAGCTGACGACACGCCAGCTGGCGAGTCTCCAAGAAGTCGTACAAGTTGTGCGATGGCACCATTGTCGCGAGCAGCGCAAATGGTTGCAGCATCCGTAATTGACCAACCATGGCTCACGGAAGGGATGACAGTGACCGGATTGAACACACCAAAGGCAGCAGCAACAACTTCTCCTGGAACTTGCCCCATCACTGAACCACGACTGGTGAAGTAGGCAGGACCATCGGGTGCCATGACGCCATTGAACTCTCCGCGACTGGGTGCGAATCCTAATTTTTCGTAGTTCGAATGGCATTCGGGCGAGAAATACACCTGGCCCGTAACAGGTTCTAAAACTGAGGCAAGGTCTCGTGAAATATGGCTAGAAGTCATGATGAGAAGTTAGACCACTGCGCAATGCCGTGCGAACACGAACAGATATGTGGCAAGGTAGGTATATGTCAGTCGTTGTCGAGCAAGCCACCATTGCAAACGCTGAATTGATTGAGGCTTTTCAGAGGCTCATCCCTCAATTGTCTTCCTCCAATCCACCCCCGACTCACGATGAATTAGCAGAGATCATTTCTGCGCCGTCCACAGTCCTCTTTATTGCGCGGCTTGACGAACATATTGTGGGCACTCTCACACTGGCTACTTTCCGTATCCCTACCGGCGTCAGAGCATGGATTGAAGACGTTGTCGTTGATTCGGCCGCGCGTGGACATGGTGTCGGTGAAGCATTGAATCAAGCAGCCATCTTGGAAGCGCATCATCGTGGAGCCATCACCGTCGACCTCACATCTCGTCCTTCGCGTGAGGCTGCAAACCGTCTATACCAGCGCATTGGCTTTGTGGCTCGCGATACAAACGTTTATCGCTACAACGTGTAATCGCTACGCAATGTGCGTCATACACTGTGTTCATGACTGAACTTTCCGGCACCTACGTACCAAGCACCAGTGAATGGGTACGCAATCAAGTAGAGACCTACGAAAAATCTGCAGGTACCGAAGGAAACACTCTTCTTAAAACAGGAATCCCTGTCATCATCGTCACGATGCGTGGTGCCAAAAGCGGCAACGTTCGAAAAATTGCACTCATGCGTGTGGAACATGAAGGTTCGTACGCGCTAGTTGCATCACGTGGCGGTTCGGACGAAAATCCGGATTGGTACTCCAACCTTCTTGCACACCCGACTGAGGTGTTGGTGCAAGATGGTCCTGCACCATTTCGCGTGACTGTGCGTGAAGTGAAAGGCGAGGAGTACAACACCTGGTGGGAACGTTCTGCTGTTGTGTTCCCGCAGTACAACGAGTACAAAGCAAAGACTGCCAGGGTTATTCCGTTGCTGGTGGCCGAACCTCAGTAACGAGTGGGTGCTTTACCCGGCAGAGTTTTCCATCGCGTCGGATAATCCCGCGCGTTGACGAAGCGGTAGTTCTTTCAACGCCAGTGCAAATAATAAGCCGATGACTGCTACTGCAGCACACAGCCAATAGATGCGACTGACGCCGAGGGCCACACTGTCTGCAACAGCGGCGCGAGCTGCTGCAGGAAGCATTTTGATTTCCTCGGGCGAACGAATAATGGATGACGCCTCATCTGCTGGAAGACCAATCTTCTTAGGAATCTCTATGCGAATTGTCGAGTTCAGCACGGTGCCGAAGATTGCCATGCCGAATGAGCCGCCGAGCGAACGCAGGAACATCACTGTTGCTGTTGTGACACCCAAGTCTTGGTACTCCACAGCGTTCTGGCTAGCAATAGAAGTGGAGGTGAAAATAGCAGCGGTACCAAACCCCATGAATACCATGGCAACAGCGAGGAATATGTATGGCGTAGATCCATTTATTTGCGCAATAGCAACGAGTCCACCGATAGAGCAGACTGATCCGATAATTGGAAACTTTCTGTATTTGCCGGATTTAGAAATCAGTCGTCCGAGTCCAAACGTAGCGATGGTGACGCCCAACATTTGGGGCAAACTGCGGAGACCAGATTCGGTAGGTGAAACAAATAGTGAGTCTTGAAAGTACAAAGAGAGAAATGAACCTGCTCCATAGGTGATGCAACCAGCACACATACCAAGGAGTGCGGCCGTGCGAACTACATCATTTG
>JBIKZT010000157.1:0-2831 GCA_044354565.1 Ilumatobacteraceae bacterium
CTGAGAGCATTCCTTCAGAGACCGCAATGGTCGAAACGTCTAAATAGCACCTCTTCGGGTCCGGCAAACTCCGTAGAATAGGGGTCTCATGTCAGAGATTTCAGTCCTTCTTCCCGATGGGTCATCGCGCTCCGTGGCCAGTGGAGCCACAGTTGCTGACCTTGCAGCGTCCATTGGTTCACGCCTTGCCAAGGCAGCTATTGCTGGCACCATCAATGGCGCCGAGGTTGACCTCTCTGTTGGTCTGTCAGATGGAGACGCGGTGTCAGTGATTACCGCAGATTCCGATGCGGGCCGTCATGTGCTCCGTCACTCCACAGCCCATGTGTTGGCCCAAGCAGTACTCCAGATGTTCCCCGGTGCACACTTCACAATTGGCCCAGCCATTGAAGATGGTTTCTATTACGACTTCGCATTGCCGAACAATCAAACATTCTCCGATGACGACTTGGCTGCAATCGAGATTCGTATGCGCGAGATTATGAAATCTAACCAACCATTCACACGGTCGGAAGTTTCGGCAGAAGAAGCTTTGGCAATTTTCTCTACGCAGCCGTACAAGTGTGAAATCATCGAGCGCGTCACATCGGGCGCTGCCGACGGTAGCGATGCGGCAGAAGTCGGCGATGGCGGCTCAGTCAGTCTGTATCGCAACTCTGACGAGTTTGTCGATCTATGTCGTGGTCCGCATGTTCCTACCACTAACCGACTTGGTCACTTCAGCCTCATGAAGGTTGCTGGGGCGTACTGGCGAGGAAATGAAAAAGGTCCGATGTTGCAGCGCATCTACGGAACTGCGTGGGAATCTGACACTGCTCTCAAAGAACATCTTCACCGTCTTGAAGAAGCAACAAAACGAGATCACCGACGTTTAGCCAATGAGTTAGACCTTCTGTCGTTCCCTTCTGAACTGGGTGGCGGTCTTGCTGTGTGGCATCCAAAAGGTGCGATTATTCGCAAACTGATGGAGGACTACAGCCGTCAGCGTCATCAAGATGGCGATTATCAGTTTGTATATACACCGCATCTCGCAAACGCCAATCTGTTTGCAAAGTCCGGTCACCTAGATTTTTATGCCGACGGTATGTATCCACCAATGGAGATGGATAACGGCACGTACTACATGAAGCCGATGAACTGTCCGATGCACTGTCTCATTTTTGACAGTCGCCAACGCAGTTACCGAGAGTTGCCGCTTCGTCTATTCGAATTAGGCAATGTGTATCGCTATGAGCGCGCAGGAACACTTCATGGACTTTTGCGTATCCGAGGATTCACACAAGACGACAGCCATATTTACTGCACAGAAGAGCAGATGGCCGATGAGATCTCCTCATTGCTTGACTTCATCATGTCGGTATTGCGTCGTTTTGGATTCAATGATTTCGAATTCAATTTGTCAACGCGCGACCCCGAAAAATCAGTGGGTTCAGACGAAATCTGGGGCAAGGCAACAGAAGCACTTCGTGAGGCGCTCGATCGCCACGGTGTTGAGTACAAAATCAAAGAAGGCGACGCTGCGTTCTACGGACCAAAGATTGATATCGATGTTCGCGATGCCATCGGACGCAAGTGGCAGTTAAGCACAATCCAATGTGACTTCAACTTGCCCGAACGCTTTGAACTTGAATATGTCGGCAGTGATGGCGCTCGTCACCGACCAATCATGTTGCATCGCGCGTTATTCGGTTCTATCGAACGCTTCTTTGGGGTGTTGATTGAGCACTATGCCGGTGCCTTCCCAACTTGGCTTTCTCCTGAACAAGTGCGCGTACTTCCAGTCGCGTTGGCTCATGATGAATATGCGCAGGCAGTGGTGAAGCAGTTGAAGAAGGCTGGTTTCCGCGTAGAGATTGACCATGCCGATGAACAACTAGGCAAGAGAATTCGTAATGCGAAAACCAGCAAAGTGCCATACGTGTTAGTGGTTGGAGACGATGACGTTGCGCATCAATCAGTGGGTGTCAACCCACGTGGTGGAGAAGTGGAGCGTGATGTTTCCGTGTCGGACTTCATTGCTCGCCTTGGAGCAGAAGTTGCAGAAGGACAATTGGGCGACCTAGATGTCTCTTGAACAACTGTGGAACGGGTGGAGGGCTGAATACATCGGTACCGCTAATTCGAATTCGACAAATTCTGCTCAGTCGGTTTTTACATCTATTTTGAACTCGGGGTTGTCTGACGAAGACGCTTTCATTGTTCATCGTTCGAGTCTTTCTTTTGCAATCTTGAATGCGTATCCGTACGCATCAGGGCATGTACTGGTTTTGCCGTACCGTGAAGTGCCAAATCTTGAAGACCTCTCGACCGAAGAGTCAATCGACTTGTGGTCCACCGTCACTAGCGCCACGGTTGCTCTTAAAGCCGCGTATAACCCAGACGCCTTGAATGTTGGCATTAACTTGGGACAAGCCGCCGGTGGCAGTATTGCTCAACACCTACATGTTCATGTTGTTCCCCGGTGGAATGGAGATTCAAACTTCATGACATCTGTGGCAAATACGAGAACTATTCCTGAACCCCTCCCAATGACCGCATCAAAAATTCGTGATGCATGGCCGAAAGAAAAATCATGACAGAAGAAATCCGCGATCAGCTACCCGATGATCTGAATGCTGTAGATCACATTGGTGCATACGATTTCCCGGATAACAGCCGCCGTCGTATTCCCGGTGTGATTTATTCTGCGCTTGCTTTGCTGTGCGTGGTTGTGTGGTTTGTGGCAGACAACCAAGATTCTGCACTCATCAACAAAGGCATTTTGTTTGCCGCCGTCCTTCTTGCAGTCATGTCCATCATCAGCATTACCAGCGGCTGGCGCATGACCATCA
>JBIKZT010000158.1:0-2829 GCA_044354565.1 Ilumatobacteraceae bacterium
TAGATAATCTGCTCCACGATTTGCGAAAACAAAGTTTGAAGAGAAAGTCGCAACTGCAATGACGTCATTTGCCAACGAGCGCAGTCGTAAAGGTTCCAACCAAAACCAAGATGCAATCACGGTCACCACAGCAACAAGCGAAGACACTGGCAAAATTCGACGAGCACGCCGCGCATAAAACGCACCTAGCGAGATGCCACCGTCTGACTCGCGCTCGCGCACCAGCAGTGAAGTGATCAGGAATCCTGAAAGCACGAAAAATACATCAACACCGATGTAGCCGCCTTCAAGATGTGGAACCCCGGCATGAAACAGAAGCACTGCAAGCACTGCTATTGCGCGCAGGCCTTCTATGTCTGATCTACGTTCCACGTATACGAGTATGGTCGCCCGCCGCTTGCGAATTGAGCCACAAGTCACCAGCCCTTAGTCACACCTAACGGAACCTTTCCGTAGAAACCTGTGTCTATATGAGTGTGACGAGAATTGGCTACAAATTCCTAATGTCGGCAGCGACAATTGGCGCAACCGCAATTCTTCTATCTGCATGCTCCACCGAGGCGAAGACTCTGCATGGATACGTTCCCCCATCACCCAAAATAGTGAAAGACGTCTCGGTTCATGAATCAGGCGCATCAGAACCCATGGCATTTGCTGCTTCATCAGGCGAGATGCTGGTCGTGTACTTCGGCTACACCAATTGTCCCGACATGTGCCCCACAACAATGGTGGCCCTGAAGAACGCAAAGAAAAAGATAGGGGAACTAGCTACACGAGTAGATCTAGCAATGGTGACTGTCGACCCCGATCGAGATACAGACGAAAAGCTATTCAGATACCTCTCGTCGTTCTCCGATAAGTATCACGCGTTAGTTCCACAATCAGCAGAAGAACTCATTGTTGCCAAAGACGCCTTCCAAGCATCATCTTCAATTACTACAACTAACGGAAAAATAGAAGTTGCCCACAGTGGATCTGCATACGTAGTCAATGATGCTGGCGCAGTTGTCGTTGAATGGCCATTCGGTCTAGATGCAGTTTCAATGGCAAACGATCTAACAATTCTTTTACTACAAAAAGGAAAATAGAAATGAAACAGAAAAAGACACGTGCAATTTTGACAGTCATCATTGCACTATCTCTGGGTGCACTTGCCAGTTGTGGAGGCAGTGATTCTGCCGTTGACACAACCATCCCACCAGATGCGACACCTGCCATCTCGGTAACTAAACAGTGGGCCCGTACCAGCCCGATGGAAACTTCAATGGGTGCTGCTTATCTAACAATTACAACAGACGTAAACGACACCCTGACGGGAGCCATGGTGGACTCATCCATCGCTGCCATGACCCAAGTTCATGAAACTGTCATGGGCGACAATGGTGAAATGAAGATGCAAGAAGTGGATGGCATCGAGATCGTTGCAGGCACTCCGACGGAATTGAAACCAGGTGGATTTCACATCATGTTGATGGATGTCAAAACTCCTCTCAAAACCGGTGACACTCTTGAAATCACATTGAAATTTGCCAAAGCTGGCGAGATAGTGGTGGAAGTGCCGATTCAAGAGGACGCACCCTGAATAACGAAATACCTACTGTTGAAGTAAAGAAATCAACAGTAGGCGCAGGTTGGATCATGGTCATTCTCCTGGCCCTGATTCTTCCTGTGATCGTTTTCATTTTCGCGATTGCAAGACCATCACATCAAACATATTCATATGTGATTGCAAATGGAACCCAGGCTTCATTAGACAAAGGTATTGAGCCTGCGAATCCACTTCCAACAGAACTACAAGTCACAGTTGGCGACTCCATTGTGGTGACGAACAATGATGTAGTTGCACACACATACACGTTCTTAGTTCTACGACCGGGTGAAACTGGTAGGTATACCTTCCAGCGCGCTGGTGATTTCACTGCCACATGCACAGTTAGTGGTCATGCAAATGTGACGATTACTGTCACGTGAATTTTGCCGACAAACGCCAAGGTATGGCACAATGAGTACATGTCGAAGAAGCGCGAAACACAATTCGACGAAATTGTGCGGTCTCATACACGTGGCCTCATGGCATATGCGCGCTCCGTTACTTCTAACCAATGGGTAGCAGAAGAGGCTGTACAGGAAACTTTTATTCGCGCATGGCGTTATTGGCCGACATTTCGTCAGGAATCAAGCGTCATGTCATGGCTCGTCACCATCTGTCGCCATGCCGTGACCGACATAGTTCGCAAGCAGCCGACTCACGACCAACTCCCCGAAAATGTAATTGATGCGTACGATCAGTTCTTCACATCTTCTATTTTTGAACTTGTCAAGGGCTTACCTCTTCCGCAACGCGAAGTTGTGGTGTTGTGTGCAGTTCTTGGTTTCGACTATGAAACTGCAGCCACTTCACTGCAGATACCAATTGGAACGGTGCGCTCTCGTCTAGCTCGCGCGCGAGAGCTACTTGGAAAGCAACTTGACGACGGACTTGCTGTATAAATAGCAGTATGAATTGTGCCGATGCTCGAAGGGTTGTGGTGTTACCACTCGCCGAAGCAGAGGAGTTCGCTTCAGCACGGAAACACATTTTGGAGTGCCCACTATGTGCTTCAGCGACCGATAGCGCTGAAGACGTAATCATTGATCGCGTAGATTTCTTGCGTAAGCCCGGTGGAGCGCGGCGAGCCATAATGTTCTTCATCGGGAGCCTGCAGGCGATCATTGCTCTCCCGTGGATTTTCGGAGCAACCCCTTTCTGGAACCCACAGTCAGATACGTCAATCGCCCACCTCACTAGAGATGGAGTTATCGGGCTAGTTCTTGGTCTTGTTGGAGTTG
>JBIKZT010000013.1:0-22128 GCA_044354565.1 Ilumatobacteraceae bacterium
AAGCAGATCAAGTTCACTGCAAATGGCGAAGCTACTGAAGCATCAACCATTTACATGTACAAGGTCACAGACGGAAAGATCACCTACGTCGCTGACATCAAGTGATAGTAGGTCGGTAAATCCGATCTAAAAATTGTTGTTCGTGGCGGTTGGGAATTCATTCCCAACCGCCACTGCAATAATGTGGGACACATCAAACGTAGGAATGTATGCGCGACTGGCTGATTTATAGAACCTTCTGGGACCTCACGGTGTCCGGCGTTGCACTGGGGCTCATTTATGCCCTCGTAGCACTTGGTTACACCATGGTGTACGGCGTTCTGCGTCTCATCAACTTTGCACATTCTGAAATCTTTATGGTGGGTACGTTCGGCGTGCTCATCTCGCTCACTCAGGTATTTGGTATCAATCTTTTCGAAGATGGTGAGTACCCATATCGCAGTGGCATTGTTCTTGTTCTGATTCTTTTGGGAAGCACAGTTGCGGCCATGGTTGTCTCAGGTGCAGGTGCAGTTGTGTTGGAACGCACGGCGTATCGCCCGTTGCGGGGGGCAGGCGACACGTTTGGCGCCGTCGTACTTGCATTTCTCACGGGCTTGATTGCTTCTTTCTTGTTTACCGATTCCATGATGACCAATCTCGTAATTGCCGCAGTCATCACTGGTCCACTTGCAGTCGTGTACGTGCGCATCTTTCGCAAAGGTCGCCAAGCGCCGCGTCTTGCATTCCTTATCTCTGCCATTGGTGCGTCTATGGCAATGGCTGAAGCTGTCGCAACATGGGGTCCCGATGAGCGTGTTGTATACAAGACGCCACGCGTTTTAGAAAAGAAAGTTCTTTTCAACTTCTTCGGAGCTGACGTACGTATTGACTATGTCATCGTTGCATTCGGCGCAATTTTGATGATGACTGCACTTTTGTTGTTCGTCAATCGCACCCGCTTGGGTCGCGGTATTCGAGCCGTGGCACAAGATGCAGAAACTGCCCGCATTCTCGGAGTCAACGTGAACTCCGTCATCCTTGTCACGTTCCTTCTTGGTGGAGCAATGGCCGGTGGCGCAGCAATGATGTTTACGTTGGTCTACGACCAAACTCGGTTCAACATTGGTTTCTTGCTTGGCGTCAAGAGTTTCACTGCAGCCGTACTTGGTGGTATCGGCAACATCAAGGGTGCTCTTCTTGGTGGCATTGTGTTAGGTCTTGCCGAAAACTACGGCTCATCTATTTTTGGTGGCCAATGGAAAGACGTCATCGCTTTCATTGTGTTGCTAGTAGTTCTCATGTTCCGCCCTACAGGCATCCTGGGTGAATCGCTTGGAAAGGCACGAGTATGAGCCTTACTGAATCTTTTCGTCGTCGCACTGCTCCGCAGTTACATGTGGGCAATAAGTTTCGTTCACTACCTAAATCGGCTCGTTGGTCAATCGGTGCGATCATTATTGCTGCCTGTTACTTCACTCCGTACTGGCCCGACGTGCCTGTGCTTGGCTGGATCGTAGATACCCCTGGCACCAGCTTCGAGAACGTTCTCACCGACCAGATCATGATGTTCATCTTGGTAGCACTCGGGTTGAACGTGGTTGTCGGATTCGCAGGTCTGTTAGACCTTGGTTACGTAGGGTTCTACGCAGTTGGCGCGTACACAACTGCAGTGATGACATCGGGTCAGTTTTCGTGGCCATGGATTGCTGCAATGCCATTTTCGATTCTCATGGCCATGATTGCGGGCGTTGTGCTGGGCACTCCCACACTGCGATTACGTGGTGATTATCTCGCAATCGTGACGCTCGGGTTTGGTGAAATCATCCGTATTACCGCCAACAACTCTGATTGGTTGGGCGGACCTCGCGGCATCAACAAGATTGCACGTCCACCAAGCTTTGGGCCTTTTGAATTCTCCGTACTGAACGCAAAGCCATATTGGTATCTCGGCTTCACTGTCATCCTCATTGTCATCTTCGTTTTGACCCGACTCGAAAACAGTCGAGTCGGTCGCGCCTGGGCCGCTGTTCGTGAAGACGAAGACGCAGCAGAACTGATGGGTGTCAATACTTTCAAGTTCAAACTGTGGGCATTCGCAATTGGTGCAGCCATCGGTGGTTTGGCTGGCGCTCTGTATGCCAGCAAAGTTGGTTTCGTCAACCCCGACAACTTCCAATTACAACTCTCCATCTTGTTCTTGGCAGCAGTCGTACTTGGTGGTACCGGAAGCATGTATGGCGTCATCATGGGTGGCATTTTGGTTGCGTGGATCCCTGAGCGTTTCCGCGGGTTCGACACGCGTCGCTACTTCGTCTTTGGTGTTGTTCTTGTTCTCGTCATGGTCTTTAGACCACAGGGAATCATCCCTCGTCGCACTGCCGCAGCTGGCATCTCTGCCAAGGAGGAAGCCGAATGAGCGAAGTACTTCTCAGTGTTGATGCAGTAACAATGCAATTCGGTGGTGTCACCGCTCTCGACAATGTTTCTTTACATATCAATAAAGGCGAAATTCTTGGGCTCATCGGACCAAATGGTGCCGGCAAGACAACATGCTTCAACGTCATTACTGGTGTGTACGCACCAACAAAAGGTGTCGTCAGTTTTGATAACAAATCATTGCTTGGACTAAAGCGTTATCAAATCACTAAGCGCGGAATTGCACGTACGTTCCAAAACATTCGATTGTTCCCTGATATGTCTGCCGTAGAGAACGTTATGGTTGGCATCGATGCTCACAGCAAAACCAGTGTCGTTGGTGCTGTCCTCGGAATTCCACGTAGCAAACGTGAAGAGCGTGAGAGTCGCGAACGGGCACATGAACTGTTGAAGTTCATTGGTATTGATGAATATGCCGAAGTCGCTGCACGTAACTTGCCATACGGTCACCAACGTCGATTAGAAATTGCTCGTGCATTGGGCACAAATCCACAGTTGCTCTGCCTCGATGAGCCAGCTGCCGGTTTCAACCCTGCGGAGAAGCAGGAATTGAACGAACTGATTTTGAAGATTCGTGCACAGGGCTACACAGTGCTTTTAATTGAGCACGATATGAACGTAGTGATGAAGATTTCTGACCGTATTGCAGTACTTGACTTCGGTAAGAAAATTGCCGAAGGCTTGCCTGAAGAAATGCGTAATAACCCAGCTGTGATTGCTGCCTATTTAGGAGTGCCAGACGATGCTGCTTGAGGTACAAGACCTGCATGTTTTCTACGGGAAGATCGAAGCCATCAAGGGCATCTCTTTCAATGTGAATGAAGGTGAGATTGTTTCCCTTATTGGTGCAAACGGTGCTGGAAAGACAACAACAATGCGCACCATCTCTGGTGTGCGCCCTGTTGCTCAAGGCCGCATTCTGTTCGAAGGACAAGACATCACCAACATGGCACCACACGACCGCGTGAAGCTCGGTATTTGTCAGGCTCCAGAAGGTCGCGGAATTTTCCCCGGAATGACAGTGCGCGAGAACTTAGACATGGGTACCTATATCCGTGGATATAAGAGCGCAACGAAAGCTGCAGACATGGAACATGTCATCAGTTTGTTCCCACGCCTCGGCGAGCGCATTTCGCAAATGGGCGGCACATTGTCTGGTGGAGAGCAGCAGATGCTCGCCATTGGTCGAGCGCTAATGAGCCGTCCGCGTCTTATGTTGCTCGACGAACCATCGATGGGTCTTGCACCAATGTTGATTGCACAGATCTTCAGCATCG
The DNA here is from genome assembly GCA_044354565.1 of Ilumatobacteraceae bacterium. GTDB lineage: Bacteria > Actinomycetota > Acidimicrobiia > Acidimicrobiales > Ilumatobacteraceae > UBA2093. Next base: position 3,696 of record JBIKZT010000013.1, read on the forward strand.
TGAAGCAAATTAACTCTGAAGGCATTTCAGTCCTCATGGTGGAGCAAAACGCTACGCAAGCATTGAAGACTGCGCACCGTGGGTATGTACTCGAGACTGGGTACGTAATGAAGACAGGTACTGGGGCAGATCTGCTTGTAGATCCTGCAGTACGCGCTGCGTACCTCGGCGGCTAGTTCCCGTATTTCTCTAATCGGGTTAAGTAGCGCTTTACTGCGCTTGCACTTTCGCGACGCCACATTTCCACTGGCGACTGAGAGGAACTCTTGTTGATCGCCTCAATCAATGGCTCAAAGACTTGGCGTTGTTTGGCAACGAACGATTGCAGTGGTAATTGAAACTGTTCGCGTAGCATTACTTTTACAACAAGTTCTGTACGCACATCACGAAGATGTGAAACAGGAGTATTGAGCCACAACTCAGCGTGACGTTTACCAGCAGCGGTAGGGGAGATGATCACTTTGTCGGCGCCGCCACCATCTTTGGGTGTTGCGCGCTTCACTAGTCCATCGGCCACCAAAGTATCTATGGCTCGATACACCAATTGGCGAGACAACGACCATGCACGACCAATGGTGCCGCTAGGTGCAAGCTCTTCATGTACAGCCCAGCCATGGCGAGGAGTAAGTACAACAAGCGCCAGTACAACATCTCTTGCTAGTTGTGCATCTTGACGGGCCATATGAATACCATAGTCCTGTTGTGAAAGTAGTCAAAAAGTTACTACTCTGACATGGTGAGATTTTTGGGAACGTTGCTGGTGGGGGCACTGTGCTTCACAGGTTGCGTGAGTTCAACGTCTACACCCACTGATTCGTCTTCCATTTCATGCCCGGAGCCTAAAAACCAAGGCACGGTAGTCGTACTTGCAGCAAGTTCCATGGCGAACGTTCTTCAGGAGATCAAGCCGGAATATCTCGCAGATCATCCGTGTGTAACTAATTTAGTTTTTAGTTTTGGTTCGTCGGCCACTCTTGCTGCACAAATTGTGAATGGTTCACCAGCGGATGTATTCGTTTCAGCAAGCAAATCGACAATGGACACCGTGACGAGTGCAGGAGTTATCTCGACACCATCTCGATTTGCGAAAAACTATGCCGCCATCATGTTCTACAAAGATTCCAAGTTCGACAAAAACATCACTTCGCTTCTGAGTCTTCTTGATAGTAAAAACCCAGACATAAAAGTAGGTCTCTGTGTAGAGACTGCGCCTTGTGGCTCACTTGCAGATTCGGTGTTGCAAAATGCGGGCGAGGCTTACGGGAATCAATCCTTGAACCGTGATGAAGTAGCCGATACGGAATCTCCTTCAGTAGAAGATCTCGTTTCAAAAATTGAGATGGGTGAACTTGATGCTGGAATTGTGTACAAAAGTGATTGCCGCTTTTCTGCAACAAGCAAGAAGAGCAGTGGGTGCGTTGAGATCCCGGACATGCATAATGGCAAAGCGCTAAACCTTGCCAATGAGTATTACGTGGGTGCAATCAACACCAAGGCAAACTCTCGAGAGTTCTCGCAGTTCGTGGCCTCTTCTACATTTCAGTCAATTATTCAGTCAAAGCACGGATTTAGCGCACCGTAATGAAGCAAAGGTTCTCTCCAGTTGTTCTTGCGATAGCCGCAATTGCCGTTGCATTTATAGCGCTCCCAATTTTGGCGATTCTTATGAGGGCTCCGTGGTCTGATGCGTGGGACATCGTGGCTCAAAAAACAACGAGAGATGCACTCTTTGTTTCTCTTCAAACGTCTGTCATTGCTGCAGTTATTGCGAGCATGATTGGTATTCCATTGTCGTGGGTTCTCGCACGATCATCAGGCCGAGGGATATCTCTACTTCGCACCATCAGCATCGTTCCCATTGTTTTACCTCCGGTTGTGGGCGGCATTGCGTTACTCGCTGCGTTTGGTAGGCGGGGCGTAGTAGGGCAGTACCTCTATGACTGGTGGGGTGTTTCGCTGCCATTCACACGCACAGCCGTTGTGATGGCGCAGGTATTTGTTGCGTTGCCATTTTTTGTTCTCGCAGTAGAGGCAGCATTTCGTCAAAATGATCGTCATCTCGAAGAAGCCGCTGAAACATTGGGTGCAAGTCCGCTGCGCGTGTTTCTCACAGTTGCACTGCCGCTTGCTCGCCCCGCCATCATTGCTGGTTTTGCATTGTCGTGGGCCCGGTCTTTAGGCGAGTTTGGTGCATCAATTACCTTCGCTGGAAGTTTTCCGGGCAAAACTCAAACATTGCCAATGGCTGTGTATGAACTTGTCTCGGTCGATTATCAACTCTCGCTCGTGTTGTCACTATTGATGGTTGCAATTTCGGTTGCAGTGTTGATCGGTCTGCGAGATCGCTGGATGTCTGGAGCTGAACGATGAGTTTGGTGTTGCAGGGCCAAGTTGGTAGGGGAGAGTTCTCACGTGAAGTAGACGTCGCAGTAGAACGTGGGGAAATTCTGGCAATCGTTGGCGCAAATGGTTCTGGAAAATCAACTGTGTTGCAAACCATCGCCGGCATTGCGGCATTAAAGAGTGGGCGATTGTCATTTGACAATGAGGTGTGGGATGAACCCACGAATAAAATCTTTCGTTCTGCCCAAGACAGGCACTGCGGTGTTGTCTTTCAAGATCTCCGGCTATTTCCACATCTAACTCTCATTGCAAATGTGGCATTCGGTCTGCGTGCTTCGGGAGTTTCAAAACAAGATGCGTATACGCGTGCCGCAGATGAGTTGGTTGTTGTTGGCCTTGATGGATTAGCAAACAGAAAACCTGGCCAAGTGAGTGGTGGAGAACGTCAACGCGCGGCCTTGGCTAGGGCATTGGTCATGCGGCCACAAGTCCTGTTGCTCGACGAGCCCTTTGCCTCAGTTGATGTCTCGTCTCGCCAGGCTCTCAGAGACCTGTTGCCCTCATTGGTGCAGGGTTATCAAGGGTCTGTTGTCCTTGTCTCCCACGACCCAGAGGACGTCCAGGCCCTAGCCACCAACATCCTCACCTTCGGTTAGAGCCCAATAAAAGCCCCAAAAAACTTGGTGGCGTTCACCTTCTGTTCACCTTGCCGTCGGTTGGGCGACAACTACCCCTGAGAACATCTATGGGTGATTAAAGACGACTTGGTACCCCAGCAACGAAAACTTGTCTCTTCGTACACACTCGTCGATCGAATCTTCCGTCGTGTGATTGCCACAGGAGGACTTTTCTCACTTGTGGTACTTGGTCTAATCGGTGCATTTCTCCTCTATCGGGGATTTGAGATTTTTTCTGATTTTGGCTTCTCGTTCATCACAGGAGAAGTATGGAACATCGGTGATCCGATGGATACATCAACTGCAGTACTTGGTATTGGTGCAATGCTCGTGGGTTCAGTGATCACGTCTGTGATTGCAATCTTAATTGCAGTGCCTTGTGCAATTGCAGTGGCGCTGTTTATTGAGTACTACTCGCCACCAAGGTTGCGCTTGATTCTTACTGCGGTACTTGATCTGGTTGCAGCTATCCCCTCGGTAATCTTTGGTATTTGGGGTTATGCGGTCTTGTTGCCAATTGTTGAAGATTGGTCTGTGCCTCTTGAACGTTGGCTCGATTTCATTCCAATCTTTAGTGTCCCATCCGGCATTTTTGGAAGGTCGCCATTTCTGGCTGGCATGCTTCTCGCGCTTATGGTGATTCCAATCGTTACGTCTGTTGCTCGTGAGGTGTACAGCCAAGCCCCGCGTGACCTCATTGATGCATCATTTGCATTAGGTGGAACTCGATGGGGCGCAATACGCAACGTGGTCATTCCGTTCGGCCGCAGCGGTTTAGTGGGCGGTGCAATGCTTGGGTTGGGACGCGCACTTGGCGAGACAGTTGCTGTCTATCTCACACTTAACCTTGTGTTCGACATCAACTTTAGAATCCTTGGCTCTGCCGGAGGAAATGTGGCGTCACTCATCGCAAACAAGTTTGGTGAAGCTACTGAGTATGAACTGAAAGCTCTCATGGCTGCTGGTTTGGTGCTCTTTCTTGTAACGCTCATGGTCAATTTCATGGCATCTTTTGTTGTCAACAGGAGTAGCAAAATCATATGACAACTATTCTGGATGCAGTCGAAGTTCCCGCGCCGAAACGACCATGGAACAAGAAGCGTCAAACCTTTATACGTTCTGCGATTCTTGTTGGCATTTCTCTAGCCGTTAGTTGGGTTTTATCTTCGGTTACTGAATTAGGGGGAGTACTCGGCTTTTACTTTGGACTTGCTGTGTGTTTTCCCATCGTCGTGCTTATCGAATCCGTTCGCCACGGCCGCAACATCGCAATAGATCGTGTTGCATCCTCAGTGATTCTGGCGATGTTCGGTGCAGTTGTCATTCCCTGGATATCAATTGTGGCCACGGTGTACCAAAAGGGATCAAAAGCATTTCATTGGGGTTACCTCACGACAGACATGCGCGTTACAGCCTCTGGTGAAGCACTTGAATTTGGTGGCGTATTACACGCAATTGTCGGAACTCTCATTTTGGTGCTCATTGCGTCCATCATTTCTGTTCCACTTGGGATTTCTGCAGCAATTTATGTTGTCGAGATCAAAGGTCGATTCGCCAGCACAGTGCGGTTTTTCACTCAAGCAATGAGTGGAGTTCCGTCGATCGTTGCTGGACTCTTCATTTACTCAACCATCTGTGTTTTCTTTGGTGGATTCAGTGCGTGGGCCGGAGCGCTCGCGTACACAATTCTCATGTTGCCCACAGTTGCGCGTACTTCAGAAGAGGTTTTGAAGTTGGTGCCAGATGAATTGCGTGCTGCTAGCTATGCCCTTGGCGCAAGTCAGGCCCGAACTGTCTTTCAAGTAGTTCTACCTACCATTGCAACTGGTCTTGTTACCTCGGCAATTCTCGGCATTGCTCGAGTGGCTGGAGAAACTGCACCACTTCTACTCACTGCCTCTTACTTCGTGGCCACTAGTAGAAATGTAAACGAGCCAATTGCGAGTTTGCCAATCTATATTTTCTCCAGCCTTGGCCTGGGAGACGCAAACGCAACTACTCGTGCGTGGGGCGGTTCACTAGTTCTGCTAATCGTCGTTTTTGTCTTGTTTTCAATAGCACGAGGCCTCAGTGCCCGTTTAAGCAGAAAGTAGTGCACACATGGAAACCCCAAACTTAGAAACTAAAGAAGTAATTAACTCGAACATTCAGATGGAGCCAACAGTGATGAACGATACAACTCGACGCAATGCAGACAACCTTGAGGTTAAAGGCGAGAGTGGCCTTGAGACTCGGGGAGTACATGCGTGGTTTGATAAGCATCATGCCCTGGCAGATGTCTCTCTCCACTTCCCAGAGAACACGGTCACAGGCTTAATCGGACCTTCTGGTTGTGGCAAGTCAACTTTCCTGCGTCTTCTGAATCGCATGCATGAGTTCATTCCTAAAGCTGCCATGGCAGGTCAGGTCTTGTTTGAAGGAAACGACATATACGCCGACGACGTGAACGCAATCGATATGCGTCGGCGCATCGGTATGGTATTTCAGAAGCCGAACCCATTTCCCGCAATGAATATTGGTGAAAATGTGGTTGCCGGCCTGAAGCTCTCCAAGATCAAATCAGCCAATAAAGATGAAGTCATTGAGGATTGTCTTACTCGAGCTGGTTTGTGGAACGAAGTAAAGGATCGACTCAAGTCTCCTGGTGGTTCTCTATCGGGAGGCCAACAGCAGCGTCTTTGTATTGCAAGATCTTTGGCACTAAAGCCAGATGTTCTGTTGCTCGATGAGCCATGTTCTGCACTCGACCCGGGCTCCACGCTTCGAGTTGAAGAAACTATTGTCCAACTTTCAGAGTCGATGACGATTGTGATCGTCACACACAACATGCAGCAAGCAGCTCGTGTCTCTGACTATTGTGCGTTCTTCTTGTCTGATGGTGGCCCAGGGCATTTGGTAGAGGCTGACCTCACTACGAATATTTTCTCAAATCCAAAAGATACGCGCACAGCTGACTACGTGCAGGGCCGTTTCGGCTGATTGCCAGTTAACTGATTGTTAACCTAATTATCCCTTGACGTTTGTCAGTTGGTATTTCTACGGTCAAATCAGTCTCCTATGTTGCTAGTGGAATCATTCCAATATCCCAAGGAGAAATCAAAATGACATTCCGTCGTAAAATTTCAGTGGTCGCAGCATTAGCTATCGCCACCACTGCTGCCGTTTCAACACAGGCAAATGCTGCTGCTGTTGGTGGCGGAGGAGCATCTTTCATGGCAAACATGATGGATATTTGTGCTTCTGGCTTCAACAAGAACGAACTCGTGAACCCCGGCAAAGCAGACACCATCACTTACGCCTCGGTGGGATCTTCTTCTGGAAAAACTGGATTCGCTAATGGCACATATAAATTTGGTGGGTCTGAATCTGCGTATAGCAGTGGCGCCCCAGCAAACCTTGTCTATGTTCCATTGATTGGTGGATCAATTGCAATCGGCTACCGCGTTGATGGCATGAGCCCTGCAGATGCCCAAGTTCGCTTAACTAGCGAAACGGTCGCAAAGATTTTCGCTGGTCAGATCACTAAGTGGAACGACCCAGCTATTCTCGCGTCAAACAAAGCTTCGACAGTGGCAAAGAAACTTTCTGTTACAAAGCTCGGCGTTACTGTTACCGCTAGGAAGGTTGCTTCAAACGTAACTTTCTCTGTGAAAATGACTGCAGCCGCGAAGGCCAAGTACAAGAACGCAAAAGTAACGATCTCTGCTGCAACTCTTGGTGGTGCAACAAAGTCGATTTTGAATTCTAAATACACAAAGCCAATGACAAAAACTGCAACCTATGTGGCTAACACCACGTATCAGGTAAACGTTGGCAAGAATCCAATCGGTGTACTCGCAGTTGCAACTGTGCGCGACGGCGTAACAATTACAATGCCAGATCTTGCAATTCGTGTTGTAAGCCGTTCCGATGGTTCAGGCACTACGAACAACTTCATTAACTACTTGAACAAGTCTTTCCCAACAATCTGGACAAAGCCAACTAATGACGCCTTCGCCACGGGTTTCCCAGGCACTATTCCAGTAGACGGTTCATTCCAGTCTGCAAGAGGTAACGAAGGTCTTGCAAGCTATGTGCGCGACAATAACGGTGCAATCACTTACGCAGAACTTTCCTTCTTGGACGAGCGCAACGTGAAGGCAGCAGCTATCAAGAATCCAGCTGGATTTTATGTGTCGCCATCACCGTCTACTTCAGCCTCTTGGCTTGAAGGTGCAGAAGTTACTGCTGAAGGATTGGTTACTCAGAACTATGCGTACACCGCATCTGATGCTTACCCAATCAATGCTGTTTCGTACGGTTTGGCAAGTTCTGCTGCAAGTGCAGACATGGCAATCTCGAAGCGCTTCTTCAGCTATTTCTTGAACACATGTGCACCGAAGTCAGCTCCTGGAGCTGGGTACACACCGCTCGTTGGAAAAATCCTTGAGAAAGCAGCTAGCCAACTTGCAAAGGTAAATGGCGGAGCATAAACCCCCCACTTAGTTAGTAACTGCGAAAGGCCCGGTGCGAAAGCGCCGGGCCTTTCTGCTTGTCTTGGTCAGGCCTAACTAGGCAACTAGGGCAGAATGGTGCATGGGAAATATTCAAATTGTGAATCCTGCAAATGGTTCACTGGTATCTGAAGTACATAACCATTCTGTTCAGGAGTGTGTTGCAGCCGCTGAGGTTGCATCAACTGCATTCACTACATGGCGCAGAACCCTGCCACGTCAACGCGGTGAGATTCTGCGCAAAGCCTTCGACATTATGGTTGCCGAGCAAGAGGCCCTGGCTGAGCTCATTGTGAGCGAAAACGGGAAAGTCCTCTCCGATGCAAGGGCAGAGGTGGCATATGCCGCGGAATTCTTTCGCTGGTTTAGTGAAGAGGCCGTGCGAATCGATGGAGATCTACGCCAAGCCCCCAATGGCACTAATTGGTTGGCAGTAACGCGTGAGCCCGTTGGTATTGCGCTGTGCATCACGCCGTGGAACTTTCCCGCAGCTATGGCTACTCGCAAAGTGGGCCCTGCATTAGCGGCGGGTTGCACCGTGTTATTGAAGGCTGCTCATGAGACGCCACTGACTGCATATGCCATCGCAGACATCTTGAAACGTGCTGGATTGCCCGATGGGGTCCTTCAGGTGATCACTCCAGACCCTCCGGGTGAGGCCGTTGCAGCGTTACTTGCTACTGGTGTTGTTCGCAAATTGTCCTTCACGGGAAGTACGCGTGTTGGGTCACTTCTGCTTAGTCAGGCAGCCGGCAACATCGTGAACTGTTCCATGGAATTAGGTGGCAACGCGCCATTCATTGTTTGTGATGATGCAGATATTGACGCAGCAGTTGATGGCGCAATGATTGCAAAAATGCGCAATGGCGGAGCAGCGTGTACGGCTGCAAATCGCTTCTATGTGCATACTCAAGTGCTCGACGAATTCACTTCCAAGTTTGTGAAACGAATGTCTGCACTAGTTGTAGGCGACGGTATGGCCGAAGCAACCACACTCGGACCACTGGTTAGTGCGGCGCAACAATCTCGTGTGTCTTCATTGGTGGAGCGTGCGATATCTGAGGGTGCCACTGCATTATGCGGTGCAAGTGCAACACCTGCACCGATGCACGGCTATGCAGCAACGGTGCTGGCGGGAGTTCAGCAGCACCATTCAATTGTTCAACAAGAAGTGTTTGGGCCAGTTGCTCCGATCATTGAAGTGCAGGATATTGAAGAATCAATTCCGCTCTTCAATGGCGTAGATCATGGGCTCGTTTCATACATCTACACGCGTAATCACGGGCGTGGAATGCGACTTGCGCACGCTTTAGAGACTGGCATGGTGGGCTTGAATCGCGGATTAGTTTCAGATCCTGCGGCGCCGTTTGGTGGAGTCAAGCAATCTGGGCTTGGTCGCGAAGGTGGCCACGATGGGTTGTTGGCTTTTATGGAGACCAAATACGTTTCTACAGATTGGTAGAACGCCGCCACAGAGCGAGGCTGATCTCTAGTGAGACTTTCGGTGATGTTCTGCAAGAACATCTGCACCGAAGTCATTCACAGGGTCACGCCACACGGTGTGAACGTGGTTGCCGTCTCGAGTGGTGTTGTCGTACTCGGCAAGTAGACGCGGGCCTTGAATGCGGTAGTAGTGCGGTACGCCAACTGCAGTGCCGCCAGCCCAAGCAAAATGCAACTGCTGAAAATGTTCAGATACTTTGTCTGCTTCACGTTGTGCAAATTCATCACTGATGCGACCCACATATGTGTTCACTAATGCCCGCAAGATGTCTTGCTGTGAGGAATTCATCGAAGCTGCTGCGATGCCCTTCGGGGTAGTGGAATACGACAGTGCTGATGCATGCTCGGCCGTGTACACAATCTTTGCGTCTTCATTCTTTTGAAACTGTTCCACCACATTTTGCAAATCACCAGTGAATTCGTCTCGCCATACCTTGGCTAATGGAAGCGCCATGTCTCCATCATGAAGCTCACTTCTGTTTGCTGTCACTAGGTCTGTGGGAGGCACATGCGAAACGATTGCAAGAGAACGTTGTTCATCGGTGAAGGCGTGCATGAGTTCGCGCGAGAGGTCTTCACATGCACCAAGAGGCCGCAGAAACTGACCACCGAGCAATGGGGAAGAGGCTGGGTCTGCGCCCAAGAAGCACGGTGTACTGGAGATGACTTCGTTATTCAGAATGGTGAAGTGCAACGACACGTGATGTCCGCCAATGCGCCAACCCCATGCAGACGAGCCCGGATCGCCGAAGATGCGTAAGAAATAGCGCTGTGGGTCGCGACCGCGTGGGAAATTCCAGTGTGCGGTCCAACCCTCAAGCTGGTCGAGAACATTCTCGAGCCCCATGATCGTAGAAACGGTGATGTACGCAGGTCGTGAGAGTCCCGCATCAACTAATCGCATCACTAAGCGTGTTTGTTCTGGTGTGAGTGTGTGCAGCGTGAGGCCACCGTGGTCTGTTGGTGTGTAGAACCACTTCTGCCGTTCGTCTTCACTAGGGAAGGGCCAGTGCGCTTGCGACGTTTGGTTGGTGTCCAGAGTTGCAAGGATGGCGTGTGCAATGTCAGTCATTGCAGATGCAGTAGCGCTCATGTGCCTGGTGCTTTCAGTCCAAAGATGAGGTCTGGGTCGCCAGGTACCCACGAGTTTTCAAATTGGGAACGTCGACCAATAAGTTCGGTGCGTTCAATCAATTGATGCCCAACGGCCAATTGCGAGTTCTCATATTCGCGCAGTGCAGTCAGTAGGTCGTCATTGCGGTCAAGAGCATCAGTGAGTGCCCATGCGTCGTCTGCTGCCTTTGCAGTGCCTGCCGCGGCATGCGGGCGGCCAAGATTGGCTGCGTCGCCGAGCAGGCATGTGCGACCAAATGCCATCTGGCTAATAGTGAGGTCGAAAACAACCTGTATGAATGGCTGCTGCGTCTTCATGATGAGCTCGGCAATTGCTGCGGGTAGGTGAGTTTTGGCGTGTGTTTGCATTTCTGCAATGTGGTGCGAAGCAACAGCACCCGGCGGCAATGAGACTTCGCGTTGTACACCAGAAATATCTGTGAGTAGATCTTCTAGTTGACCGCCAGTGGAGTAATTGCGATACCACACAAAATTGAAGAGCCGTTGTCCTGGTGCTGTTTCACCTTCAAGTCCGGGAATGGGGTACACCAAAATATGACTGTTCGGATAGACGAAGTACGTGATTGCGTCATCAAGCAAAGTACGCGTATCGGCTGACAGTTCTGTTTCGTGCACCATGCCGCGCCACGCAACGTATCCGGCATATCTGGGTGTAGCGCCTGGCAAAAGTGTTGCTCGTGCAAGTGAGTTGACCCCGTCAGCAAAGACAACCAAATCTGACGTCTCAGTGTTTCCGTTGGCAAACGTGACGGTTACTTCTGATGCATCAACATCGCTCCAACTTGTCAACTCATGATCAAGCACGTAGTCGTTTGGCTTCATGCATGACAGCAACTGACGGTAGATGGTATTCCAGCTACTAAATCGGTAGTTGTGTTTCTCTTCGTGCAGTATCGAATTGTCTTGAGACAAATAACGAATGTGCGACGTAGCAATAGAGATGTCGTCTATGTCTACTCCGGCACACTCGGTGAGGTATCGAGACGTCTCGGGCAATAGACCAATACCCGCTCCGCGCTGGGCAAGTTCTGCTGGTGAACGTTCAAATACGCGAACGTCATGCCCTGCATCGCGAAGTAGCAGTCCGGCGGTGAGTCCACCGATGGACCCACCGACGACACTGATTTTCATGTTGTGCTTTATGGCTGACCGAAGGTTGCGATCTTGTCAATCTTGCACACGAACAACACGCGACGCTCATCGATTGATGGGTCACGCAAGCCGTAGGTGTCGCCACCATCGACGATGTACTTACGCCAGATTTTGTTGAGGTGTTCAGTAACTGCTGAGCCTTCTTTTGGATCGTCTTCTGAGATCTCGCGCTCGACGGTGACCTTCATGCTCATCCAGTGGTACATGTTCTCTGGGTTCATGATCAAGATGGTGATCTGAGGTGTCTTGCGAATCCATTTTGTCTTAGTGCGTTGCGAAGCAACGTTCACCAACACCTTGTCTCCGTCGTAGTCGAACCACATTGGAGTGAGGTTGGGGCGGCCATCGGAACCCATAACTGCCATGGTGCAGGCAAATGGCTTGTCGACAAGCATTTTGTACTTCGGGTCGAGGTCGTTCAACGAGTTCACTGACTCATGATCACCGACAGCAAACTGTCCTGGCTGGAGACCGTTTGCTACGTCTCTGAATTTCGCAACTTTGATTGCCATGGTGTCTCCTTGGAAGTGAGATGTGCTCAATGCACACAGAATTACGGTACCACCGTCCTCATAACGGCTGTAAGACGGGGCGCGACCTTCATTCACTAAAGGCACGGTGCGTAGTAGCGTCGGGGCTGTGACTGACCAACGAATTGAGACTCAAAACGCGTGGCTCTCCCCAGAAGAGATCGCCATGGTTCGCAATCAAGTGCCGTTGGTCTACGTCGAGGCTGTGCCGGTGCGCTGTGACCCCGATGGGAAAGTAACCCATGTGGGAATGCTCCTGCAGCAGGCCGCAGACGGAAGTATCAGCCGTATGGTGGTTTCAGGGCGCGTCATGCTGAATGAGCGCATCAGAGACGCACTTATGCGCCATCTAGAGAAGGACCTTGGGCCCTTTGCGCTCCCACGCGTGCCGCCAGAACCTTCGCCCTTCACCGTGGTGGAGTACTTCACTGATCCATCAATCTCTGGTTTCTACGATCCACGACATCACGCTGTGAGTTTGGCGTATGTAGTGCCCGTCACAGGTGAATGTGAACCTTCGCAAAAGGCGCTCGACCTTGCATGGTTCACTCCGAAACAAGCTGTGAGTGATGATGTCATTCGCGAAATGACAAGTGGTCATGATCGTTTGATTCGTTTGGCGCTTGCCTCCGTCGGTCAACTTCCCTGAACTAGAATTTCATGCGTGCCCGAAGGCGACGCCATGTATCGAGCAGCCGCAGTGCTGCGAACGGCCCTTGTTGGAACAACAATCTCTCGTTTTGAATCAGTTGGCCTGATTGGCCCCTTTCCACAAGTGGGCGCAGCTATTGAGCGCGTCGAGAATCACGGTAAGCAGCTTGAAATTGTTTTTGACGATGGCATTGTTCTCCACACTCAGTTTCGTCTGCGCGGAACATGGCATGCGTATCACGTGGGCCAAAAATGGAAACGTCGACGTCATCTTGCGCACGTAATCATTGAAACCGAAGACTGGGTAGCAGTGGCCTTCGGTACTCGTGTTGCAGAGACGTATCGCCAGTTCGATCAATCACGTCATCCGCGCGCAGGGGGACTTGGTCCTGATGTTGCGCGACCAGACGCAGACTTGCATGAATGCGCGTCAAGGTTGTTTCACTACGACAATCAAGATTCCACAATCGCTGAAGCAATGTTGGATCCACGCGTCATGAGTGGCGTGGGCAATGTGTATCGCTGTGAAGTTTTGTGGTCTAGCGGTGTTCATCCGTGGGCACTTGTTAGCTCAGTCCCACAGTCAACATGTTTAGACATTGTTCTCACTGCTGCCGGACAAGTGCGTGCAAACCTTCAATCGCCTGTGCGAGTCACTGCGCCAGATGTACCAGGTGGTCTTGCGGTGTACGGCCGCAATGGTCAGAAGTGTGTTCGTTGTGGTGATGTGATTCGTCTCACCAAAATGGGTACACACGCTCGCTTGTTGTATTGGTGCCCGGGCTGCCAAGTGGGGTGCGAGCCCTACCCAGAACGTGACGATTCAGATCCGATTGCTCGCATGATGGATGCTCACCCAGCGGGGTCGAAATTCATTTCCGACATCTTGCGACATCGACCAGCGTCGTAAGACTTACGCGCGACCCATAATGCGGTCGACATGAATCTCAATTGCTACACGATCGACGCGTTCTTTTGGTTCTTGATAACGCGCGGTGTATCCCTGTACCGCTGAAGCAACGCGATCTGCATCTGCGGTACCGCTGACGGTTCCTTCTAAAGAAAGCCAACGGCCACCGTCTACTTGTGACACCACTGCACGGCCACCGCGTAAAGCATTTTTGTATTTCACAGAAGAAGGAAACGTGATGATGCGAACGATGCCAGATTCGGCGTCGTACGAAAACCCAACAGGAACCACGTGAGGTGACCCGTCTTTACGCATGGTGGTGAGAGATGCAAGGTGACGCTCCCGAAGGAACGTCAGCATTTCAGCAGTAACTACAGGCAGATACATATCAGTTGGTATTTAGTGCGTCGAGAATATTCACTCGAGTTGCGCGCCACGCCGGGTAGATAGCAGCAAACAGGCCAACAATGAATGACATCACCATGATGACAATGGTTGGGCCGACGGGCAGTTTGAATGAGGTGAGGCCTTGATCGCGTAGAGCGAACACAATGACCCAACCAAGGCCAATACCCAGAATGATTCCGAGCACAGCACCAAGAAGCGACGTGATGACGCTTTCCCAACGCACTGTGGTGCGCACTTGAGAGCGAGTCATACCGACTGCACGCAACAGTGCGAGTTCGCGTTGGCGTTCAAACACACTGAGAAGCAACGTAATGATGATTCCGACGAATGCGATGATGATGGACAACATGAGCAAGCCATAAATGAGACCGAGCAATTGGTTCACTTGGCCAGACTGTTTGTCGATGTATTCAGCTTTGGACAGCAATTCGCCCTGACCGTATTTCTTCACGGCTTTATCGAGTGCGGCTTGCACCTCACCATCGGGCACTCCGTTTTTTCCAACGATGTATACGCCGATGTCAAAGTTGACAACTGCTGAATTTGCAATCATCGCGCGATTGACAACAAAGTTTCCTGCAAGTTCATCAAATTTGTATAAGCCGCGCACTGTGAGTTCTCGTTGGGTTGCATCTCCCAATGTGATGGTGAGATTGCTTCCTATTGGAATGTTCTTGCGTAATGAATAGGACTCGGCCAAAAAGATGCTGTCGGGAGTCAGGTCTGAGTACTTGGCGTTAATGAGACCAATATCAAATACGCCCTCAACCGTGCCTGGATCAATGGTTGTGAAGTACTGACCATTGTTGTTCAGTTTTACTGTGATCAAACCAATGCCCGATGCTTTTTCCACTTCAGGCAACTTGTTGAGATCAAGAGCTAGTGATGGGCTGAGACCGCCGGTGAACTGATTATTCGTAGTGACTGCGTAGTCGCCCTTGAACTGTTCGGTAAATACGTCGTTGATTTGACCCTTGATGGATGCTGCAAGCGCAGTGACGGCAGTAACGAGAGCAACACCGATGAGTACTGGCGATGCAGTGCGGGAAGTGCGCTTCGGGTTACGTGCTGAGTTCTGCCGCGCCATTACGCCGGTGATGCCACGAAAACGTGCGGCAGGTCTGCCCAAGAACAATGCAACCGGGCGAGCGATGATTGGCCCAAGAACAATGGTTCCTATGAACACAAACAAGATGCCAAATCCGAGGTACGAATTGTTTGCGCCCCCGATAACTGCAGAAATGATTGCAATACCGAGAGCAATGGACAGCAAGCCTCCGTACAAACGCTTACGACCGGGCTCTGCAATTTCTAATGCTGTGGCACGCATTGCTGCCAACGGGGGTACTTTTCCTGCGCGACGTGCGGGAAGAATGGCTGAAAGCACCGTTACAACTAAACCAATAACAATGGTGGAAACAATGGTTCCCTGATTCACGACGAGACCACTACTTGGGATATCAACATTCAAAGCTTTCAGCAGTGCGCTCAGGCCACTTGACAATCCGATTCCAGCAACCAGTCCAATAGTGGAACCAACGAGGCCCACTGCGACGGATTCAATCAACATTGCACGCGTGACTTGTTTGCGACTTGCACCAATTGCTCGGAGCAATGCATTCTCACGCTGACGCTGAGCAGCACTAATAGAGAACACGTTGTAAATAACGAAGCATCCGACTCCCAGTGCAATGAAACTGAATGTCTGTAACAAAATGCCGAAGAAATCAAGCGCAGACCCAATCTGGTCTTGTGTTTCTAATGTGATTTGAGCGCCAGTGAGAGTTTCTGTTTTAGCGGTTGCAGGAATCACAGCTTGGATGGCTGCGGAAAGTTTTGTATCTGAGACTGATCCGTCACCGCTCACAAGAATGGCATCAATGAAACCCGGCTTTGTGAGGAATTCAGATGCTGTTGCAGAGTCAAACAATGCAAAGGTGGCACCACCAGGGGAACGAACGTCACCATAGGAAGCAATACCAACAAGCGTGAAGTCGCGACTTCCGGATTGTGCGACCACTTTCACGGTGTCACCCACGACGTACTTGCCCGCCTTTGCGGACGCTTCGTCAATCACTACTTCGTTTGAAGCAGTGGCCCATTTACCGTCTGCAACTGTCCACAGCGCACCAGCAAATTCTTCACCGATACTGCCGAACGTTGGAGGCCCCTGACCATCTGAGCCGAGTGGCTTTCCATCTTTTCCAATAATGCGGGCAAAGGCCTGAATATCAGGCGATGCATCTCGAACGCCTGGCACGTTTTCCACAGCCGACACGAGATCAATTGAAATTCGTTGGCGTTCCTCTAAACCAAAGTCAGCTTCGATGACTTGTGATGATCGAACATATGCATCAACGTTTTTGAATACGTCTGAGAACAGGTTGTCAAAGGTGCGAGTCAAGGTGTCGGAGAAAACAGATGTTCCCGCCAAGAACGATGTTCCTAGGATGACAGCAAGCGAAGTGAGAATGAGTCGGGCTTTGCGACCGACGATTCCCTTTAAGGCAATACGAAGCACGACTTAGTTACCAAGTGTTTTCATGAGATCAAGAACCTTGGCAGCAGTTGGTTCGGTCATTTCGTTCACTATTTTTCCGTCTGCCAAGAAGATGATGCGGTCTGCGTACGCCGCAGCTACTGGGTCGTGAGTAACCATCACAATTGTTTGGCCGAGCTCGTCAACTGCTTTACGCATGAAGGAGAGAATTTCTGCACCAGTGGTGGAGTCAAGGTTGCCTGTTGGTTCATCAGCAAAAATAATGCGTGGCTTTGATGCAAGTGCACGAGCAACAGCAACGCGTTGTTGTTGGCCACCAGACAATTCACTTGGGCGGTGCGTGAGGCGATCTTGTAGGTGCACTGTATTGATGACGTTTTGAATCCAGGCCTCGTCACCTTTGTCGTTGCCGAGCATGAGCGGTAAACGAATGTTCTCATTTGCAGTCAATGTAGGAACAAGGTTGAACGACTGAAAAACGAATCCGATTTTCTCTCTGCGTAACTCGGTGAGTCCCTTGTCTTTCATCGTCGACAAGTCGACACCGTCGATAATTGCTGAACCTTTTGTGAGTTCGTCTAAGCCAGCGATGCAATGCATCAACGTTGATTTACCCGAACCGCTGGGCCCCATGATGGCAGTGAATTGTCCTTCGTAAAACTCAACGGATACGTCATTTAACGCGTAAACAGTGTCTTCACCAGATCCGTAAATCTTGGACGCAGAGATGGTGGAAGCAGCAACAGCAAGTGTCTGGGGGGTCATACCCCCAAGGTTACTAACGCTGGATTTACTTCGGCTGTGGCAAAACTCTCAGGTATGGCTTTATTGTCTTCCAGCCCTGTGGGAACAGTGTTTTTGCATCTTCATCTGAGACTGCAGCACCAATAATGACGTCGCCACCGTTGACCCAGTTTGCTGGGGTAGCGACTTTGAATTTGGCGGTCAATTGCAAAGAGTCAATGACGCGGAGAATTTCATCGAAGTTACGTCCGGTGGATGCAGGGTAGGTGAGGGACAGTTTGATCTTCTTGTCTGGTCCAATAATGAAGACTGAGCGAACGGTCATTGTGTCGCTTGCATTTGGGTGGATCATCTCGTACAGGTCAGCGACTTTCTTGTCTCCATCACCAATCATTGGGAAATTCACAGGTGTTCCCTGTGTTTCTGCGATGTCTTCTTCCCATTTGATGTGGCTATCAACTGGGTCAACGGAAAGACCAATTACTTTCACATTGCGCTTGTCGAAATCTGGCTTGATGCGAGCGACGTATCCGAGCTCTGTGGTGCAGACCGGTGTGAAGTCCTTCGGGTGGCTAAAGAGAACGCCCCAAGAGTCGCCCAGCCACTCGTGGAAGTTGATAGTGCCCTGCGTGGTGTCTGCAGTGAAATCTGGTGCTGTGTCGCCTAAACGTACGCTCATAGTGTTCTCCTTGAAGTAGGTGCCTACGGTCAGGATAGGGCTGAATTAATGAAACCCGACAACTTTGGTCGGGATTTAGTGACCCTGGGGCACAAGACCCATTTCCATGGCTTGCAGTGACACCATGTGTGAGGCCAACTCGATAACGGCCTGTATTTGTGATTCAGCGTCGCCCCCCACGGGAAGCCTGTTCATCAGTGGACCATCCAGAATCAATGTGGCAAGGCCATGGGCTTGCGACCACAACATGATGGCGAAAGTTAACTGCTCTGCCTCACTGGCCGACACGCCGATGGTGCGTGACACCATGAGCAGCAATTCGTTGAATGCATCTTCAGCGGTGAGAGCGGCTGCTTCATGTGTGGCAAGACCACAAACGTCGTTACGAAACATGACGCGAAAATGACCAACATGGTTACGAGCAAAACCCAAATAAGCAATGAAACCAGCCTTTGCAGGTGATGTGTTGGAAAAGTCGACTTCGCGAAATGCCTTTGCTAGTGATGCGAAACCTTCCTCGGAAATGGCGGCAAAAATTCCACCCCGATCACCGAAGTAGTGGTACGGAGCTTGGTGACTCACACCGGCTCGACGTGCAACCTCTCGCATCGAAAGCGATTCAGCACCGTCTGATTCGATGATGGAAATAGCGGCATCGAGCACAAGGCGGCGAACATCGCCATGTTGATCGTGGGTGCCGGAAACCATG
>JBIKZT010000160.1:0-2811 GCA_044354565.1 Ilumatobacteraceae bacterium
TTGTTCCACCACAAAAAGCAATGTGTCTCCGTCGCAGTCGTAGTGAGCCTCACGCACGAACTGCCTGTCGCCACTTGTGTCGCCTTTGCGCCACAACTCTTGACGGCTACGACTCCAGTACACCATACGTCCTTCGGCAAAAGTCATCGACAATGACTCAGAGTTCATCCATGCCATCATCAGGATTTTCCCGGTCTCTGCGCATTGTGCGATTGCAGGAACTAGACCGTCGGAATTGAAAGTGACTGCTGCCAACTGCTCGGGCGTTGCCACAATGACTCTGCCTTCGGCGCTACTGGGGGTCTGGTCCTGATTACTCATCAGAAGCACGGTACCGTCTTGACCTGTGGTAGTTGAAACTGTTTTTATTCAAACCATTGATGGTGTTGAAATTGAGGCCGACATCATCCGTACTGACGCCGTAACCCCTCGCGCTGTCCTCATAATTGGCCATCCGCACCCCCTTTACGGCGGCGACCGACACAGCCATGTGGTGCGTGCACTGCAAGAAGCCGCTTCACGGGCTGACTGCCATTCCATCGCCATCGATTTTCGGGGCGTTGGTAACTCAGGAGGCTTTCATGATGATGGCGACTCGGAACGACTAGACCTCGCCGCAGCATGTGAACTCGCAGACATGATCGAGCCTGAGTGCCCCATCATCATGTCTGGATATTCATTTGGTTCAGTGGTGGCCATGAATGTGAGCAACCCTTGGATTGCCGCTTGGTTGAGTATTGCGCCACCAACATCATTGATGACCTCACTACCAGTTGCTGCGAACAATCATCGACCAAAAGTCATTGTGATGGCCGAACATGACCAAATCACCACACCAGACACCACACGAGAAGCGATGAGTGAATGGAACAATGTTCACTTCATCGATGCACCAGGCGTTGACCATTTCTTTGCAGTTGACGCGTTAGCCATTTCTACTAACGCGCTTCAGTGCGCGCTTGAAATTATCTAAGAAGCTAATGGGCGAACACGAACGCCACGTGAAGACATCACAGACTTTGCTTCAGCAATAGTGTGTTCGCCAAAGTGAAAAATAGATGCCGCGAGAACTCCGGTAGCACCACCTTGCAACACACCTTCCGCTAAATGGTCGAGGGTCCCTACACCACCACTTGCAATAACTGGTACGCCAACAGATGAAGACACAGCGTGAGTCAAGGCAATGTCAAAACCATCACGGGTGCCGTCTCTGTCCATCGACGTGAGCAGAATCTCTCCTGCCCCAAGCGCCACTGCCTGCTCAGCCCATGCCACAGCATTGATATCAGTAGCAGTGCGACCACCGTGTAAATAAACGACCCAGCGATTCTCTTCTGCATGCCACTTTGCATCAATGGCGCACACAACACATTGCGCGCCAAACTCAGCTGCAATCTCTGCAATAACAGTTGGCCGCTCAACAGCTGCCGTATTCAGACTGACCTTGTCGGCACCAGCACGCAACATGGAACGAGCATCGGCAAGTTGACGAATCCCGCCACCCACGGTGAAAGGAATGAATACCTCTTCCGCTGTGCGTGACACAACATCAACCATGGTGGCTCGACCATCTGAAGATGCGGTGATATCAAGAAACACCAATTCATCTGCACCTTGCGCGTCATACCGAGCAGCAAGCTCTACAGGGTCACCTGCATCGCGCAAATCAACGAAGTTAATTCCCTTCACAACCCGACCGTTCGTCACATCTAGGCACGGAATAACGCGAGCAACAATGTCTTGATTCACCGCAATACCTCTACGGCTTCTCTCACGCTGAATCTGCCTTCGTATAAAGCCTTGCCCACAATTACGCCATGCAAACCACCAACACGCGCAAGATCCACTAGATGATTCAGCTCGCCAACACCACCGCTAGCTATGACAGGAATGGAGGTAGACGCCACTGCTGCTGCGAGCCCTTCAGTATCTGATCCAACCAACATGCCGTCGCGTGAAATGTCTGTAATGACAAATGCAGATGCACTGGGAAACTGTGGAAGTAATTCGGCAACTGAAACACCAGAAGTTTCAGTCCAACCGTGTGTTGCAGCAATGCCCTCTCGGTGATCGAGACCCACGGCAACTTGAACAACTTGTGCAACAGATTCCACGATTGATGGTTGCGCGACGGCTGCTGAACCCATCACAACACGAGTGACTCCAACAGTTGCTAGTTCTTGTGCATCAGCCACCGTGCGCACACCACCGCCAACTTGCAACAATGCAGAGCCCCGTAATGCAGCAGCGACCCTGGCAATCAACGGTCGATTCACTGGTTCGGCACTTCGAGCAGCATCTAGGTCAACCATGTGCACCCATTCGGCTCCCTGTTCAACAAAAGAAAGTGCAACAGCAACCGGGTCATCGCCGTACACCGTGCTGTCGCCGTATTCACCCTGTCGAAGCCGAACAACGCGGCCACCGAATACATCAATTGCGGGATACAAGATCATGAGTTACCAGCATGTTTCACAAAATTCGCCAGAAGCTTCAAGCCACCTTCGGCGGATTTCTCTGGGTGAAACTGAGTAGCGAACACATTGTCGCGCCGAAACGCAACGTTGACTGTGCATCCGTATTCCACCGTTGCTGCCGTATCGGACGAAGTCGTAGGGAATCCATGCAACGAATGCACGAAGTACATCCACGGATGATCTCCGAGACCACCAAACAAATGATCATTGTTGGTAATCGTGAGTTGATTCCACTGCATCTGAGGACGTTGCACTGTTTCTGGCAACCATTGAACTGAACCAGGAATAATGCCGAGACCGGACACCCCAGGGTCTTCTTCACTCGAGTCGAACA
>JBIKZT010000159.1:0-2811 GCA_044354565.1 Ilumatobacteraceae bacterium
ACTTTGGCGGAACAATGAATGGTTACTGCAGCGACATCACTCGATGTGTCCACTTGGGTGAAGTTCCAACAGATATCGCAGATGCGTACGCAGTGTTATTCGAAGCACAAGCTGCCGGAGTTGCTGCGGGCACAGTGGGCACAACATGTGAAGGCGTTGACGCCGCTGCTCGTGCCGTTATAGATGCAGCAGGGTACGGAGAGTGGTTTGTGCACCGCACTGGTCATGGCATTGGCATGGAAGAGCATGAAGATCCATACATGGTGAAAGGCAACAGCACGCCAATTGCTGCGGGGCATGCGTACAGCGTGGAGCCAGGCATTTACATTCCGGGTAAGTGGGGCATGCGCTTAGAAGACATCGTGGTAGCTACAGCGAACGGCCCACAGCCCGTGAACCATGCCAATCATCACCTCGTTGTTCTTGATCGTTAGAAAGACAACACCGTGATCAAACTCGACGCAGCAACAGTTCTCCTTCAATGGGCCACTGGTGGACTGTTGTTCTTGTGGTTCACTACTCGCAAGCACGAAATGAGTGCTGGATACAGCTGGCTCATTCGTGCTTCGTTCTTGGTGCTCGCTGCAGGTGGAGCAGCAGCGGGAATAGCCACAGATTTTCTTCCTGTGCGAGATGTCAGCGCTATTGCAGTCGCGGTGGTGTCGCTTGCAACAATTCGTCGCAAGAACGTGCACCTAGATCTTGTCGCGCCAGTGATTGGTTTCGTTGGTTTGATTGCGGCCGCTGTTCACGCCACAGATGGCGCAAGCAATGTCACTGTCAATCTGTTGCGCGTCATTGTGGGCACAGTCTTTTTGGGTGCAGTGAGCGACGCCATGCTTCTCGGACATTGGTATTTGGTGCAGCCAGGTCTTCCGCGTTCCATCTTGAGTGAATTAGTAACAGCGCTTCGTTGGGTGCTCCCGCTTGAAGTCGCAGTCATGTTGTTGCCGACAGGAATGTTCAGTGTGTTGTCTGGGGCTGTAGACGATGGTTGGAATGGAACACTCGGCTGGTTCTGGGTGGCGTGTGCCATTACAACGGCAGTACTGATTGAAGTCACGCGAGCTGCCTTGCGTGAGCGCAGTTATTCGGCCGTAATGGCCGCCACAGGCCTTTTGTATTTGGCGATTCTCACTGCTTTTGGCACCGACCTCGTGTCTCGCGCAGTCTTGGCCTAGTTTGGCGAAGTGGAAACTTTCGAACGCACCATCTACAACGCAGAGCACGAACAATTTCGGGCAGCATTTCGCCAATGGCTCGACAAAGAAATTGTGCCGAACCATGAAAAGTGGGAAGCCGATCAGATCGTGCCACGTGACATTTGGTTACAGGCAGGGTCATTGGGATTCTTGGGTTACCACGTGCCAGAGCAATACGGCGGTGGTGGAGTAGACGACTACAAATTCGGCGCCATCATGCAAGAAGAAGTTTCTGAGACCGGAGTCATCGGTAGTGCAAATGGAATGACATTGCACAACGACATCGTGTTGCCGTACTACCTTGGCCTTGCAACTGATGATCAAAAGCAGCGGTGGTTGCCAAAGATGGTGCGTGGTGAATTGATTGGTGCTCTTGCCATCACTGAACCAAATACCGGAAGCGATGTGGCAAACGTGCGCACTTCTGCAGTACAGCGTGGCGACGCATGGATTGTGAACGGTTCGAAGACATTCATTACAAACGGAATCAATAGTGATCTCGTAATTACAACGGTACGTACTAATGACCAGCCAGGTCATCGTGGGCTGTCCTTGTTAGTTCTAGAGCGAGGCATGAAAGGTTTTGAACGTGGTCGCAACTTGAACAAGTTGGGAATGCACGCGCAAGATACGGCTGAGTTGTCTTTTATAGATGTAGAGGTGCCTGCAGAAAACATGTTGGGTGTAGAAGGACAAGGTTTTGTGTATCTCATGCAAAACCTTGCTCAGGAACGTCTCGGTATGGCAGTGGGTGGCGTCAAGGTTGCGTCTGCAGCCTTGAACTGGACGCTCGATTACACGCGCGAACGAAAAGCCTTCGGACAATCCATCTCAAACTTTCAGAATTCGAAGTTTGTTTTGGCAGAACTTGCAACCGAAGTGCAAATTGCTCAGGTGTATGTGGATCGTTGTATTGAATTGCACTGTGAAGGAAAATTGTCTGCAGAACAATCTGCTGCCGCAAAGTACTGGGTCACAGAGTTACAAAACAAAGTTGTCGACAAGTGCCTGCAACTACACGGTGGTTATGGATACATGTTGGAATACCCAATTGCTCGTGCATGGGCCGACAGCAGAATCCAAACGATTTACGGTGGAACAACTGAGATTATGAAAGAGATTGTGGGACGCAGTCTCACGAAATGATCTTGCGGCTTTATTGCCGAATCAGATTGGAGCAGATGGCGCTGTCAATGGCCACGGACGCTCGCGTTCTAGAACATGAGCTAACTCCAGCAACACTTGCTCGCTGAAATGCGGTCCGATGATTTGCAAACCAACTGGTAAGCCATCAACAGTTCCTGCTGGCACAGAGATGCCAGGATTTCCGTGAAGGTTGCAGGGGAAAGTGAGCAAACCATTGTTGCCCGCACCAGCCTTGACGCCACCGAATGTATTGGGAAGTGGTCCTTCAGCGATGAATGCAACATCTGGGTTCGAGGCGGTGATGACAAGGTCGACTTGCTCGAAGATCTCTGCCATGCGCATGTTGACAGCGGCACGGCGGGCTTCGATCTTTGCTCGTTCCGATGCGTTGTAACGACCTTCGGTCAATTGCAGTCCCATACGCATTTCTGGCGTGAGGTCATCTGCGCATGCTGGCCACATG
>JBIKZT010000161.1:0-2808 GCA_044354565.1 Ilumatobacteraceae bacterium
CACTCAAGAACTATGAAATTTCCCAGGCCAGTGCTGTCGAGTAGTGCCTCTGCTTCAGTGACTCTGCTTCTCATCTTGATTGCTGCCAATGTGGGGCGTGCCGCATTTTCGGTCCACACTTGTTTCCCCTCTTCCACCAGTTCATCAATTCCCCACAATTGCAAGAACTGCGATTGCGTTCGCACTGCATCTGGCTCTCGCACCGCAGCAAGTTGGTCGATGCATACCTGTGTTGTGATGTCTTGTTCACCGGGTTTGCGCAAATAGTGCACTCCGCGTTCATGACCCGCGTAGGTGCGCAGCCATTCACGCCATGGCATAGAAGCAACTTCTGCAGTTAATGGAGTGCAGTAGTCGATGACGAATACGCTTCCCAATGACAAGATTTCTAAAGCGTTCGACAACCATCCGGTCGCCCGTGTGTGCACTGGCGCGCGCGAGCCGTGTGGAACGCGTGAAGGTAGACACGATGGAGCATCCTGAGTCATCAATAGTTCTGCAAAGCCATCACCTTGTTGTATGACATGAGCATTTCTCCAGCCGTCGTCATAGACCCATAAATCAAACGGCAGGTTGTCAAGCAATTCATTAGCGATGATGACACCGTGTTCAATGTTGCTAGGCATGACACCAGTAGATGTCACCGCATCTGGGTGTAATGCTCGTTGCTCAGTACTGAGTTCAACAGCCACATATGTGCCATTCACTAAACACTGTGGCTCGGCGGCCAAGATGGAACGAGCGAGAGTTCCAGGACCAGCACCTACCTCAACTATCTGGAATCCGCTGGGCTCACCTAAACGTTTCCACACAGCATCGATCGCGCGTGACAAGACATGGCCAAACAATGGCCCCACTTCTGGAGATGTAATGAAATCGCCACGCCTGCCGGCACGACCTGTTGTGGAATAGAAACCATCAGACCCGTACAGCGCGTTCTCCATGAACTGCGCAAACGGAATACTTCCTTGAGACGCTGCAATAGCAGCGCGTATGGAATCAGCCGCCGAAGGCACCGGCGAGACCGGCAAGATCACCGAAGTGAATAACAATTCCTGGCAAGACACCGAGCAACAACGTTGCAGAACCGGTGATTGCTAAAGCAACAATAAGTGACGAATGAATTGGAACTGGAGACGAATCGCCATCTGGCACTGGGCGCATCCACATTTCACGCAAGATGCTTCCGTAGTACCCGAATGCCACAACAGAGTTCACACCGCCAATAATGGCCAATGCATAAGCCCAATTGTTTTGTGCAGAGACAAGCGATTGGAAAGCGGCGAACTTACCGAACCATCCACCAAGAGGTGGAATACCTGCAAGTGAAGCCATAAACAATGTCATCAGAGTTGCAAGGCCAGGTGCATATGAGAACAGACCACCGTATGAAGAAATCTCGCCGCTGCGTGTTTTGCGAGACACCGCAATGATCACTGCAAAGACACCCAAGTTGGTTGCTGCATACACGAGCAAGTATGTAACTACAGCGCGCAGAGCGGACTCTGCAACACCTTGTTCACCTGCCACCGCAAGCGGCATGAGAATGAAGCCACCTTGAGCAATTGATGAATAGGCCAACATACGAACAATGTTTGTTTGCTTTAGGGCCATTGCGTTGCCGACGGTCATTGTAAGCGCAGAGAGAATCCAGAACACTGGCTGCCACACTTCGCTTGAGCCAGGGAATCCGACGTACACAACAGTGACAAGAGCAACGAAACCAGCAGTCTTCGATGCAACAGACAAGAACGCGGTGACAGGAGTTGGAGCACCTTGATAAGTGTCAGGTGCCCACGTATGGAAAGGAACTGCTGAAATCTTGAACGCAAAACCAATCACTACGAACAGAACCGCAACTGCACGAATCGCAGACATGTCTGAACCGAGATATGCGCCAATGTCTACAAGCTTTGTGGAGTTGGTGATGCCATAAAGAAGTGACATGCCGTACAACATGATTGCGGATGCAAACACACCGAGTAAGTAGTACTTGATTCCCGCTTCATTGCTTTTACTGTCACGCTTACGCCAGGCGGCCAACATGTACGCCGGGATTGACAAGAACTCGAGTGAGACGAAAATAGAAATGAGGTCACGGCTAGATGCCATCATGACCATTCCCAAAAGACTCGACAAGACCAAGAACCAATACTCACCTTGGTAGTAGTCGCCCTCACGAATGTGGTCCGCAGACAACAACACAACCACATAACCAGCAAGCAGGAACAAACCTTTCAGCACAAGACTGAAATCGTCCACCACATAGCGACCATCAAACAGTGAACGGACTCCCGCATCACTGAGCGACAATGTCAGTACTGGAATGAAAGCAGCAAGAAGGGTGAAACTCGCAACGGGTGTAAGGACCCACTTCTTCGCATCTGCAATAAAGAGATCCAACAACAGGAGCAGCACAATGCCGCCCCCGAGAACAATCTCGGGCGCAAGTGCGTGGTAGTCGATAACAGGCGCCGACCACACAGCGTCAGCAATAGTGCTCAGCACGGGTCAGCCTCCGAAAGCCTTCAACGTGACGCCCACAGCAGGGTCGAGAACTTTAAACATGAGTTGTGGGTACACACCAAAGACGACGATTGCGATAAGCAATGGCGACCATGCAATCCACTCAAACTTATTGACATCATGGATGTCTTCATCGTGACCATGACCTGGTGAGAACTCTGCAGTTGGCTCACCGAATGCGGTGCGCTGGAACAGCCACAACAAATAGCCAGCAGCAAACACAGTTCCGATTGCAGCAATCACCATGTATGCGCGGAAAACCTCCACTGGCAACCCATCGGC
>JBIKZT010000162.1:0-2807 GCA_044354565.1 Ilumatobacteraceae bacterium
AGCACCACACGAATCAAGTACTCGAACGGGCACAAGAGAGACTGCCTTAGCAACACCCGAGTACGTGCCGCCCACAATTCCCGCAACGTGTGTGCCGTGACCATCGTTATCTGTGGTCCCAACATCGGAAACGTCGGTGACGCCATCCATCAGCACTGGATTGGTCGCATGCGTTGGCCCATTTTCACAGGCAACTATTCCCTTTCCGGGGTTCGTGAGTTCATAAGTCAACGAGGTGTTGTAAGAAAGAACTGCAGTTGTATCAGATCGATAACCCCACCCAGACAACACTCGCCCCGTTATATCGGGATGCGAAATATTGATGCCAGAGTCAGCCACGTACACCTTCACGCCAGTTCCATCTGTGGAATAGGTATACGAACCGTTCTTACCTGAACGGGCATCCAGACGATCAAGACCCCACGGCACTGCACCACCAGTTGCACTGCCATATTCTGCTGGCCCAACGGTCTGCGTGCCGAGTGCGCGTGCAATTAGTTCAGGAGCAACTCCTTGCGCCTGCACAGCAGGAACATGCGCAACCGACACTGATGCTGTTGCGATTAGTGCAACTGCAAACCAAAATCGCCGCATCACAACTTCACGCCTTGCATGACTGCTGCATTGATTGTGTTTTCCATCAGGCAAGCAACCGTCATAATTCCTGTACCACCGGGCATGGGCGTGAGTGCACCTGCAATACCTGTCACTGAAGCAGCATCAAAATCGCCCACGACGCCAGCCTCGGTGCGAGAGATACCCACGTCTATGCAAGTAGCACCTGGCGCAATATGCGCAGCTGTAATTGAATGTGCAATTCCTGTTGCTGAAACAACAATGTCTGCACTGCGGCACAGTTCTTCTAAATGAGTGGTGCGTGAATGCGCCAGTGTGACAGTGGCATCAATTCCTTTTCGCGCGAGAAGTACAGAGAGCGGCAGACCTACCAATGTTGATCGGCCAATAACAACAACACGCTTGCCACTTGTTGCAATGCCGTAGTGCTGTAACAAACGCAACACACCAAGTGGCGTGCACCCCACATGGCCAGGCACATCACGCATTAGTCGACCCATGGATGCTTCGGTCAGCCCGTCAACATCTTTCTCGGCCGGTATTAGTTGCAACACTGCTTCGGTGTCAATGTGACTAGGTAATGGCATCTGTACCAAAATGCCATGAACATTCTTGTCTGCGGTCAGACGGCGCACGTGGTCTTCTACTTCGGTTTGCGTGGCGGTCGCCGCTAATTCCACTTGCACCGATTGAATACCGATTGATTGTGCAGTCTTGTGTTTGCTCGCTACATACTTGCGGCTTGGGGCATCGTCACCTACTAATACGGTGGCAAGAGATACAAGAGGTGTGCCAGCCGCCGACATGCGGCTGGCCAATGTTTGGAGAATGGCATCGCGTGCTGGTGCACCCGCCAAAACAAGAGTGGAAATGGGGGCACCAGACATGCCTCCATCGTACTTGTCCCCTTGCGAAAGGATTTTGCGGCTTAATGAAGAATGGTTGAAGAATCTTCCATTGTTGGGCGTGCCGGTAAGAACTTCAATGCAAATATGGCTCCAACGAGAGCCATACCAACGCCCACCAGACAGGCCGTCTGAAACCCGTGCACAAATGCATCACTGACGGCATTCATCACAAGCGGTTGCAATCCAGTTGGCGTTTGTTGCGAGATAGCAAACGCAGCACCAACAGAATCCTGAGCCATTGGATACAGCTCAGGGTTTGTCTTATTCAGATCTTCGATAAGTCCGGGAATTTTTTCAAAACTGCTCACGATTTGTGGGGTATACAAGCTGACGAAAACCGAGCCCACAACTGCGACTCCCAAAGTTCCACCTACTTCGCGACTGATGTCGTTTACTGCGGATCCAACTCCGGCTTTTTCACGTGGCAGAGAACCCATCACTGCATCAGTTGATGGTGAAGTGACGAACGAAAGTCCGTTTGCCATGAGAACCATCCCAATAATGACGTGGCCCCAATATGAACTGTTTGCATCCATCCGAGATGCAATGAGCAAACCAAGTGACATGTTGAAAAGACCGAGGGCAACAATCCGCTTCGTTCCAAATTTCAATGCAGCACGAGCAGCCAATGGCGCTGTAACACCAGCACCAACTGCAAATGGAATGGTGTGTACGCCTGCACTCAATGTGTCGTACCCGCGTACAAATTGAAAATACTGCGTGACAAGAAATGTGAAACCAAAGAGGCAGAAGAACGCGATGCCGATACTCCCCGTTGCTGCACTGAATCGAGCACTTTTGAAGAATGTGACTTCAAGTAGTGGGGCTTCCTTTTTTGATTCGAACAGAACGAAACCAATGAGAGTCAGAACTGCAATTCCAAAGCCAAGATTCGACTTCTGACTGCCCCATCCCCAATGCGGAGATTCGATCACCGTGAACACAAGAGATCCGATGGCAACCACTGACAACAGAAATCCGACTTTGTCTAATGCATGTGCATTTGGGTTACGCGAGTCAGGAATAAGTCGAGCACCAGCAATCAGCGAAATAGCAACGATGGGCAAGTTGATGAGAAAAACCGAACCCCACCAGAAGTGTTCGAGCATGAAGCCGCCAACAACTGGACCAAATGCAACGGCCATGCCTGACACTGCCGACCACAAACCGATGGCCTTTGCTCGCTCGATTGGGTCTACAAACAAGTTCGTGATAATCGCAAGAGTCGCGGGGAATACCAACGCTGCGCCAATTCCCATTGCACCGCGCCAGAAGATCAGCGAGTTTGTTGTCGATGCAAATGCCGCCATACCGCTACATGCA
>JBIKZT010000054.1:0-7831 GCA_044354565.1 Ilumatobacteraceae bacterium
ATATTCAATGGTCTTCCGCTGCTCGGAATCTTCGTAGTGATTGCAACCTCGTTGTTGTCACTGAAGTTTGGCTCTCCAAAAGTAAGTGGAGCTTTTGCGTTCGCTTCATTGGGTGCGTTCATGATTCTCGTCGGTGCCGCCGGCAACTTCGTTGCGCACATTCAGCAAGCAAATCTTGCAGGAACTGCTTTCACTGAAGGCGTCACTGTGTACTTCGTATTCGGTGGGCTTCTTGTTGGACTCGGAGCATTGGCTCATTGGTCACCGAAATTGTGGGGCCGTGTTCTTGATGAAAAAGCACTGCTCGGACTTTCTGCACTCGGACTTCTTGGCACCATCGCATCATCGTTCCCTCTCTTTATTGCCGGCTTTGCAAACCAGCCAGCCGACGTAGTGAATGGTTTTGATTACGACGGACCTATTGCGTTGTGGAACGGCCTTGCTGGTATTGGCAATGTTCTCATTCTTGTCACCGTTATTGGTTTTGTCGCTTTATTGCTCGCAGCAATTCGTAATGGCGCGCAGGCGTCAGATGATCCATGGAATGGACATTCACTCGAATGGGCAATTCCTTCGCCTGCGCCACTGAATAATTTTGAAGCACTTGCTCATGTAAATTCGAGCGAACCAGTTTTAGATGCAAAACCATCCGGTAAAGAGGTGACGGTATGACAATCGCACTACCCGCAGCGCCACAAGCAGCACCACGCCGTCAACTCTTTGTTGCAACGGCACTCGCATGTGCTTCCGCGTTCATGATCATTATTGGAATGGTTGCAATGTGGATGAAGTTCCGCGCTGGCGCTCCAACACGAGACTCGGCTGATGGCTTGTATGTCATCAAAGACTGGCTTCCTGCTTCCATCACCATTCCTGAAGTGGCAGCGAACGTTATGTTGACTACTTTCCCAGTTGTTGCGCTCATGGCGCAGTGGGCTTCGTACTCTGCAAAGCGTCGCGACTCTCAGCACCGTTCGTTGGCCTTAGCCATTTGCGCAGTCTTGGGCATTGCTGTTGTCAACTGCCAAGCAGCTATCTATGCACAAATGGAAATTGGATTAGCCGATGGTGCATATCAGACAATGTTCTATGCAATCACTGGCGCAATGTTGCTGCTGGTCGTTGGTGGAATTGCATTTAGTTTTGTTGCGTTGTTCCGCTCTGTTGGTGGTCGTGAAGACGACACCGATGTTGTGAATTCACACGCGTTGTATTGGTACTTCCTCACGGCGGCATTCACCGTCTTGTGGTTCTTTGTGTACGTACAGAAGTAGGTCGACATGTTTACTCCTAGCTCCAAATACTTTGTAGGTCTCACTGGGTTAGCCCTCGTTTCAGCGGTCTTGTACATGTTCTTGATCAACCCTTCAGATCTCGGTGCAATTGCGCTCTTCGGAGTTGCATCATCCTCAGCGCTTGTTGCCGGTTTCAGTCTGTTCACTCGCGATAACGATGCGTTTACTGACGAAGAAGCTGTTGCAGCAGCTACTTACGCACCTGGTGCTTCCATTTGGCCAATTGTTTTTGCACTTGGTGCCGCATTGGTACTCACAGGTTTGGCGACTGTTCCAGTTGTATTCATCCTCGGTATCGGCGTGTTGTTTGGCGCCGGCCTTGAATGGACAATTCAGAACTGGTCACAACGCGCCTCTGCAGATACAGCCTTCAACAGTTTTGTTCGCGAACGCGCAATTGGTGCACTTGAGTACCCTGGTCTTGCGGCTGTCGGCCTCGCAATCATTGCGTACTTGTTCTCGAGAATTTTTCTTGCCCTTTCGAAAGATGCAGGGACAATCTTCTTCATAATTGTTGCTGCCGTAATTTTCGGGATTGGGTTTTTGGTTGCTCTTAAGCCAGCGATGCGAGGCAGAGCCACAGTTCTTGTTTCAGTAGCGGGAGCAGTCGCATTGCTTGTTGTTGGCGGAATCGCAGCGATGTCAGGCGAGCGCGACGAACTTGCAGTTGCTTCTGCAGAAGATCACTATTCAGCAGAGCATCGCGAATGTGAAGTCGAGAAATCAAAGCACTACGACCATCACGCCAACAATCAAGTGTCCTTGCGTTCTGCTGTGTCTGCCACAATCTTTGTTGAAGATGGCAAATTGCGTGCCCAAGCAATCGGCATCAAGAAAGATGTCGACACCATCACGATTCCTCGTTCATTGGGTACAACATTGATATTTCGTAACCTCGATGAAACCGAACGTCGCCTTGTTGTAAACCTCGGCTCGCACACGATTGCAGAAACAGGTGTGAAGGAAAAACTCGGTACCTGCACCCAACTCACTGGCAAGAAGCAGGAACAAGTTCTCACTCTTACGATTCCAAAACCGGCTACCGCTGAAGAGCCATATTTCTTTGAGGTTCCTGGTATTGAAGGTCAGATCAAGTTGGTGGTGCCGTGAGTCACCGCAACAAATCGCAGATAACGGAAAAGGCTATGGATACCGTGAACAACGTGAAGTCACCGCGTCGACGCATTAGTACAACACTTGCCGGCATTTCTGGCGTTCTGTTCTTGGCCGGATGTGCCACGAACGCGCCACAAGATACATGGCAAGCAAAAGGACCAAACGCTCAGATCATTAGCGACCTGCAGTGGATTGTGTTTCCGATGGCTGGAGTTGTTGGTGTTCTTGTGTTGGCATTTGCTGCCTACACCATGTACAAATACCGCGACAAGGGTCAGCCAATTCCTACGCAAGGTCATGGCAAGCCAACTGCAGAAATCATTCTCACCATTGTCCCCGCACTCATTTTGACCGTTGTCGGTGTGTTTACATTCCGCGCCATTTTTGAACTTGCAAAAACTGAAGACACTGAGATGATTATCAACGTCACGGGTCAGCAGTGGTGGTGGGAATATGACTATCCAGTTCAAACAGAACTTGGTATCAATACGCCAATCATTTCGTCTGGCCAATTGGTCATGCCTGTAGGAACAAAAGTTTTGCTTCGTGAAACAAGCCGCGATGTTATTCACTCGTACTGGATTCCGGCTTTGAACGGCAAGAAGGACGCTGTTCCTGGTCGCATTCATTTGCTCCGTCTTGAAGCAGATAAGCCAGGTATTTTCGCCGGACAGTGCACCGAGTTCTGCGGTCTATCGCATGCAAACATGCGTATGGAAGCAGTCGCATTGTCTAAAGAAGATTTTGCAAAGTGGGTCGCTAGTCAGCAGAAGGCGTACACATCGCCAGCCGACGGCACTTTGGCTAAAGAAGGCGAAACAGTGTTCTTGAACCAGTGCGTTCGTTGCCACCAAGTGAATGGCTTGAAGAAGGCCGACGGAACACCAGCGTTGGCTGCGCCAGACGAGAATGTGTATTCCGGTGCTGCACCAAACCTCTCGCACCTCATGTCGCGCAACACTTTCGCCGGAGCAATGTTTGACTTGCTTCGAAAGAGCTGTCGCGCAGATGTTTGGGATGCCACATCAGAAGAATTCGGTGCAAAGTATTTGGCCGGAGTATCTGAGTCATGTCTCAATCAAACAGATCTTCGTGCGTGGTTGCGTAATGCGCCAGCTATGAAGCCCATGTATGCAGACCCCACCAAGTTGACAAAAACTGGTGGAAAGTATCGCGGAATGCCAAACCTTGGTTTGACTGAGGATGACATTGACAAACTCGTTGCCTATCTGTTGACGTTGAAGTAATCGGAGAAATTTATGGCGATCATTGAACGACCTTCCTCTGAAGTGGCTACACCTGCGGTGGTAGCTCCTAGTCAGGCTCTGGGCGCCATTCGTCGTCCTGTCGCGACTAAGGGCTGGCGCGAGTGGCTGTTTACAGTCGACCACAAGAAGATCGGCATCATGTACGGCGTTATCGCCATGGTGTTCTTCATCATTGGTGGTGTTGAAGCCCTGTTGATTCGTTTGCAACTGGCACTTCCTGACGGTCGCATCCTGAGTGCAGACCAGTACAACCAAATGTTCACCATGCACGCCACCACCATGATTTTCCTTTTTGCGATGCCTATGGCCGGTGCGTTTGCGAACTACTTCTTGCCGCTACAAATTGGCGCTCGAGACGTGGCCTTCCCACGATTGAACGCATTGTCATTGTGGTTGCTCGTTGCCGGTGGTCTTATTCTGAACGCATCATGGTTCCTTGGCGGCGCGGCCGACGGTGGTTGGTTCATGTACGCACCAAACTCTGGCCCAGTGTTCTCACCAAGCAACGGCGTTGATTTCTGGGTACTCGGTTTGCAAATTGCAGGTATCGCATCGCTGATTGGTTCCATCAACCTGATCGTCACCGTATTGAACATGCGTGCCCCAGGAATGACTCTGATGAAGATGCCGGTGTTCACCTGGATGATTCTCGTTGTCCAGTTCCTGCTCGTGTTCTCGCTCCCAGTAATTACAGTTGCTCTTGTTCTGCTCATGTTCCAGCGCTCGTATGGTGCAACGTTCTTCGACGTGTCTCAAGGTGCAGACCCACTTCTGTGGCAACACTTGTTCTGGATTTTTGGTCACCCCGAGGTATACGTATTGATTTTGCCTGGCTTCGGAATTATTTCTGAAGTGTTGCCTACGTTCTCTCGCAAACCATTGTTCGGATATCCATTCGTGGTCTTCTCAGGTGCATCAATCGGACTCGTCGGTTTCGGTGTGTGGGCTCACCACATGTTCGCAGCTGGTCTTGGCCCTGTTTCGGTAGCGGTGTTCTCCATTTCCACCATGGCCATTGCAATTCCTACCGGAATTAAAATCTTCAACTGGTTGCTCACTATGTGGGGTGGCAAGATTTGGTATACCACAGCGATGAAGTTCGCAATCGGACTCGTCGTGCTGTTCACAATCGGTGGCTTGTCGGGTGTTACACACTCCGTTGCACCGTCTGACACTCAGCAAACTGATACCTATTACATCGTTGCTCACTTCCACTACGTGTTGTTTGGTGGAATGGTCTTTGGTTTGTTCTCAGGCTTCTATTACTGGTGGCCAAAAGTTTTCGGCAAGTTGTTGAATGAAAAACTTGGGTCATGGAACTTCTGGTTCATGGTGATTGGTATGAACCTCACTTTCGGACCAATGCACATTCTCGGCCTCCAAGGTCAACCGCGCCGTATGTATGTATGGACAGAGGCTCGCGCAGGTGAAGGCCTCTTCAACTTTGGTTTCTGGAACATGGTGTCCTCGATCGGGTCGTTTGTTCTTACGATCGGAATCTTGTTCTTCCTTATCAACATCGTCATCACAGCGCGTAACGGCAAACAAGCACCGGCCGACCCGTGGGATGCTCGTACTTTGGAATGGTTAGCAACTAGCCCTCCAAAGGAACATAACTTTGATCGCATCCCTGTTGTTCATCACTTGGATGAGTTCTTCCATCGCAAGTACGAAGAAGATCCAAACACGCACACCATGCGTCCAATTGCTACGGGTGAAGAACTGATTCGTGCAGAAGAAGCAGCAGCCGATTCTGATATTCATCTCCCTGGCCCGTCGTACTGGCCATTGGTTCTTGCCATTGGTGTTGGAGTTTTGGGCTTGGGCGTTGTCTACGGAACTCCCGTCATGGTCTTTGGAGCTGCTGTAGTTCTGCTTGCATCATTCGGATGGGTCCTTGAACCTTCCGTACCGGAAGCAATTGACTATGCCTCACCAGATGGTGACGGACACTCGAAGGAGATCGCTACTCATGGCTGAGACCGCAACTCACACTGATCACGCAGCAGACCACGGGCATCATTCGTCTACTGGTTTGTCTAACAACAAGCTTGCAATGTGGCTCTTCCTAGGTTCAGAGTGCTTGCTGTTCGGTGGTCTCATCTCTACGTACATGCTGTATCGCGGTCGTGTGCAGGACGGTCCACACCCATCACAGATTTACGACATCCCGTTCACTTCTGTGAGCAGCTTCGTACTTCTTATGTCCTCTCTCACCATGGTGTTGGCAGTGACTTCGGCACAACGCAATGATGACAATCGCACCAACTTGTGGCTCACAGTCACTGCACTTCTTGGCGCAACATTCGTTGGTGGCCAGGTGTACGAGTTCACCACGTTCTACCGTGAGGGTCTTGGCTTCACCACAAGCTTGTTCAGTTCTAGCTTTTACTCATTAACCGGATTCCATGGAGTTCACGTATCTGTTGGTGTAATCATGTTGCTCTCCACAATGGGCATCATTAAGCGCAACAGAATCACTGGCAACAAATCTGAAGTGGTTGAACTGGTTGGTTTGTACTGGCACTTCGTCGACATCGTGTGGATTATCATCTTCACGCTGATTTATCTGATTCCATCTTGATCGGGAGCAACGCATGAGTACTGAAACACAATCACAAGATCATGAGCACGGCATGTCAGATGCTGGGTACATAAAGATTGCCCTTATTCTTGCTGCAATTACTGCACTGGAAGTTTCTACGTACTACGTCGATTTTGGGCCGTTGTTCATGCCTTCCTTGATGATCATGATGGTCGTTAAATTTGTAATGGTTGTTTCTTATTTCATGCACTTGAAGTTTGATAGCAAGATTTTTAGTTTCTTGTTCTATACAGGCCTCGGTCTTGCACTGTTTGTGTACATCGTTGCTCTGGCCACATTCAAGTTCTTTATTGCGTAGTAGTGGCAGGGGTCGGCCGTGCTGATCGCAGCAATTGAACCAACGCTGAACACCGATCCGTGGCGTTTTCAATTTCATCCTGAAATTTGGATTCTCACAATCGGACTTGTGGTCGCGTTTGTTTATGCCGTACGAGTGGTAGGCCCCAAAGTCGCTCCTGTGGGCCAGGTGATTTCTCGCAAGCAAATCCTCACATTCTGTTTGATGATTCTGATGTTGTGGCTGGCTAGCGACTGGCCGGTCCATGACATTGCCGAGGAGTATTTGTACTCAGTGCACATGATGCAGCACATGGCCATTACATATTTCGTGCCACCTTTAGCCTTGTTGGCCATACCCGAATGGCTGTTTCGATTACTTATCGGTCAAGGTCGTCTATACAAGACAGTGCGTTTCTTGACCCGTCCGGTGGTTGCCGCAGTGGTGTACAACTTGGTCGTCGTAACCACGCATATACCTGCACTGGTGAATAGAAGTGCTGCGGGCGGTCCTTTGCATTATGGGCTGCACGTCATTTTGGTATTGAGTGCACTGATGTTGTGGACCCCAGTATGTGGACCGGCCCGTGAATGGCGCATGACGTACGGCGGCATGATGCCGTACTTGTTCGCAACATCTCTTATCCCCACTATTCCTGCCGGTTGGCTCACATTTGCTGAGGGTTCTGTGTACAACCACTACGACACTCCAATTCGTGTGTGGGGATTATCGGTATTGAGCGATCAGCAATTAGCGGGCGGCATCATGAAGCTTGGTGGGTCAGTCTTCATGTGGTGCATCATCATTGTGATCTTCTTTAAGCGATTCATGAAGAACTTCTATTCCAATCAGACCTACACGGCAAGCGATGGAATTCCCGATTCAGAGATAGTGGGTACGGAACCACCATTGATGTATTCGGAAGTGGAGTCAGCATTTCAACGTGTGCGTCCAGCCACCGAAGGCGAAACCACTTCCGATTCATAACATGAAGTGTGTAGTGCTCGATATGCCCAACAATGAGGCATTGCGTGCGACTGCAGCACAATGGTCATTCAGCGAATGGGGCAAGTTGTACCCAGATGATTCCGTGCAGTGGTACCTAGATCTGTATGCGGCTTCTGACCACGATGACCATGCTCTTCCTGTATGTCTTGGCGCACTGAACTCCGATGGTGCGATTATTGGCACTGCATCGTTGATTGAGAATGACGAACTACCAAATGCTCGAGAGCCTGGACCATGGGTCGCAGCTGTGTATGTAGATGCT
>JBIKZT010000163.1:0-2799 GCA_044354565.1 Ilumatobacteraceae bacterium
CACGTCTACGTCCGGGTGCGGAGGCGTGAGACGAAGCCGACGGGTCATGCGGGGTCACCCGCCGCCTGGGAAAGCCACTGCAGTAACTGCACGGCAGCCGTGTCGGCTTTGTCTGTCTTGTTGAGGTCTTCGAGCAAGATGCGTACAACACGGTCTTGCTGAATCTGTTCGATATTGGCCGCAGATTGCCTACGTGTGAGTTCACGCCGGACTGAGGCAGAAATCAACGCCCGCGACTCCACCTTTGCATCGGCGGTGACGTCGTACACCGAGGCCCGCTCAATAATTGCTGCGGCGTCGGGAAGTACAGATTGCAATGCCACATGAACGTCTCCGTCGGCATCGGCGAGAGCTCGAAATGCTTCACGTGATGCATCGTCTGCGAACAGTTCTTCAATCAACCACGGCGCGATCGAATCCCACTCGTGAATGAGCAACGACAATGCGACGAAGCCGGCACCCTCTGGTGCGTGCTGCACAGGGGACGAAACAACAACGGGAGCAGAACCACCCCTGTCAGCAATCTTCACTAATTCACCCGCAGAGACACCCGTATGACTAGCAACTTG
Organism: Ilumatobacteraceae bacterium; assembly: GCA_044354565.1. Taxonomy (GTDB): domain Bacteria; phylum Actinomycetota; class Acidimicrobiia; order Acidimicrobiales; family Ilumatobacteraceae; genus UBA2093. The sequence goes on from JBIKZT010000163.1 coordinate 570, forward strand.
TCCCGCGTATAGGCGTCGAACATTGGAGTCAGGATGCTCATTCACAACTTCCATTGCTTTACTTGCAAGTCGTGCGCGAGATTCAGGCGAACGTAACGGATTCGCATCGAACAATCTCTTCAAACGAAAGCCTAAGAATGGCATCGCGTCATCAATTGCAGCAGTTAGTGCAGCAGGGTTTGTGTCGGCGAGTTCACCCGGATCTTGTCCTGCTGGAAACTGAGCAACCGATACAGAAATGTCGTACTTCTTTTCCCACGCGTAGAACTTGTCTGCCGCACCTTGCCCGGCCGAGTCTGCGTCAAACGCAAGCACCACATTGCGCGCATACCGCTTCATGAGTTTCACGTGATCTTCAGTGAGCGCAGTTCCACACGTTGCAACTGCCGTTGCAAGGCCACTGCGATGAAACCCGATGACATCGGTGTATCCCTCACACACAATGACGCGATCTTCTTTCACAACATTTCCCTTGGCCCAGTTCAGGCCATACAACGTGCGTGATTTCAAGTAGATAGGAGTCTCTGTTGAGTTCTTGTATTTCGCTGGGTCTGTGGACCCAGGAAGAATGCGACCACCAAACGCAACCGCTGCTCCGTTCTCATCGAAAATGGGAAACATCACTCGAGCACGAAAAGAATCCTGGAGTCGACCTGCTTTGTTGACGAACCCAAGACCCACCTCTTGCAACATGGCCGCTGGCGCACCAAGGGCCTGACACAGAACATCCCAATCGTCGGGAGCCCAACCAATCTTGAACGACCGAGCGACATCACCGGCTAGTCCGCGGTTGCGCAAGTACTCACGGGCCGTACGCGCATCGGGCGATTCCAGAAGTCGGTTGTGGTACCACTCCACCGCCTTTTCCATAAGTTCCTGCAACTCTTTGCGGTGCTTTCGCTCACCAGTAGCTGCGCCAGACGTGTAATGCAGTTCAACACCACACTTGCTGGCCAGTTTCTCTACTGACGCAGCAAAATCAAGATGCTCCATCTGTTGGACAAAGGTAAAGACATCGCCTTTGGCTCCACAGCCGAAACACATGTACCGACCCGTCTCGTCATTGACATTGAAAGAGGCGGTGCGTTCTGAATGGAAGGGACATAGCCCTACTTGCGTACGACCCGTGCGGCGCAATTGTGAATAGGGCGCAACGATGTCAGACAAGGTGACGGCAGAGCGCACCTTCTGAATATCATCCTCCGCAATCCCCATGCCACGACATTAGTGCCATGGAGAGTCAACTAGTGCTGAGCGTCTGAGCCGCTTCGAATTGAGGCAAAGATGGAGACGACCAGAATCATGGTAATCACCGACAAAGACGCAACGATTGGCATGTGCCACCAGTAGGACAAGGTCATCTTGATACCGACGAAAGCCAAAATCACGCCAAGGCCGGTCTGCAAATACTTGAAACGGTCGCGCATATCAGCCAAGAGGAAGTACAGGGCTCGCAGACCCAAAATGGCAAAAGCATTTGAGGCAAAAGCAATGTACTGCTCGTTAGTGACGGCCAAGACAGCGGGCACTGAGTCCACAGCAAAAATTACATCTGTAATCTCCACCAGTACGAGCACTGCCAACAATGGTGTCGCGACGCGCTTTCCTAATTCGTTTACAGTCCAAAGTTTCTGACCATCGAGTTTGTCCGTTGAAGGAACAAAACGATGGAATACCTTCATCGCCCTGCTCTTTGCTGGGTCAAAACCTTCATCGTGTGTTTGCAACAACTTGATACCGGAGTACAGCAAGAAAAGACCGAACAAAATCAAGGTGAACTTGAAGTTATTGATGATTGCGACACCAGCAAAGATGAAGCCAAGCCTCATCGCTAGCGCACCGAAAATACCCCAGAACAACACACGGTGTTGATATTGCTTAGGCACTTGGAAGTGGGTGAACAAGACGGCCCATACGAACACGTTGTCGACGCTCAAACTCTTCTCAATGAGGTATCCACCGTAATACTCGCCACCCGCAGCACCACCGAATTCCCACAAAATGACAAGACCAAACAAAAGACCAATGCTGATCCACACTGCTGACTCAATGACTGCCTCACGTGTATGCACTTCGTGTGCTTTACGGTGAATGACCAAAATGTCTATGAGCAACAGGACTCCGAGCACACCGACAAGAACTGGCCAGTGCCACCCCTCGATAGTGATATCGGCTTTCCCGGAATTTGAGGAACCGGCAGAGACAAGTTGAGATGCAAGCATCGGTAGTG
>JBIKZT010000164.1:0-2792 GCA_044354565.1 Ilumatobacteraceae bacterium
GTTGCGCGGCATTTGGAAAGACCCAGAGCGTTATAAAGATGCGTATTGGTCGCGCTTTGAAGGTCGGTACTTTGCCGGTGACGGAGCCAAGTTAGATGACGATGGTTATCTCTGGTTGTTGGGTCGTGTCGATGATGTGATGAACATCTCGGGGCACCGTATTTCTACAACCGAAGTGGAAAGTGCGTTGGTGTCACATCCGAGCGTTGCTGAAGCAGCAGTTGTTGGTGCAAACGATGCCACTACTGGCCAAGCAATCATTGCGTATGTCACGTTGGTGGGTGGTATGGAAGTAGATGAGCTAGTGCTGCGCAATCACGTCGCCAATGAAATTGGTGCAATTGCAAAACCCAAAACGATTTACTTCACGCCAGATCTACCAAAGACTCGCAGTGGAAAGATCATGCGTCGCTTGTTGCGCGATGTTGCTGAAGGCCGAAATCTTGGCGACACCACAACGCTTGCTGATGCGAACGTAGTGAACGAACTACAGAAACGCGCCGCAGAAGCACCAAGCGAAGATTAAATCGTGAAACGCGCACTGCTATTTCTTAGTGTTCTTGTCTGTGTTGCTTCGTGCTCAAATAGTGCTGATGTCACAGTCGAAAAAGAGACTGCAAATGTTGGACGATGTGCGCCATCCGAAGAAAATCCAACGTTGGGCTTAGCGGCTATCACCGACAAGTATCGAGTGCGAGTCTGGGATGACCCGGTTACAACGGCATCACGTGAGCTAGAGCAAATTGGTGATGATCCTTACTCGAATAACACGGGATATGACCTGACGGTTGCCGAGTCTGTTGCAATCTCACCAAAGGATTGCACAATCTTTGTCGGTGCATGTTGTGAACCTGTGAGCGGCATTACTTTTTACGAAGGTGAAAACAAAGGTGAATGGCTGCAACTTACGGGCCACTTGCCATCAATCAGTCCAGACGGAGAACTACTGGCTTTAGTCGGATATGAAGAATTGACTATCTCTTCTGTTGAAGTACCAGACAAAGTTTCAACAACGATTGCGCTTCCAAAAGCCGATGTGGCAACGATGTATCAAACTGCATGGCTGAATGGTGATCAGGTAGCGGTAAGCGGGTTCACTGCCAATGGCGCATTTGTGTGGGTTGCATCCATTAGCGAAGGAACACTTCGTCCTGCACAGTTGATCACAAATGAAGTGAACTGGGAGTCCAGGAATCTCTGGCGTGTGGGATTAGTTGGAACAGACGAGAACAACAATCTTGTGACACGTGCAGCGGGGGTAGATGGAAATGACATCGTGCAATTTCGTGATGCAGAGTCATTTGAAGTGCGGTCGAACATCAATATCTCAGACACCACCGTCACTTACATCATGAATGGCGCACGTAGTGCAATGGTGAATAACCAAGGCGTGCTAAGTGTGTGGTGGGGCAACGGTAGCCCCGAGATAGTTGGCGACGATTACAATTGGGCTGGCTAAAAGAGTTTTAGTCGCGGAAGTTTTCGAACTGCAGTGGTATGCCAAGGTCTTCACCTTTAAGTAACGCCATGACGCTTTGTAGGTCGTCTCGTTTTTTACTGGTGACACGAACTTGCTCGCCTTGTGTTTGGCTAGAGACTCCCTTGCCACCTTTTTCTTTGATGAGTTTGTTGATCTCGCGAGCCTTGTCGGAGGAGATTCCAACTTTCACCGTGACCAACTGACGAACTGTGTCTCCGCTGGCTTGTTCAAACTTGCCCCACTCTATGCCTTTGAGTGACATGCCCCGCTTCACGAATTTTTCTTCGAGCAAGACGCGCACGGCACGAGCCTTTTCTTCCGAAATGGTCTTGATGGTGATGATGAGGTCGTTTTGCTCGATGGAGGAGTCCGTTCCCTTGAAGTCAAAGCGCTGGCTCATTTCGCGCTGGGCCTGGTCGATGGCGTTACGGAGCTCTTGGCGGTCAATATCGGAAACAATGTCAAACGATGGCATGGGGTAGAAGGCTACCCACCCGATAACCTTGGCAATTCCAATAGGGGTCGGTGCCCGAGTGGCCAAAGGGAGCAGACTGTAAATCTGCCGGCACTGCCTACGTAGGTTCAAATCCTGCCCGGCCCACCACGGAGAAATCCGTGAACTGAACGGCGAAAGCCGATACAGCCCAACCCGTATTCGACCTCGCTGGATTTTCCAGCGGGGTCGAATGCTGTGGGGGGGCTATCTCTCAGTCAGAAGGCACTGCATCAGTGCCACATCGAGCCATTTATTGAATTTTCGGCCAATTTGGCGTTCAATCCCCACTAATTGGAAGCCCAGAGCCTCATGTAAGGCAATGGAACCCTCGGAAAGGGTGGTAATTCGGGCCATAACGGCGTGAAAACCACCATTTTCGGCTGCCTCGAGCAGGTGGGAGAGCATGGCCCGGCCAATTCCCAGGCGACCAAGATCTCGGCGGACATAGACAGAATCTTCCACCGAGGTGCGGTACGCGGCCCTTTCCTTATACGGCGAAAGGGCTCCAAAGCCCACAACTTCGCCATCGAGCTCGGCCACATAGACACAAAATGCTCCGGTCCGGGCTCGCTGCCACTCCAACTGATCCTCGAGGGAGCGGGGCACGAGGTCAAAAGTGGCCGTCTCGTGTTCTACCTCGTAGTTATAGATAGACCTGATGGCCTCGGCGTCGCGCTCTTCAGCATGGCGAATAGAAATCTGTCCCACAGACATAAGAACCTAGTGCCGTTCGACCACTTGCACCGATAACCTTTTTACTCCGGCTCGTGGGGGCTTTCTCCATGCGCACGCCCTCTTAGCTCAGTCGGTAGAGCA
>JBIKZT010000014.1:0-21856 GCA_044354565.1 Ilumatobacteraceae bacterium
CGACACCATTGCCTCAGACTCCGAGTGTGCGCGCGATGTAATCGACTGCGTCGGCAACTGTCTTCAGGCCAGGCAAATCATCATCATCGAATTGAAAATCAGGAACCGAGGAGGAAAATTCTTGCTCGAGTGAATCCACAAGTTCAATCAACGTAATGGAATCTGCTCCCAAGTCATCGGCGAATGATTGAGACTCAGAGATTGTGGATGCATCAATTTCAAGAATTGATGCAAGGTGCGAATACACGGAGGAAACAATGTCAGAACGGTTCATTTGTGCCTTTAAGTAGGGAGAGAAACTCTATGAGCCAAGAGTAGTAGAGATGGCTTTGCGAATGGCTCCGACCATGTCGGTCTCCACCATCTCTTGTGCACACTTGATTCCGTTCAACATGGCGCGAGCACTACTAGAGCCATGCGAAATGATGCACACACCGTCTACTCCGAGCAAGATGGCACCACCATACGTGTCGGGATCGAGTGTTTCGTACAAAGGCAACAATGCAGGCATGAGCGCGTTTGCAGCATCGGCGTACTCAGGCTGACCAAATGCGGTGAACAATGCTTTCACTACAGTCTTCAAACTGCCTTCAAGTGTCTTGAGCACGACATTGCCTGTAAAGCCATCGGTGACTACAACATCAACATCGCCTGTCATGAGGTCACGGCCTTCAACGTTGCCGATGAAGTTGATTCCCGTCGCAACTTTCAAAAGTTCGTATGTCTCTTTGCGCAGCGTGTCACCTTTGCCTGGCTCTTCACCAATAGACAACAGACCTACGCGTGGATTCTCAACACCAAATCGTTGTTGTGCATAAACGGAACCCATGAGAGCAAATTGCACTAACCACTCAGGTTGCACTTCGGCGTTTGCACCAGCATCGAGCAACACAGTGGGGTGGCTTCCAGGTACTGGAACTGGGGTGGCAATCGCGGGACGAGAAACACCTTCGATGCGACCCATGCGCAACAACGCACTGGCCATGGTGGCACCCGTGTTGCCGGCTGAAATCATCGCGCTTGCTTTGCCGTCGCGCACTGCTTCTGCTGCGCGCACCAAAGTGGAATCGCGTTTGCGACGGACAGATTGCGCAGGGTCGTCATCCATTTCGATGACTTCACTGGCATGAAAAAGAGGAAGTTCGCCGATGCCATCAAGACCTTCTGGTCCGACAAGCAGAATGGGAATACCTAAAGCTGCGGCTTCATGTGCACCAGCAAGAATTTCACTGGGGGCACGGTCGCCACCCATCGCATCAACGGCGATTGGCAACATATTCGAGATCTCGACAATCAGTCGATGGTGATTGCAACTCGGCCCTTGTACCAACCGCATACGCCGCACACAGTGTGTGGCAACTTGGCTGAAGCACAGCGTGGGCAGGTGCTACGAGACGGAGCTTCGAGACGCCAGTTTGAGGCGCGACGCATCCGTGTCTTTGATTTCGACTTCTTTTTCTTGGGAACGGCCACCGTGGTCTCCCTGTGCTAGCGGCGAATGCCTCGTGATGAGGCTTGGAAATTGTATCTACCAAAGTGAGAAAACTCACTAGGAAGGGTCATCAAGTACATCTTTCAGTGCATCAAGGACCGCCCAACGGGGGTCAGAAGCCACAGAAACGCACCCACATTGGGTTTGCGAGAGGTCTGCCCCGCAATGAAGGCAGAATCCCGGGCAGTCCTCGCGGCACAAAGGGCCAAGCGGAAGGGCCAGCAAAATGTTCTCCCTCACCATGGGCAAGAGGTTGATCTGATCGTTTTCTATCTCATATGCCTCAGCGTCATGCACTGTGGGTTGGTAGATCTCATCGAACTCGACCTGCATGAGTTCACGTAGTGGGGTTAAGCATCGACGACACTCGCCTGCCCATGCTGCATGAGCCATGCCAGAGACAGATACGCCGTTGGTGATGGCTTCCATGTGCACGGCAATGGCAATGGGTTCGCTCACTATGCGTGCGTCTTCAAACTCGAAGTCATCTGCAGCAACTTCGACAGCGATGTCTTTTGATGACCCCGGCCAACGGAGCAGTTCAACGACATTAACGATGAGTGGCTTTGCCAACCCTGAAACCGTTCCTGCTACTCGTCCTGATCGAAAAAGCCAGCAGAATCTTCTTGCTGTTCGATTGGCTCTTCAGCTTCAGGTGGTGGCACTTTGTCGCCGATTGACAGACGTTCGCGGCCGTTGTGCACAGTTTTTTGCAAACGACCAAGAAGAATCTCAAAACTTCCGAGGCGCTGATCAAGGAAGTCTTCGGTCTCATGCTTCAAACGGCGAGTCTCTTCGTCGGCTGCATCAATTACTTGACGAGCACGTGCTTCGGCAGCCCGCACTACTTCTGTTCTCTGCACCATGCGCTCGGCCTGTTGGCGTGCTGCACCCAGAATCTCATCTGCTTCGCGCTTCGTTTTATCCAGGAATTCTTGACGTTCTTTCAACATCCAGCGCGCTTGGCGAATCTCTTCTGGGAGGCGATCAACGGCATCTTGCAAAAGCTCAACGATCTCGTCACGGTTGACTCGAGGAGAACTCGAAAGCGGAACACTTGGTGCTTGAACGATGATGTCGATTGTTTGGCGAAGAATCATTTCGCTTTCACCTAAGCGCGCTTGTACCGGCGCTGGCTGCTCAAATGTGTCATCAATCAGTTCGTCGTCGTAATCATCAAAACTCATTATTTACCCCGAGAAGAAAAGTGGGTCTTCAAAACTTGTTGCACAGTTTTAGGAACCAATGCTGAAACATCGCCACCATGCATCGCAATGTCGCGAATGTATCGGCTGCTCACATAGCTGAATGCAGGATCACACGGAACGTACACAGTGCGTACGCCGGCAACTGCAAAATTTGTGTGCGCCATCTGTTGCTCAATTTCAAAATCACCAGGGGTGCGAAGACCTTTCACGATGCACAACGCGTTTACAGATTTCGCAGCATCGACCGCAAGGCCAGCAAACGCCTGCACCGTGACAGTCGGAAGGTGTGCACATGCAGTTTGAGCAATCTCGACTCGTTCCGCAGTGGTCAACACGCCAGAAGGTTTGTCTGGGTTGTGCATGACTGCCACCACCACGTTGCCAAACAGTGCAACAGCCTGCTCCACCACATCGAGGTGGCCTACATGGAAGGGATCAAAACTGCCGGGGTACAGCGCGGTGCTCATTCGCCCTCCACGGTACCTGCTGGCGTGGTCGGGCATTGGAGAAATGCCACATGAGTGCGGCCATATTTTTTCACTCGCACAGTGTCCCAACCTTCAATGTCGCCCACTTCACGGTCTGATTCCAGAACAACAAGGCCAGCGGTGACACCAACTAGCAATCGAGCCCAGTCTTTGTAACCGTATGGCGGGTCTGCAATCAGTAGGTCGATCCCCTGTTGTTGGGAGGCCTGCATGACTGCATCGCCCGAAATCACAGTGGACCTATCGGCAATGCCTAATTGCTGCAAATTTGTCCGCAGCACCATTAAAGCCGCACGGTCAGACTCGACGAACACACAATGGGCAGCACCACGCGACAATGCTTCAATCCCCATTGCACCTGTGCCGGCAAACAAGTCGAGAACTCGTGCACCTTCCAGAACATCCATGCTGCGCAACGAGTTGAACACCGCCTCACGCACCTTGTCGGTAGTGGGTCTGGTGGCCTCTGTGGTTGGGGCTTCAATTCGTCTTCCCCGAAGGTCACCTGCAACAACTCTCACACAAGGCAGACTACGTCGGTGATTAGTCCAAGTGAGTCCATTGTCTGTGTCGACTGCGGTGGACCCTGTCACCTACTGACCCATCCTCAGGAAGATGGCGTGTGGGAAGTGGGCGATGTGGTCTCGTACAGGTGCCGAGATTGTCGCGATATTTGGTATCTGCCGCTAACAGAAGACGACACCGACGGCCAACCTGATTAAGTCAGCCTTTGTCAAACGGGTCGAACTTGATGCCAATTGACGTGAGGTTTGCAATCCGTGTTGGTGCGTGGTTCAGCCAAAATTGAATACTGAGTCGCTTCGGGTCACGCACGAATGGTTTGTTCTTTACAACAGCATTCACTGTGCGACGCGCAATCTTCACTGGGTCTGCAGTGGGGATGAGTTGCAACATTTGAAAACGTCTCACAACTTTTTGTACTGATGTCTTCTTTTCTTCAATCGCGTCCCACATGCCAGTGTCCACTGGTCCGGGCGACAGCACTGTGATGTTCACAGGTGTTGACTTCAATTCGCGCGACAATCCATTCACAAAATTCAAAATGCCCGCTTTGGTAGCGCCGTACACCGACATGCCGGGGAAACCAGCTGTGCCGGCAAGTGACGATACAAAAACAATGTGACCGACACTGCGGTTCAACATTCCGGGAAGCACGTGACGTGTCAATAGCAACGGCACTTCAAGGTTGACACGCGACACCGTACGAATCTCGCGCTCATCTTCCACGGCAAATGCCGTTGAGGTTTCAAGGCCAGCATTATTCACAAGCACATCAATATGGCCGTGATCGCGTTCGATGTTCTGAATCAACCGGTCCACCACAGAATCATCAGTGAGGTCTGCAACTACCGCAGTACCACCAATTTCTGCTGCGACTCGCTGCAATGCGTCAACACTTCGCGCCACCACCGTGACTCGCGCACCCTGTGCTGCAAACTCTCTGGCCAACTGCTCGCCGATTCCTCGTGAGCCTCCTGTAACAACGACGTGTTTTCCTGCAAGTTTCATGTTTCCCCCTTGACAACTGCAACCGTAATACGAAAACAGCTACGACTTGAACAGAAACTCTTCATCCTCGGCAGAAAACAGAAGATCGAGTTCGTCTCGCAAGAGTGGCAATGACTCGAGCATTGGATCTTTCGCGATGATGGAGACGGCGTCTTCACGCGCCCACTGGATGAGGTCAAAGTCTCTTTGTAGAGATGCCAATGTGAGGTCACTCTCACCCTTTTGGTTCACGCTCATAATGGTGCCCTCGCCCCGTAGACGAAGGTCTTCTTCTGCCAGCACAAACCCATCTGTTGATGCAACGAGTGCTTCGACTCGCGGCGACGCGTCTGCAGTTTGTGTCACCAAGTAACAATGCGACTGCAATGCCCCACGACCAACACGGCCTCGCAACTGGTGAAGTTGAGCAATGCCGAATCTGCCTGCATCAAGAATCACCATGCTTGTTGAGTTTGGAACATCGACACCCACTTCGATCACGGTGGTGGCAACGAGCACCTGAGTTTGATTTTTTCGAAACGACGTCATCACCGCCTCTTTTTCTGCCGAAGCCATCCGGCCATGAAGAAGGCCAACCGTATAACCGGCAAGGTCTGCGTGAGTCAGTTGGTCATACGTTTCTTGGGCAGAGGCAACTTCTAATTTTTCGCTCTCTTCAATGAGAGGGCATACCACGTACACCTGCTCACCTGCATCAAGTCGCGTGCGCACTGATGCCCACATGGCTTCAATCTCCACAGGGCTATTCACCCATGTCGTAACGATGGGCGTGCGACCTGGTGGCAATTCATCAAGAACGCTCACGTCGAGGTCGCCATACACAGTCATGGCTGCGGTGCGAGGAATAGGAGTAGCAGTCATCACCAAAACATCTGGCACGAGTCCGTGTTCAGATTCTTGTGCCTTGTCGCGCAAACGCGAACGCTGCTCAACACCAAATCGATGCTGCTCATCAACAACAACCGCACCAAGACTCTTGAACGAGACTTTGTCTTGAATCAGCGCATGAGTACCGATTGCGATATCAACAGAGCCGTCGGCGATTCCAGCAAGAATCGATTTTCTCTGCTCACCCGTGACTTTGTTTGTGAGCAATTCGATGCGCAGGCCACGAGCACCAAAAAGTTGCGAATCGTCTGAGACTTGTAACGAATCAAGCAAGCCACGAATGCCAATTGCATGCTGATCTGCCAACACTTCAGTGGGGGCCATGATTGCTGCCTGATGACCACCTTGTACTGCGGCAAGCATGGTGGCAACAGCAACGAGAGTTTTTCCAGAGCCCACATCTCCTTGCAGCAATCGGTGCATTGGTCGTGGAGATGCAAGATCTTTATAGATCTCTGTAATGGTTCTCTTTTGTGCACCCGTCAATGGAAATGGCAATGCCTTCATAAACCCGTCAATGAGGTGGCCTTTGGTGTCGTGAGAAAAGCCGGCCGCCTCTCGCTCCCACTGTGCTTTGCGCCCAACCAACATCAACTGCACGCGCAGTACTTCGTCAAACGCCAATCGCCGTCTGGCAGCAATGTGATGATCGTTTGACTCAGGTAGATGAATGTTGTGAAATGCAACCTGTCTGGACACAAACTCGTGAGCGTCGATGACTGATTGCGGTACTGGGTCTGCAATGCCGCGTGGACCACATTTTTTTAACGCATCGACGATCCACTTGCCCAGTTCTTTTGTAGTGATTCGAGATTTTTCGCTTTGTGGATAGATGGGAAGTATGCGACCTGTTTGGTCGCCCACTCTGTCAACCACTGGGTTCGTCATTTGTAAAGCACCGTTATACAGATCTGGTTTTCCAAAGACCGCAACTTCCATTCCTGGTTGCAGTTCCTTCTCGCGCCACTTCTGATTGAAAAACGTGATTGAGAGTTTTCGATGGCCATCGGTGACAACAACTTTCACCATTGGCTTCCCATTACGAGTAGTAAACAACTTGGACGATTCCACCGTGACAATGACAAGCGCTGGAACACCAGGTTCTAGGTCAGCAATAGTGATCATGTTTGTGCGATCTATGTATCGCCGCGGATACGTCTCCAACAAATCGAGAACGCTTTGGATGCCGAAGTTTTCTAACGCAGCCTTCTTCTTTTCCTTCGCTTCGTTGATGCGATCAAGACCTATTTCATCTAGGTCGCGAAGGGTGAGAGGTGAATTACTCAACGCCGAATAAATATGGATACAAGGGTTGTCCACCCGCGTGCACTTCAATGGCTACATCTGGTCGATGCTCTGAGACCCACGCAGAGATTTGATCTGTCTGCGCCGCTGTGGCATCTGAACCCGTGATGATTGTTAGCAATTCACGCGAGTCATCAATGAGATGGTCGAGCAATTGAGTGGAGGCACTCGGAAGCGTCCCTGCAATTGCAACAATGCCGTCACCTCGCACAATGCCGATCCAGTCTCCTGCTGTTACTTGGCCGGCGTCGGTCTGCGTATCACGCACTGCTTGAGTAACTTCACCCGTGGCTACTGCTTCAGCAGCCATTGTCATGTTGCGTGCATTTGACTCGGCTGAAGCTTCTGGGTCGTACGACACCAAACATGCAAGTGCTTCTGGCATGGAACATGTTGGAACAACACGCACATCTTTTGTGGTGAGCGCATCAATCTGTTGAGCAACAGGAATGATGTTCTTATTGTTCGGCAATATAACTACTTGGCGTGCATTCATATGTTCCACTGCTGCCAACAACTCAGCCGTCGATGGATTCAGTGTCTGACCACCAGAGATGACGCCATGCACGCCGAGTTGACCAAAGAGTTCGGCAATTCCGTCTCCGCTAGCAACTGCTACTACCGCGCAAGTCACTGGTGGCAAAGAAGTAGTACTTGTGCGCGACTGAATTGGTACCCCCAATTCAGCTTCACGTGCTGCATGTTCGTCGGCCACTTCTTCAAACAAGTCTGTGACACGAATCTGTTTTGGCATGCCACCTAACAACAGCGGAGCTTCAATTGCCGCACCAATGTTGTTTGTATGAATGTGGCAGTTGTATAAACCTTCGCCGCCGACCACAACAATGGAGTCACCAATGGAACCCCATGCAGATTTGAATGCACCAGCTTGTGCATCATCAAGATCAAGGAGGAACATCACTTCGTAGCGAAGTTCGCTCACGTCAACAGAACCGTCGTCGTGGTGTCGTTTTGCAACTGCTTCTAACTGGTCAACAGATGGACCAGCTGATTCATCTGGTTCTGGCATTGGCTCGCCATCCACCACATGAATTGCCGAATCAAGGAGCAACAAGAAACCCGCACCACCAGCGTCGACAACGCCTGCATCTTTGAGAACCGGCAATAAGTCGGGCGTGCGTGCCAATGCATCTCGCCCAGCAGTTCGCGCAGCTTGCAACGTGGCCGACAATGTTGCGCCACCCACTGCTGCTGCAGCTGCACCGTCGGCAGCTTCGCGTACCACAGTCAAGATGGTTCCTTCGATTGGCTTCAACACCGCTTCATAGGCAGCAGCAGATGCGCGCTTCAATGCGTCGGCCATACGCGCCGCATTGACCTTGCCGTCGGAGCTTTCATTAATGGTGGCAACTAGTCCTCTGAGGATCTGGCTGAGGATGACACCACTATTTCCCCGTGCCCCCATGAGCGAGCCATGACTGATGGCTTTACAGGTGGCATCCATCTCTGGGCCGGCGCCTTCGAGTTCGGCCACCACGGCATCGAGGGTGCGGGACATATTTGTGCCCGTATCTCCGTCTGGGACTGGGTAAACGTTGAGGCGGTTGATGCCCGGGGCGTGGGCACGCATTGCGTCACGGAAGGTAACCACCGTGCGCCGGACCTCTTCAGCCCCCAATAGCTCCAACCCTGCCATGAATGCCAAGGCTACTTTGCTCAGACGGTTGGGGGTGCTTTGGTCTCGCTGGTAGTTTCTATACCTGCGTTCGGAAGCCACGAGGTTTCCCCGAAGCGAAGAGGAATCCAAAATGGCTGCAGTTTGCGAAGTGTGTGGCAAAGGCCCATCATGGGGCATGTCAGTGTCACACTCACACGTCCGTACCAAGCGCCGCTGGAGCCCAAATATCCAGCGCGTCCGTGCACTTGTTAATGGCACACCACGTCGCGTCTATGCATGCACCGCATGCATCAAGTCCGGCAAAGTCACCAAGGTTGCCCGCTAAGGCGGATTGCCATGCAAGGCGTCATCAAGGCATTCGATCCATCCAACGGTGATGGAATCGTCGTCAGCGATACCGACCTATCTGAATACGACCTTGCCCCCAACGCCCTAGAGGGTTCCATCTTTCGGATGTTGCGCCAGGGCCAACGAGTGGTCTTCAGCCTCGACGCCTCTGGTCGTGCCACAAGTCTCAGCCTCGGTTCAGAATCTGACATGGGAACCCCCATCGTTTAGTTTTTAGACTTGAACTAGCAATGTTGGATTTCCCCCGAATCCATCTTCACGAACAGAGGTCCTTCGATGGCTGCAACCACGAGCAACACCCGCCTTACGCAGTGGGTGAATGACTGGGCAGAAATTCTGCAACCAGATTCCATCTATTGGTGTGACGGAACTGCTGACGAATACGAAACCTTGTGTCAATCGCTTGTCGATGCAGGAACATTTCAGAAACTCGACGAAGCAAAGCGCCCAAATAGCTACTGGGCACATTCAGACCCGGGCGACGTCGCTCGTGTAGAAGATCGAACATTCATTTGTTCCACTAACGAAGCAGACGCTGGCCCCAACAACAACTGGCGTGAACCATCTGTGATGCGTGCAGAAATGAACACGTTGTACCAAGGTGCCATGAAGGGTCGCACTATGTATGTGGTGCCTTTCTCAATGGGTCCACTTGGCTCCCCCATTGCTCATATTGGTGTACAGCTCACCGACAGCGCATACGTTGCAGTCAGCATGCGCATCATGACTCGCATGGGTCAAGGCGCTCTCGATGTATTGGGCAACAACGATTGGGTGCCTTGCGTGCACTCCGTTGGCGATCCACTCGCTGCTGGTCAAAAGAGTTCTGCTTGGCCATGCAACCCAGACAACAAGTACATCGTGCACTTCCCTGACACTCGCGAGATTTGGTCGTTTGGTTCTGGTTACGGCGGCAACGCATTGCTTGGAAAGAAATGTTTTGCGTTGCGTATTGCTTCAGTCATGGCTCGCGATGCGGGTTGGCTTGCCGAGCACATGCTCATTCTGAAACTCACAAACCCTGAAGGCGCGTCGAAATACATCGCGGCAGCATTTCCTTCGGCTTGCGGCAAGACAAACCTTGCAATGTTGGTGCCAACAATTCCGGGCTGGAAAGCAGAAACAATCGGTGACGATATTTGCTGGATGAAGTACGGCGTCGATGGCCGCTTGTATGCAATCAACCCTGAAGCCGGATTCTTTGGTGTTGCACCAGGCACTGGCTACGACACCAACGCAAATGCAATGGAAACTTTGTGGGGCAACAGCATCTACACAAACACTGCTCTCACTCCAGACGGCGACGTGTGGTGGGAAGGTATGAGTGACACCGCTCCAGCACGTGCAACGGACTGGAAAGGCAATGTGTGGACTCCTGAGAGTGACGCAGTTGCTGCGCACCCAAATGCTCGCTTTACAGCGCCTGCATCACAGTGCCCATGTATCGCTCCAGAGTGGGAAGACCCTGCAGGCGTTCCCATCTCAGCCATCTTGTTTGGCGGTCGTCGTCGCACCACTGTTCCATTGGTAACAGAAGCATTCGATTGGGATCATGGCGTGTTCCTTGGCAGCATCATGGCCTCTGAGACCACTGCAGCGGCAGCGGGTGCAGTTGGCAATCTTCGCTTCGACCCAATGGCCATGCTTCCGTTCTGTGGCTACAACATGGCTGACTACTTCGGCCACTGGCTCAAAGTGGGTTCTTCTACAAAGAGCGAAAACCTTCCAAAGATTTTCTTTGTCAACTGGTTCCGTCGCGATGAAGATGGTCGTTTCCTCTGGCCGGGCTATGGCGAGAACAGCCGCGTGCTCAAGTGGATCTTTGATCGTGTTGACGGCAAGTCAAACGCGGTGAAGACCTCTATTGGTTACCTGCCTGCACCTGCAGACATCGACACCAATGGTATGTCTATCGATGCAGCAGACCTCGACACTTTGTTGTCGCTCGACACTGTCGGTTGGAAAGCAGCAGTGCCACAGATTCGTGAGCACTACGCACAATTCGGAGACAAGTTGCCTTCAAAGCTGGCGGCATCGCTCGCCGAACTGGAATCAGCACTCGCGTAGTTTCAAAAACTCTATTGAGAAAGCCCCTGCCATTGGCGGGGGCTTTTTTATTTAGGCTTGGCCCACCAACATGGCCCGGATGCCGAGCCCCATGAGGAATAGACCACCAAAGCCGTAGAGCAAATACACACGACTCTTCAGTTGCAAGCGATAGCTGTAGATAATTGCAACGGCCATGATGGCAACAAATCCATAGAACGCGTGAAACGCCGGAAACTCAAGTTTCTCTTTGTTCACCATGATGACGCCGAGTGTGACTTGCACAAAAATAGTGAACTGAGCAACGCCCGTGTACCACCACAGTGCGCGCGTGCGCAACGGCATGATCTTGTGCGCAGCAAGTGCCCACACACCAGCAAGAGCATTACTGAGAATTGCAACCCATGCCCAAGAGTTGTGAATATCAGAAATCATTAGCGACAGCACGTAATAAACCTACCTAGCGAATCAGAGTGTCGGCTTCATTGCCGGCCTCAATAAGTTCGAGTCGCCCATCGGCATGCACCTCAAAGGTTGTGACTGAGCAGTTATCAAGACTTGTGACCAACACAGCATCATTCTGCGTGGCCACACCAATGACTGCATTGATGGCGATGAAATGACTAAAGATGACTGTGTCTTCTTTGATTGATTTCACAAAGTCACCGATTGCGTTGCGGTACGTCACGTAATGAGCGCCAGATTTTTCTCCCACTTGAGTCCACGTTCCCGCCATCGCATCTCGCAGCCAATCAACGCGGTCTTCAAGGGCGTATCCCTCAGGCGATGGAATCTCTCCAACAAGTGGCTCGATGACTATGTCTTGTTTCCAAGCGGTAGCCAAAGGAAAGGCGGTTTGTTGGCAACGCAACAACGGGCTCGACACCACGGGCAATGGCCCACGTGACGACAACTTTCCTGCAACAGTTAGTGCCTGCGTGCGACCTAACTCATCAAGTGCCGGGTCAGGGTCAACATTCCATCCGGCTGCGGCGCGACCATGGCGCACCATGTACACGCGCGTCATTCAAAAACCCATCCGTCACGCATAGGCGCGTCACTCTTTGGATCAATAAACCATTCGTTGCCAAACTGTCGCGCAAAAGTCTCGTCGTCCATCGCTAAGAAGAAACTGGAATCACTCAATTGGCTTGCATGACATTTCATTGCTGCACGCTTTTGTGACACGAAACCCACAACATCAACTTTGTAATTGATTTCTGCCTCAAGTGTTCCCATTGGATTTCCATCGTCCATAGGGCCATCTGGGTTAAACCCTTCGCCCTCTGGAAGAAAGCCCGCAGCACGTGCCGCTTCGATACCGCGACGCATTTGATCACGATTCATCGTGCCTTCAAGGACTCGCACTTCTGGAAACAACTCTGCAGCGCGGTGCCCCACTTTGTGCACCATGATGTGATCTGGGTGGCCATAACCACCATGCCAGTCGTATGTAGTGAGCACGTCGGCGTTTTCCTCACGTAGCACAGCAGCAAGTTTGTGCGCAGCTTCGTCGAGAGATGCATTACAGAATGCACCAGGAAGACTGTTCTGTTCCCAACCGGTCATTCCACTGTCTTCGTAACCCAGCCACACCACTCGATGAATGCCAAGAGCTTCTGCTGATTTCAGTGTCTCTTCACGACGAACGTCAACCAGTGTGAGCCCTGCTGGCATATCTGCAGGTACTTCGCCATGGTCGCCGTTGGTAGCAACAACCAACACCACACGGTGCCCTTCAGCAGATGCGCGCGCAATGGTTCCGCCAGTGCCGATGCATTCGTCATCGGGATGTGCGTGAAAGCAAACGAGAGTTGACACCTATGCCTGCTTGGCTGCGCCACTAGCAATGAGAGCGTCGACGTTGGCAACGCCCCACTCACGCAGCACTTCTGCAGTGTGCTGACCAGCATGTGCAGATGCACGACCTACTTCAGGAGTTGTGCGCGAGAAACGTGGTGCGGGCGCTGGCTGCATGTGGCCATTGACATTGATGAACGTGCTGCGCTCCACGTTGTGTGGATGCGCTGCTGCTTCGCTCATAGTGAGTACCGGTGCAAAGCACACGTCAGTGGCTTCCATGATTGCGCACCACTCATCGCGAGTCTTTGCCTTCATTACCTCACGGAGACGATCTTTCAGATGTGGCCACATTGATTGGTCCATCTGTTTTGCAAACTCTGGGTCGCCTTCAAGTCCTGTGAGTTTCAACAACTCTGCGTAGAACTGTGGCTCAATAGATCCAAGCGAAATGTATTTGCCATCGGCGCACTCGAATACATCGTAAAAATGTGCACCGGTGTCAAGAAGGTTTGTTCCAGGGGCATTTTCATTGAAAATTCCCATGGACTTGAACGACCAGAACATTGTCATGAGAACTGCTGCGCCGTCGACCATCGCTGTGTCGACAACTTGGCCCTTGCCAGACTTTTGTGCTTCCAACAAAGCGCACACCACGCCATACGCGAGGAACATTCCACCGCCGCCAAAGTCGCCCACCATATTGAGAGGCGGTACTGGTGCTTCACCAGCGCGTGCGAAGTGCGCAAGCGAACCAGACAACGAGATGTAGTTAATGTCGTGGCCTGCTGCTTGTGCATACATGCCTTCTTGTCCCCAACCAGTCATTCGGCCAAAAACCAACTTCGGATTGCGTGCATGGCATACATCTGGTCCGACGCCTAAGCGCTCCATTACGCCAGGGCGAAAACCTTCAATGAGACCGTCTGCTTTTTCGACCAACTGCAACAAAGCCTCAACGCCTTCTGGGCTTTTCAGATCTAGTGCAATATTGCGACGCCCACGAAGCATGAGGTCACCTGCTGGTGTTGCGGGTGCAGGCCCACGAACAGCTTGTGCACGATCCACGCGAATGACTTCGGCGCCCATGTCGGCAAGCAACATGGCTGCAAACGGACCAGGTCCGATACCAGCGATTTCAATAATTTTGTATCCAGATAATGGCCCAGACATAACTCTCCTAATGGTTAAAAACTGTTTTAGTTGTGACGATGTGCGTGTGCCGAGATGGCATCAACAAAAACTGGCCACAACGGACGCGGGCAATCGTGGCCCATATCTGAAATGAACATAAACGTTGAAGCAGGAATGAGTTCAGCAGTGCGTTCTCCACCTGAAGGCGTGAGCAATGTGTCGTCGCGCCCGTGGATAACAAGCGTGGGAACTGTGAGATTGCGAAGAGCATCCGAACGATCACCCGATGAATAGATAGCGGCCAATTGACGATGCGAACCTTCGGGATAGAAACTGCGGTCGTACTCTCTGGCTGCGCGTTGCTTTGCGTCTGCAAGGTCAAAATGCTTCTTCGAGCACCACACAGCCCAGTTCGCTGCGCTTTCAATGTATGCAGCCCGGTCAGATGGTGGTGGCGCAAGCAAAGCAGCAAGTGCTTCGTCTGCTGGTGTTCCGTACGCCAGGTCACCAGGCACAGACATGATGGACGTAAGGCTCTTCACACGATGACCGTGCTCGATTGCAACAGTCTGAGCAATCATGCCGCCCATGGATGCACCAATGACATGTGCTTTTTCAATTCCAAGATGATCAAGGACACCAATTGCATCTGCGGCCATGTCAGACAATGTGTATGGCACAGGAACGGTCACTGTTTCACCCATCGCTGCTTGCATGGTGACTTTGTCTGTTTCCACCATGACGCCGTCGTGCTTGTATGACAATCCACAGTCACGGTTGTCGAAGCGAACTACATGGAAACCGCGGTCGACATACATTTTGAGAAAATTCTCATCCCACGCGGTCATCTGCGCGGTGAAACCCATAATCCACAACAAGGTGGGATTCGATGGGTCTCCCATGGTGTCGTATTCGATGTTGATGCCGTTTGAGAGAACTACCTGAGCCATATGCCCATTCTTTCATTTATGGGCCTCATCAAGCCATAGCGGAAGATTTATTCGAGCAATCGGCGCTTTTGCTCACGGAATTCGGCATCTGTGAGGGTTCCTCTATCACGCAAGGCCTCAAGGCGTTCCAATTCGCTAGCTACGCCCGGAAACGCCGAGACAATGCCCGTGTTGCCGGTGGCCAAATTCTGAATGGCCTGATGAATGATGTTTTGCACTTTCTCAGGTTGTGAGATGTCCGTGAAGGTTTGCTGGCCGTCGCGACCAGCAGACTCAATGAGCACGTCTCCCACACCCAGCAAACGCTCCACGATTGACTGATTGAAGTTCACGTTGTTGAGTCGATCTAGAGGAATTTCCACTCCGTTACGAGCCACCACTCCTTCGCGGTAGATGAGTCGGTGTGACGTGACAACAAAGTAGGTAGTGCGCCACTTGATGACCTGCACACACAACCATGCAGAGCTCACCACTATTGCGGCAAGGCCAAGGTACGAGACAACAGTTTCGAAGCCACCCGAGCCAATCTGGGCCCTTACGAACAAGGTGACAAACATGGCGGCAAGCACCGCAGCACCTGAAGAACCGAAATACCACCAATGTGGATGAAGGTCCAGAACCACTGTTTCGTAGTCATTTAGCAAGCGGCGCGGGAAGGGCATGGAAGGAAGGGTAACAAACGCCTAGTTTCTAAGCGTGCGATCTCTCGACCCCCCAAGTAACGAAGCGCCCCGCAGCGCAGATTCGGTGCTGGCTGGACTCGACCCAGATCAGCGGGCGGCGGTTACTGCGCCGGTCGGAATCGTGGTGGTACGTGCAGGAGCAGGTTCAGGAAAGACCACTGTGCTCACGCGACGCATCGCGTGGCGAGCATTATCTGAAACTGCAGACATAGAGCGAGTGCTCGCAATTACATTTACTCGTCAAGCTGCAACAGAAATGCGATCACGTCTTGCACGCTTCGATCTTGATGGCCGACCAGTGATCGGCACATTCCACGCCGTTGCACGTCGGCTCATGTTGCAGTTTCTTGAAGACCGCAACCGACGTATCCCTGTCATTGTGAACAATCGTTCGTCACTTATGTCTTCATGCATGGGCGACGATGCAAAGTCTGGCGGTATCTACGATGTGCTCACGGCAGTTGACTGGGCGCACGCTCACATGATTACGCCAACAAAGGCGGCGGAAAAACTGGCAGAGGCGGGCCTCAAGATTCCACTCGGCGCGCGACGCTTCACTGAAGTCTTCGAACAATACGAGCGAACCAAGAAAAAGCGCGGCGTCATTGACCTCAACGACTTCATGACATCTGTCATCACCGAAGCAAAGAAAGACCCGCGTTTCACCGAGTCCATTCGTTTTCAGTATCGCCATATCTCAGTAGACGAAGCACAAGACATGAACCCACTGCAGTATGAGTTCTTGAAAGTTCTCGTGCCAAACGCAGCAGACCTCTTTCTCGTTGGCGATCCCAACCAGGCCATCTACGGATTCAACGGTGCCAACAAAACATTGTTCGATGAGTTACCTGGCTTTCATGCCGGAGCACATGTCGTCTCACTTCCAAGTAACTACCGATGCACACCAGAGATTGTGCAGATGGCAGTAGACACTCTTGCTAAAGATGGGCAGATTGCTGATGCACAATCAAAACGACTCTCAGGACAAGTTGTACGTCTTGAACGCTGTTCAGATGAGACTGCTGAATTGAAGCTCATCACCAAACTTGTTCAACGTGCGGAGAATGGTCAGCGAACATGGAATGATATTGCCGTTCTTGTACGCATCAATACATTGGTGGAAAGTATTCGCAAGGAATTGTCGGCAGCTGGTATTCCTCTTCGCTCATCTCGCTCGGGTGGGGCGTGGGCACGCGCAGTTGGAGCTGCAACCGCACTCACTGGTCGCGATGAACTGAACGCGTGGGCCGCCGACGTGCTGGACACGGGTGAATACTCAGCCGAAGATGCGGATTATCAAATCGCAAAATATGTACGTCAGTTCCTAGACGAACATCGTTCCGGCGGAGTCGATGGCCGTACATTTGGTTCATGGCTCGTCACATCAGCCGATGTTGCAGAACCCGATGGTGTTGAAGTGTTGACATTCCACGCAGCAAAAGGTCGCGAATGGTCGTACGTGATTGTTGCTGGCATGGAGAAAGGACTTCTCCCCCACAGCAGCGCTCGCGGTGCAGCTGCTCGCAGTGAAGAAGCACGACTTGCGTATGTGGCGCTCACGCGTGCTGCTGATGAATTGGTCGTGACATGGACTGATTCACGTGGGAAACGGCAAAGTGGACCTTCTCCATTTCTCCCAACCATCACCACCGCAATTCGTACAAGTGACCCTCCGCCACCAGAACTGCGCGAACTCTCAGCATCGCGTGCCAAGAAAACCACTCCAGACGAAATGCTGACCACAACGATTAACGCTTGGTGCACACATCGCGCCCGTGTTGCACGCATCGAGCCACAAGGTGTTTTGGCCACTCGCCAAGTTCGCGCCATTGTTCGCGCACGGCCACAAACAACTGACGAACTTGCATCCGTGACTGATGTAGTTTTTGCACGCCGTTACGGAGAAGAAATCTTGCAGCTTGTCCGCGACTCGGCAGCCAACTAACTCTCGCGACTCATTTCAATTACCCCAGTCAGCGCTTCGCCTGGTGGTGTTGAAAGATCACGACCTTTGCGCAATAGATCCATTAGCTCGGCGGGCATGGACAAGAACAACCCTTCGACTTCTGCGCACAAGGTTTCACCGTTATGCGCGGTTCCTTTTGTGAATATCTTGCGACCTTCAACGCGGTCAACCCAACCGCAGTACCGAATGGGTTGATAAAGCGGTGTTGGCGCACGGTAGGTGACGGTGAGTCTTCCTGTCATACCGGGACGACCAGTGAGCGACTGCGCCATGCCCAAGACTTCATCGAACGCAGCAGCAATGAAACCACCATGCACATGCCCTGGTGGCCCTTCATATGGTTCGGTAAATGTGGCCATGCCCACAACGGCACCAAATTCACCAATGGAATCATCACGTTCCATCGACATTGGCATCGACAGTGGATTCATTGCGCCGTAGAACGGGCTGCGATCGGAGAAATGCGATTCTGAGGCAGCACTACCTGGGCCCCCATTTGAACTCTGCAAAATTTCAACGGCCTGCAAGATCAGTTCCTTTGCAGACTCAATCTCTTCAGTCGATGCAGTTGATGTAAATGATGTACGAATCAATTCACGTGTTGCTGCCGCAATATCTATCCGAACCAAATCAGCTGGAGTAAGTTCTGCGCTGCGTTCGTGAAATGTAGGAAACGAATACGTAGTTGGCGCATCGGAATCGCTCATAGCTACCCAACTTCCAAAATGACCGGAACATGGTCGCTTGGTTTTCCTGAATCTCGCTCTTTTCGAGCGTTTCGATCAATAACTGAACCCTTTGCGCGTGCCGCCACTGACGGAGTTGCGAGCAGTAAGTCAATACGCATGCCGTGGCCCTTATGGAATGCACCTCCGCGGTAATCCCACCAAGAGAAAACTTTGTCTTCGTCGTTGAATTGACGAAACGTGTCAGTCAAGCCGAAGTTGCACACGTTTGCTAACGCATCCCGTTCAGGAACACTCACATGTGTGGCATCGGCAAACGCCTTCATGTCGTACACGTCACGATCTTCTGGTGCAATATTGAAGTCTCCGCCAACAACCACATCATCCGTTGGTTTACAACTTGCGTCTAGATGTGCGCGCAAACGCGAGAGCCACGACAGTTTGTATTGATAATGATCATGGTCAAGTGAACGACCATTCGGCACATAGACGGAACTCACCTGTATGCCACCACACGTGGCAGTAATGATGCGCGCTTCCCCATCGGGCTCGATACCCGGCGCAAAGTTCTGCACCACATTGTCGAGACCTACTCGCGAGATGATGGCAACGCCATTCCATTGGCCTTGGCCAAAATGGGCACTCTCGTATCCGAGTTCTGCCATCTCAGCATGGGGGAACTTGTCTTGTGCCAATTTTGTTTCTTGAATCAACAAGACGTCGGGCTGCGACTCAGAGATCCACTCCTGAACGCGCGGCAAGCGAGCCTTGAGAGAGTTCACGTTCCACGTAACAATATGCACATCTGAACGGTAGTAGGAATTGCGGGTTTTCTCGCAACCGAACTCTTAACGCTTCTTTGCAACTGCTTTCTTTGCCACAACCTTCTTGGCGGGGGCTTTTTTCGCAACGGTCTTTGCCGGCGCAACTTTCTTCGCAACTGCCTTCTTGGCCACAACCTTTTTAGCGACAACTTTTTTGGCTGGAGCTTTCTTGGCGACAACTTTCTTTGCATCAACCTTCTTGGCCGTTGCTTTCTTCACGACAGCGGCTGGCTTGGCAGCAGATGCCTTAGGTGTTGCAACACCACCAGCGACCACATCGGGCACTCCAAGGTCAACGCTTCGTCGCGATGGTGTGTAACCCACCACGGTGAAGGCAGCGTTATCTCCTATTTGAAAAAGATCACGCGCACTGCGCGGAATGGGATTTGCCATATTGCGAAGAGGCACGTATCCAGAAATATCACCAATCTTTACGATGATTCCATTTGCCGCATACGAATCCACAACACCTTTTACTTTGGTGCCCACTGGGTGTTTTTCGACAAACTGCAAGAACGGCATAAGTTCATTTGCCATCTTCTGCTTCGCACTCGGAGGTGGAGCTTTCGGAATAGGCATGGGCTTGCTCGCTGCTGCACTTGCTGGCGCAGTTTCTTTTTTAACAACTTTCCCAGTCTTTACGGAACGACGACTTGTTGGTCCGCGTACTGGTAAACGTTCAACAAAAACCCATCCAACAAGAGGCACTGGCTTGCCGCCAATGAGGCGACCTTCGTCGAAGAGCCACTTGTACTTGCCATGAAACTCTTGGAAACTGTCATTAGAAAGAATGGATGCATTCGCTTTGTCGGCAATAGCCAAAATGAAAGCATCGCCACGACCAACAGCGCCAGCCGGTGGTGCAACGAGTTCATTGTTCTCGATTGCCTTTTCAAACTCGGCAACTTCTTTTTTCGCGATGCGATGCCCAAAAGTTGCATCGACGACCACCGACACCTTGACGCCTTTGTTCTCGTCCATCAGGGCCATCACAGCTTCATGGAGTTGCTGAAGGCTGGGCGCGGTGCGGCCCTCGGTCGCAATATTCGACCCGTCGACGATGATGTGCTTAGTCACCCATTTAGTCAAGCACTCCGAGACCACTTCATCGGGGCAATCCGACCTATTCTGACCCAGTGAGTTTTTCCCCTATTCAGGCCGTTCTTTGGGACTTTGGTGGGGTCATCTTGTCCAGTCCCTTTGAGGCCTTCAACACCTATGAGGCTGAGAAGGGTCTCCCCCTCGACCTCATTCGCCGAGTGAACTCGACAAACCCCCACTCGAACGCTTGGGCACTTCTTGAGCGAAACGACATCAGCCCTCAGGAATTCGACAGCCTTTTCGCCACCGAGAGCGAAGCCCTAGGCCATCGAGTGCCTGGAGCAGATGTTCTTGCATTGCTCTCAGGCGACGTGCGACCTCGCATGGTGCAGGCCCTCGACACCGTCAAGGCGACCGGTTTCAAGATCGCGTGTTTAACCAACAACGTGGTGAGCACGGAAGAGCCAGCAACTGAGCGCCAGGCTGAAGTGCGATCGATCATGCATAAGTTTGATCATGTTGTAGAAAGCAGCAAGGTGGGATGCCGTAAACCAGAGCCACGCTTTTATGAGATTGCATGTGAACTGTTGCAGGTGTCGCCCACCGAATGCGTGTTTCTAGACGACCTAGGAATCAACCTGAAACCAGCCGCAGCAATGGGCATGCGCACCATCAAAGTTGTAAACCCAGACGACGCATTGGCCGAACTATCTGGCCACCTTGATCTGGTGTTGTAAAGAGCCTTTACAGCCCTTCGAACGTTTCGTCCATCAGGTCTACGTGTTCTTGATCATGAATCGTCTTTGAACCAGTAGCTGGTGATCCGGATGCAACACGCGAAGTATGACGCAAGTCGTAACCGCGTTCCTTCACACGCCAGATGAGATGTTCAACGAAGTGCCATGGACCCATGTTCTCTGGCTCTTCTTGCAACCACACGATTTCTTTTGCGTTTGGATAACGCTCAAGCAACACATTGATCTGATCTATTGGGAATGGATACAACTGCTCAACTCGCACAACAGCTACCGGAGCCTTGCGCTTGTCACGTTCACTCATTGCGTCCCATGCAACCTTGCCGCTGCACAACACCACGCGCTTCACAGAAGATGCGTCTGTAACAAAAGGATCATCGAGAACTTCTTGGAATGAACCATTGGTCACATCGGCAATCACCGAACGACTTTCTTTCATACGCAAAGGTTGCTTCGGCGTAAAGATAACGAGCGGCTTGCGAATATCGCGATGCATTTGACGGCGCAACACGTGGAAGTACTGAGCAGCAGTTGTTGCGTTCACCACTTGAATGTTGTCCTCAGCACATGACTGCAAGAAACGTTCAATGCGCGCACTGGAGTGCTCTGGGCCTTGCCCCTCGAAACCGTGTGGCAACAACAGCACTAAACCATTTTCTTGTTTCCACTTGTCCTCTGCTGCAACCAAGTACTGGTCGATAACAACCTGTGCACCGTTGACGAAGTCACCGAACTGCGCTTCCCACATGACCAGGGCATTGGGGTTTGAGTGTGCATATCCATACTCGAAACCAAGTGCCGCGTATTCAGATAACAAAGAGTCGTAGTTCCAGAAACGTCCGGTTGCACCAGGAATTTCACCAAGTGGAGCCCATGCATTCTCATTGACATTGTCAATCAGTGCAGCATGACGTTGGCTAAACGTTCCACGACGCGAATCTTCACCCGCGAGACGAACATCGAAACCTTCAAGCAACAATGAGCCAATAGCGAGTGCCTCACCCACGGCCCATTCGAAGTCGCCATCTTTTTCAAACTGCTGCGCACGCGCCTCGAACTGGCGAGCCAATTTC
>JBIKZT010000165.1:0-2776 GCA_044354565.1 Ilumatobacteraceae bacterium
ATGCAAAATCTTCTGCCAAGCGCAGTGGATGCCACTGAGGAATCACATTGAACATCTGCCCAAGGCGAAGGTTCTTTGTCTGTCCTGCAAGATGTTGTCCGAACATAACTAGGTTCGGTAGTACTTCGTAACCCTCGTACTGGAAGTGATGCTCAGTCAGCCACATTGTGTCGTAGCCGAGTGAATCTGCAGTGCGTGACCATTCAACAAGGTTTCGATAGCACTCGATCACCGCGTCATTTCCGTATCGACGGGAAGTGGGTGTGATTGCTGGGTCACCTGCGTCCGGCATAGGGACTGTGCAAAAGAAGTTTGTATCAACGCGCATGGTCTAACCGTAGTGCACGACAAGTAGGTATTTGTCTTCGGAAAATGAACTAGTTGTTAAGCGTTCACCAAATGCCGCGCGCACTAAAAACATCTCGCAGTGCGATGGTGTCGTCGCTCATGATGCCGTCAGCACCCAGGTCCAGCAAGCGACCAATTTCCTGGGGGTCGTCAATGGTCCATACATGAACGAATAGGCCAAGATCGTGTGCTCGTTGCACCGTCCGTTTAGTGACAACTGGTATCGGACCCTGCCGTACGGGCACCTGAGCGACCAGTGCATGTTTTGTAGGTCGCAGCGGTATTCGTGCGTGAGTACCCAGCACCAAAGCTGCTACTTCTCGCGGGCCCATGGAAGTACACACCGAAGAACCAAATTCTTCACGAATGCGGGCGAGGCGTTGGTCGCTGAAACTGCCGATGCACACTCGGTCCAGACATTTAGACGTGCGCAACTGCTGAATGAGGGGAGCCACTACCGCATCTGATTTGCAGTCAATGTTTAGGTTCACCTTTGGCCAAGCATCAAGGATCTCTATCAACATCGGGATGGGGTCAGTTCCGTCAATACGAGCAGAACTGAGTTCGTCAATTGTTGCATCGGCAATCTTGAGAGATGAGCCGCAGGTGCGTTGCAGATCATTGTCGTGAAAAGCCACGACGTGTCCATCTGATGTGGCGTGTACGTCTGTCTCTAAATAGCGATAGCCCAGATCAACAGCGTGTTGAAATGCGCGCATTGAATTTTCGGGCGCCGCAGAGGTTCCTCCACGGTGCGCAAAAGCGATTGGCTTGATGCTGTCGAGATATGGATGTGGTGATTCCATTAGATGGATCGACCAGCAGCCTTCCAGTACTCATCTTTCAAAAGTCGCTTGTACAACTTGCCAGTCGGATGGCGAGGTAGTTCTGCACGGAAATCAATGCTCCGAGGGCATTTGATATCTGCGAGTTGCTCACGACAATATGCGATGAGTTCCTTAGATAGTGAAGCGGCTTCTTCTTCGGACGCAGGCATTGAAACTGGCTGAACTACAGCCTTTACTTCTTCACCGAAGTCGTCGTTCGGAACACCAAAGACTGCAACGTCTACGACCTTAGGGTGATTGACGAGAACGTTCTCTGCTTCCTGCGGATAGATGTTCACTCCACCTGAAATGATCATGAACGCTTTTCTGTCAGTGAGATACAAGAAATTGTCAGCATCTAGGTATCCAACATCACCGAGAGTTGACCATCCGCGGCCTTTCGGATCTCGCGATGCCTTTGTCTTTTCAGGGTCGTTGTGATACTCGAAAGTCGCTTCGCTCTCGAAGAAAACGGTTCCCGATTCGCCAGATGGCTGCTCATTTCCTTCTTCGTCACAGATGTGAATGATTCCCTGAATAGCAGTTCCAACTGTCCCAGGATGCGCTAACCACATATCGCTATTGCAATACACGAAACCGTTTCCTTCGGTACCCGCGTAGTACTCATGGATAATCGGTCCCCACCAGTTAATCATTGCGTGTTTGGTAGCGACCGGGCATGGCGCCGCGGCATGAATTGCAACTTTGAGTGAAGATACGTCGTATTTGTTGCGCACAGCGTCTTCGAGTTTGAGCATGCGAATGAACATTGTTGGCACAACTTGGGTGTGACTTGCTTTGTACTTCTCTACGTACTTCAGATAGTCCTCAGCATCGAAGTGCTCCATCACAACAGTTGTTCCACCGATGCCGTGCACAGACATATTGAAACGAAGGGGAGCTGCGTGATACAGCGGCGCAGGAGACAAATACACCATTGCGTCGCTAAATCCGTACAGACCCACTGTGAGTAGTTGCGACAATCCGCTAGCTGTACCCAATGGTGTGCCTGGGAATGGTCGCGCAACTCCCTTTGGCATACCGGTAGTGCCGCTTGAATACAACATGTCTGTTCCGTCAATCATGTTTGCGGGTTCTTCTGACGATGCACTGTCAACTGTTGATTCGTACGAGTCGTAGCCCGGAATTGTTCCGCCAATCATCAATCGTAAATGAACATTCGGAATGTCGTTCACTATGTCTTGGGCTTGATCAGCCTTGTACTTCGAAGTGATGAAACCCTTGGCCGCACAATCATTAATGATGTACGTGATTTCTGCTTTGGTGAGACGGCTTGAACATGCTGTGTATACGAGCCCCGCGTAGTGGCAACCCCAAATAACTTCGAGGTACCTGGGATTGTTCTCCATACATATGGCGATGTGATCTCCGGGGACGAATCCGGCGGCGCGCAATACATTGCTGAGTCGAAGTGCTTGACCGTGCAACTGCGCGTAAGTGATGACCTCGCCAGTCTCGGCTTGGATCACGGCTGGTCGGTCTGGGTGGGTTGCTGCAAAGATGCCTGGGTACATGTACTAAAACTAACGAATGACAGCAGTCACATGGCAACCAGCAGGTCGGCGCCTCGTTTCTGAGGT
>JBIKZT010000015.1:0-21839 GCA_044354565.1 Ilumatobacteraceae bacterium
CCATGTAATCCACCCCGACTTGCCGTCCGCCTTCATTGGCCTTCAAACATGCTTCGCGCACACTTGCTGCAGCCATGAGTGTTCCTCTGCTGCCGGTGGTTTGGCCAAATCCGAGTTGTCGTGTGGTATCAACGATGACGCGAATAGATGCTGGATCAATCGCAAGTTCTTCTACTGCAACCTGAAGGGCAACGGTGTGAACTCCTTGTCCCATTTCGGTCCATCCATGGCGCACTTCAACGAGTCCGTCGTTACGGAAGTGGATAACCGCACGAGTGACTTCTCTGAATCCATTGCCAAGGCCAGAGTTCTTTAGGCCAAGTCCAAGTCCGACAGCTTTGCCTTCGCTGAGTGCTTTGTCGTATGCAGGCTTGATCGTGTCGAGGCACTCTTCGGCGCCTAAGCAACCATCGTCCATGATTTGACCAGGGCCCCAAACTTCGCCCGGGTGAATCACATTTTGTTTACGAATGTCCCAACCGGAAATTCCCACCATCTCTGCAAGGCGATCGAGGCAGCCTTCCATAGCAAATTGTGCTTGGTTTGCACCGAATCCGCGGAAAGCACCACACACGGGGTTGTTGGTGCGCACTGCGACAGAGGAAACATCGACTGAAGGCGTGTGATACGGACCAGTGGCATGGCCAGCTGCTCGTTCAAGAACTTTCATACCAACAGATGCGTATGCACCAGAGTCACCAATCATGCGCGCGCGCACAGCAGTGAGTTTGCCTGAAGCGTCGCAACCAACTGTGTACTCCATACGAATGGGGTGCCGTTTGGCGTGCATTAACAAACTCTCTTCGCGAGACAGCGTGCACTTCACGGGCTTCTGCATCAGCCATGCGGCCAATGCTGTTTGTCCTTGGTTCGACATGTCTTCTTTTCCGCCGAACGCGCCACCATTGGAAACCAATTCCACTGTGACGGCTTCGGTTGGAACATTCAAGATGGCACAAATCTGATCGCGGTCGTCCCACACACCTTGACCTCCGGAATACACGTGCATTGTGCCATCCGTTGCATTGGGTACTGCGAGTGTTGATTCGGGTTCAAGGAAAGCGTGTTCAATTCGCTGAGTATGGAACGTTTCTGTAACAACATGGGCGCTGTTGGCTAATGCACTTGTGGTGTCGCCACGTTGGTACTCGCTGCGCGAAAGGACATTTGAGTCTGTTCCCCATACAGCGATCTCTGAACTCTCGACTGCTGCAACAGCGTCTACAACAGGTGTAAGCGGGGAGTAGGCAACATTGATTAACTCTGCAGCAGCTCGTGCTTGGCGACGTGTATCGGCAACAACGATTGCCAGAACGTCTCCTGCGTAAGAAGTGCGCTCACCAACGCCAATGAAGACTGGCCAGTCCTTGTGGATGATTCCGACTCTGATGTCACCGGGCACATCGTCGGCGGTAAACACGGCGTGGACGCCTGGTGCTGCCAGTGCTGCGCTGGTGTCTATAGACAAAACATCTGCACGCGTATGTTGCGTGAGATGAAGTGCAGCGTGCAACATGCCTGGCACACGAATGTCGTCCACATATCCGCGATCTCCAAGGGCGAGTTCAGCGGCCTCGTATTTACTGCCGCGAGAACCAACACCTTTCGGAAGCGAGACATCGACAGGCGTGCCTTTCGCTACAGACTCAATGGCGTCAAGAACTTTTACATAACCGGTGCAACGACACAGATGTGCACCAAGGTGACGCGCCATATCTTCACGCTTTAGGTCTGCACCTTTTTTGTCGATCTGGGATTTTGCACGCATGACAATGCCTGGAATACAAAAACCGCACTGCAGGCCGCCGCAAGAAGCAAAGGCATCCGAGAACTTCTGACGTTCTTCAGTAGGAATTCCTTCAAGGGTGACAATGTCTTTGCCTTGCGCCTTTGCAACGGAATACTGACACGAGACTTGTGCTTTGCCATCGATCATGATGGTGCAGCAACCGCACTGACCCGTAGGGGAACAGCCATCTTTGGCGGAGGTGACATTGAGTTCGTCGCGTAGCGCAGCCAACAAGTGTGGGTGGTCGCTGTCCACTGACACCTCGGCACCGTTCACGCGAAACGAAATGCGGGTTGCAGGGGCGGCTAGGTCAGTCATTAGCGTCTAACTTATACGATTTGTAAAACTAAAAGCCATAAAAATCAAGGGTTCACGCCTACTGGGGAGTAAGAGAATAGGGTTCACCCATGAAATCTGCTTGGATCCGTCGGCCTGTCATGGGCCTTGCCGTCCTGCTGATGGCAGTTGTTCTCACTGTTGCAAGCCCGCTGTGGCTAGTAGTGACCGTTCTGGTTGATGTCGTGCGTGGCCGCTGGGGACTGCCCCTGGCGCGCTTCGTGGCATTCGGTGCCTTCTGGGCATGGCTTGAAACTTCTGGAATTGCCATTGCGCTGTTTTTCGTTGTCACTGGAAGGGGCCACAGCGTGAAGGCCCACTACAAGCTTCAAAAGTGGTGGACACGAAGCATGGTGCAGGCACTTGGGTTCACGGTGGGTCTAAAAATCACGGTGGAAGGTGCTGAAGAGATCGGGACTGGCCCAGTGATTGCCTTGTGTCGGCATGCAAGTTTGGCGGACTCCATCATGAGTGCATGGGTTGTTGCAACTCATTGCAATCTCAACCCACGTTATGTGTTGAAAAAAGAATTGAAGATGGATCCATGTCTCGACATTTTGGGTCACCGACTCCCGAACTACTTCGTTGACCGCGGGTCTTTGAACATCTCAGCTGAACTGCAAGGTATTGAACAAATGGCTTCAGGACTAGGCGTTGGTGATGTTGCCGTCATATTCCCCGAAGGCAGTCGAGCAAGTGGCAAGAAACGCACGCGCGCAATCGAACGACTGCGTGAGCGTTCTCCAGAACGCGCAGCACGGCTCGAGGGTTTGCGCTACTTGATAGCGCCAAAACCTGCGGGCGCATCGGCTTTATTGAATGCGGTCCCGCACGCGAACATCGTCACGATGTGGCACAGCGGGTTTGATGGCCTCGACACCTTCTCTGGCATCGTGCGTCATCTTGGCAATTCCAAGGCGCGAGTCCATGTGCGAGTGCAGGAGTACGAGCGTTCTACTATTCCAGCAGGAGATGCGTTCACCGAATGGCTCGACAATCGTTGGGTTGAGATGGATGCAGCAGTAGCGAATCAGTTACAAATAGAAAAGAGTTAAGCCATGGCAGATGCAATGTTGGTAGCGGCAATCACAATTCTGTGCATCATGGTTGCTACCTGGTTATTGAGTTTGATTTTGAAGAATGCTTCAATCGTCGACATCGTGTGGGGTCTCGGTTTTGCGATCACTTCATGGGTGTTAGCCATCACAATTGACGGCGATAGCACCCGACAGATTTTGCTTGCAGTCATGGTGGGGTCATGGGGGCTTCGGCTAGGTGGCTACCTTGCCAAGCGCAATATTGGTCATGGCGAAGACTGGCGTTACAAAGCGATGCGCAAAAAGAAAGGTGCACGCTTTGGTTTAATCAGTTTGGTCACTGTGTTTGGTCTGCAGGGCGTTCTCATGTGGGTTGTCTCGCTTCCCGTCATGTTTGGAAATTCCGATGCAACACCAGGAGTCGGGCCTCTTGCAGTCATCGGTGTCATGGTGTGGGCTGTTGGTTTGTCTTTTGAAGCCGTCGGCGATTGGCAACTGGTTCAGTTCAAGAAGGATCCGAGTAACGCCGGAAAAGTAATGCAGACAGGTCTGTGGAGCCTGACGCGACATCCGAATTATTTTGGAGATGCATTGTTGTGGTGGGGAATTGGCATTGTGGGTGCCGAGACCGGTATTGGTGTCATCGGTTTTATCGGTCCAGTCGTTATGACTGTGTTTTTGCTGCGCGTATCGGGTGTTCCTATGTTGGAACGTTCACTGATGAAGCGTCGCGAGGGATATGCAGAGTACGCAGCACGCACCAGTTCCTTTATTCCTCGTCCGCCGAAACGAATCTAAAGCGCGAATCTAAATTGTGGCAAGAGCCTGATGGATGTCGTCAACGAGATCGTCGGAGTCTTCGAGCCCAATAGAGAATCGCAATAGACCAGCGGTGACTCCGAGTGATTCAAGTTCACTTGGCGTGAGTCCTACATGCGTACTTGTTGCTGGGTGACACACCAAAGTTTCTGGGCCACCGAACGACGTTGCAATGTGTGCAATACGAAGTTTTGATACAAACGATTCGCAGGTTTCGAAGTCGCCATCTAGTTCTACGGCGAACACTGTTCCGCCAAACCGCATCTGTCGCCGTGCTAGTTCGTGTTGTGCGTGTGACTCAAGGAATGGGTGCTGCACTGAAACAACCTTGGAATGGCTTTCGAGAGACCGTGCAATGGTGAGAGTAGATGTGTTCTGGTGTTGCAGACGAACGCCGAGCGTGCGTAACCCACGAAGAGCGTTCAGTGCGTCATGCGGTGAAGGTGATGCGCCGTGCATAACTGAATAAGCCCACACCGCGTCAATGAGATCCTTCTCTCCAGCAATGACGCCGAGCAATGCATCGTTGTGGCCGCAAATACCTTTGGTTGCAGAATGTAAAACAATGTCTACGCCAAAGTCGAGTGGACGCTGACCAAGTGGTGTTGAAAGCGTGGAATCAACAACGGTGAACGGTCCGTTGATTGCGCCAAGTTCTTCAAGGTTGGTCACGGAGAGGCGAGGATTGGAGGGAGTCTCTGCAAGGACAAGCATGGTGCGTCCTGGTTGAACAGCTGCTGCAAATGAACCCGCAACAGTTGGGTCCACAAAAGTTGTTTCAATGCCGAGACGCTGACATGGGCCCTGCAGGAATGAAAGCGTGGCGCCGTAAATGTTGTTCTGCGCAACGATGTGAGATCCCTGGCTACAGAACGCCAAGATGACAGATGAGAGGGCTCCCATGCCAGAGCCGAATGCGAGTGCGCTTTCAGCACCCTCAAGAGTTGCGATGGCATCTTCAAATTGAGTAACGGTGGGATTTGAGAATCGCGAGTAAAACGTCTCGGAGCGCAGCCCTGTGGCGCGACGAGTGGCATCGGTGAGGCTCTCTGACTCCCACACGGTGTTTGGCCACAGCGCGGGCGCAAGTGACCGAGATGAGTCTCTTCCGGCAGTGATTGCTGTGGTTTCGGGCTTATTCGGCACGTTTTGATGCTAACCACGAAAACCCGACTCAAAAGGGGGTATTTAGAGGTTTCTGCCTTCAACGACGCCATTGGGGTACCCTGATAGGCATGTTCTCATACTTAGATGCCGGTACAGGCAGCATGTTGGTCTCAATTCTTGGCGGTGGCCTTGCCGGTATCGGAGTCTTCTGGAAGATGATGCGTGCGAAGATCACGGGCAAGCCAATGCCGATCAGCGACGTTGACGAAGACGACGCTGACGACTCCTCACACAACTGACCCATGTCGCAACTACATCAGGATTCAGGTTCTTTTCGTGACCCTCTGAGCAGGGTTTTTGTGGGCAACGGCGAAGTTGTTCGTGCCTTTACTGCAATCGGCGCAAAAGACATTGAAAAGGTATGGAAGAAAGCTTCTATTCAGAACGCTTTGGCTTCTGGGGAACTCATCGAATCGAACCTTGTCTCGCCAGCGTCGGTAGGGCTAAACGACCCGTGGGTGACGGCAATGACGCACCCACTCATTCCATTTATCTCATATCCGTACGAGTGGACTTTCAGCATGCTGAAAGACGCTGCCCAATTGCAATTGAAGCTCACTCGTGAGACATTGGCAGACGGTATTGGCCTTAAAGATGCAACGCCGTACAACGTTCAGTTCATCGGATCACGCCCTCAGTTCATTGACGCTGGTTCGTTCGAGAAGCGCCGCAAGGGTGACCCGTGGTACGGGTATCGCCAGTTCTGCGAGATGTACTTGTATCCACTGATGATGCAGGGCTACTTGGGAGTGGGGTTTCAGCAGTTCTTGCGCGGATCAGTGAATGGCATATCGCCAGACACCATGCGCAAGCTGTTGCCAGCAAGTATTCGTCGCCTGCGTAAAGGTCGTCTGACTCACGTTGTGTTGCACGCAGCTGCACAGAATCGCTTTGCCGACAGCGATAACAACATGAAGAGCGATGCAGCGAAAGCTGGCATGAATGCTCAGGTGCTCGACGCAACATTGCGCAAACTGCAAGGCATCGTGAAAAAGATCTCACTGGGCGACAAGAAGTCCACTTGGTCTGAGTATTCAGAGCGTGGGCACTACATCGAATCAAGTCTCGATGAGAAGCAAAAATTTGTGCGTGACGCTGTGGCATCTGCACCACGTAAACAAGTGTGGGATATCGGTTGCAACGACGGCGTTTTTAGTCGCATCGCTGCTGCTCACTCTGA
Organism: Ilumatobacteraceae bacterium; assembly: GCA_044354565.1. Taxonomy (GTDB): domain Bacteria; phylum Actinomycetota; class Acidimicrobiia; order Acidimicrobiales; family Ilumatobacteraceae; genus UBA2093. The sequence continues at coordinate 6,329 of JBIKZT010000015.1, forward strand.
TTATGTCGTGGCTATGGATGCTGACCCACTTGTGGTCGACCGTTTGTACAACACGTTGAAAGCAGAGAAGAATGAACAAATTCTTCCGTTGTATGTGGACCTCACCGACTCTGGTGGTGGTGTTGGCTGGCGTGGACAAGAACGTCCAGGAGTTTTTGATCGCGGTCGTCCAGACATCGTGATGGCCCTTGCAGTTATTCACCACATGGCAATCACGTTTCATGTTCCTCTTGCGTCTCAGCTTGATATGTTCCGTGATTTGACTCCAGAGCTCATCATTGAGATGCCACATGCGGATGATCCAATGGTGCGTAAATTGCTCACAAACAAGCGCGATGGAATCCATGATGATTTCACTCTCGAGGAGTTTGAACGCCTCTTGAATGAGCGCTTTACCGTCAAATCTAAGATGCTTCTTTCGAGTGGAACTCGCACGATTTTCCACGCCGTTCGCAAGGCCTAGCCCGACGGGAGCGCAAGAGCGCCGATAGCATTACCGAGTCGTGGTGTTCGCACCGCTACTGGCGACGTGGCCGAGTGGTTTAGGCAAGGGCCTGCAAAGCCCTGTACCTGGGTTCGATTCCCAGCGTCGCCTCCAATATGGAGATTGATTCATCCAAGAATCAATGGTTCTTTATGCACACAGTGGGCATAACACGCGCTCTGTCTTTGCCTCACATGTAGGGCACAGTAACAAGCGCACGCGACAGGTGGAGACATCGCAGTTGTGGAAGTGGTTATCTGGTTCGCCGCAGTTCTGGCATTCACCGATGACTGCTGCATCTTGAGCGAATTCCATCTTGAGTCGACGATCGAACACATAGAGCGACCCTTCCCATAGGCCATCGTTGCGAAAGGTTTCTCCGTAGCGAACGATGCCGCCTTCAATTTGGTACACCTCTTTGAAGCCGCGTTTCTTCATGATGGCTGACAGCACTTCACAGCGAATTCCGCCGGTGCAATAAGAAATGATTGCCTTGTCTTTCAAGTGGTCGTATTTGCCGCTCTCTAGTTCCGACACAAACTCAGGGGTGGTCGCCACGTTTGGTACTACTGCGTTCTTGAAGCGACCAATGCGCGCTTCAAACTCATTGCGTCCATCGAAGAACACAACATCGTCACCACGTTGCGCAACCAGTTCATTGACTTCGACGGGGGAGAGATGTTGACCTCCGCCAATGACACCATTTTCGTCAACCTGAATTTCGTCTGGTACGCCGAAAGTAACAATCTCATCGCGTACTCGGATTTGTAAGCGAGGGAAATCATCTGCCCCACCTTCAGACCATTTGAAATCGATGTCTTTGAAAGGCGCATACTCGCGGGTGAGGCGCCGGTACATCTTGACTGAATGGATGGAACCACCGACGGTGCCATTGATGCCGTGACGCGAAATAATGATGCGACCCTTAAGACCGAGTGATTCACAGATATTGCGCTGCCATAGCCGAATCGCTTCTGGGTCGGCTATGGGGGTGAATTTGTAATACAGGAGAATCTTGTCGTCGTTGATGACGCAATTTTACCTGTCCTCAGTGTTTAGAGCCCCAATAGTTCAACTATTCCCTCGGGAACGAAGTTGTTCTCTGTGGTTGTTTCCGCCTCAACAAGTTCCACTAGGCGCTGCACAACTTCGGCTGGGTCCATTTGGTTCGTGGTGACCATTTGTCCGACCATCTTGTGAATCTCTTTTGCTGGTGCATTGACGGCGGAGTCGTCGAACCACTCCCACATGGAGTCAGCCATGCGGTCGTTGAAGCCTGTGTTGTACGGAGCAGGGTTAATGAGGCAGACGTCAATACCTTGTGGGGCTAGTTCAGCGCGCATGGCTTTGCCCATTGCTTCTAGTGCGTGCTTAGTCATTGCGTACGGGCCAAAACCAGGCGCAGCGAACTTGCCTGCGATGGAAGACATGATGATGATTCGTCCGGAACCTTGCGTAGCCATTGCTGGCAATACAGCTTGTGTGATCGCAACAGTTCCAAAGACATTCACTTCAAAGACTTTACGAAGACGATCGTCTGGCACGTCTGACATTGGCCCGGTCTGGCCGTATCCGGCGTTGTTGATGAGAACATCAATCTTCCAGTCCGAGACACGAGCAACATCTGCAGCATTTGTAATGTCGAGTTTTTCTACTTGCAGCCCTGGCTGTTCCGCCTGAAGTGTGGAAGCTTGTGCTGCTGTCTCGGTAGTGGCGATGACTGTGTGGCCTCGTTCGAGAAGTGCAATTGCAGCACCTTTGCCAAAGCCAGATCCAGCTCCTGTAATGAGAATGTTTTTCGACATGTTTGGTCTCCTTGATTGACCCAAACCTTAGGTCTTCTCGTGGCCCTCTGTTCGGTCGCGCCAGTATGTTCTGTGTTCAGTAGTCTCATGGCGTGGGGGCACGCGAAGATATACAGACAGAGCTGGTTTCTGCTGGAAAAGTCTTTGAACTAGAGACGGTTTCAGTACATGGGAATCCGTTGCGGGTGTTCAAAAACGCGCCACGAACGTTGCGTGAAGTGTGGCTAACTGCCGCACAACGTGGAGACATTCCGTATCTCATATTTGACGACGTGGTGACGACATTTAGTGAGGCCGATAAGCAGGTTCGCTCATTGGCGGCGTGGTTGCAGGCGCAAGGTATTCAACCCGGCGATCGTGTTGCGGTGGGAATGCGTAACTATCCCGAGTGGGTTATTGCGTACTGGGCAACACAATGCATTGGCGCTGTGCTTGTCAGCCTGAATGCGTGGTGGGTGACTGATGAGTTGAAATATGCACTCTCAGATTCTGGTGCTCGTGCTGTTGTGGTCGACGGTGAACGTCAAGATCGTCTGAGTAATGAAGTACTTCAGGAGCTCGGAATACACATTGCCGTCGTAACACGAGGTGAAGTTCGTGAAGGCTGGTCGCTCTGGGAAGAGGTAACCGGAAATGAACAGCCTGTAATTCGTGACGTGAGTATAGATACCGACGACATTGCCACCATCTTGTACACGTCGGGAACAACAGGATTTCCTAAAGGTGCTGCCGGAACCCACCGCAACTACATCACGAACATGTGGAATGGATTGTTAGGCGTAGCTGTGGGTGCGCGAATGGCTGGCGTAACGCCTTCGTCTGCGCCCAAGCCACAAACTGTCGCGTTGTCTACGTTCCCGTTTTTTCACATCGCTGGCTTATGTGGAATGAATGCCAATACAAATAATGGCGTGTGCATTATTACTCAATACAAGTGGGATGCAGCTGATGCATTGCGGCTTGTCGAGAAGTACAAGGTCAACACATTGGGTGGTGTTCCCACTGTTGTGCGTTCGTTCCTGGAGCATCCCGACTTTGACAAGTACGACCTATCGAGCATCGCTGCGATTTCACAGGGTGGTGCGCCTGTTCCACCTGACTCTGTTGCCACGATTGAGAAAGAGTTTGCCGGCAAGGTGGGGGCCGCAAACGGTTACGGGCTGACCGAAACGACTGCTGCAGTTATCGGTAACAGTGGAGCTGCGTACTTTGCAAAGAAGGACAGTGTGGGTCTGCCTTTCGTTGGAACTGATATTCGTGTTGTCAATGAAGAGGGAGTCGATCTCCCTGCTGGTTCCATTGGCGAAGTGTGGATTTATGGCCCTAATAATGTGCAGGGCTATTGGAATAAACCTGAAGAGACAGCTAAAGCATTTACCAATGGCTGGTTTCACTCAGGCGATGCTGGTTTCGTAGATGAAGACGGATTTGTGTACATCGTGGACCGCATTAAAGATATGGTGCTGCGTGGTGGTGAAAACGTGTATTGCGTTGAGGTGGAGACAGTTCTGTTTGAGCATGACGCTGTGAAGGACTGCGCAGTTATTGGGCTGCCGCACGAAAAGTTGGGCGAAGAGGTGGCTGCGGTCATTGTTCCTGCCGATGGTCGTGGCGCGCAAGATGCAGAAGCGTTAGTGGCATTTCTAAAGTCGCGACTGGCTGGTTTTAAGGTGCCGAGCAAAGTGTTCTGGCAAGCCGATGAACTTCCTCGCAATGCGACGGGAAAGGTCCTGAAAAAAGACCTACGCGACCGGTACCACTTGATTGAGACCGACTCAGAGCATCTACGGTAGGGATATGAAAGTAGACCTCACCATCGTGGATCATCTCCGTCGCGCCGAGCAGGTGTATGGGGACCGGATAGCAGTCATCGATGAGCCTGACCAGCCGGCCAGTTCTTGGGGCACGTTGACCTACGCAGAGATGGCACGACGGGCACGCGCTCAGGCTGCTGGCCTGGACGCCCTGGGCGTGCCGCAGGGAGCCCGTGTGGCCGTTGTGAGCCACAACAGTGCTCGATTGCTTACGGCCTTTTTTGGTGTCAGTGGCTACGGTCGCGTGCTGGTGCCCATCAACTTTCGATTGGTGGCCGAGGAGATTTCGTACATCATCGACCACTGTGGTGCTGAGGTTCTTCTCGTTGATCCCGAACTAGAAGAAGCACTTGCTTCGGTGACTGCGAAACACAAGTTTGTGATTGGCGCAGAGTCAGATGCCATCTTGTACAAGTACGACACTGAGCCTGTTGCGTGGGTGCCAGACGAAGATGCGACTGCCACCATCAACTACACCAGCGGAACAACTGCACGTCCGAAGGGCGTACAACTAACGCATCGCAACTTGTGGATCAACGCTGCAATCTTTGGTTGGCAGATGAACGTGAACGACCGCGATGTCTACCTGCACACGCTTCCGCAGTTTCATGCAAATGGATGGGGCATGGTGTTTTCAGTAACGGCGATGGGTGGCATGCACGTTGTGTTGCGCAAAGTAGATGGCGCAGAGATTCTGCGACGTATTGATGCGTACGGGGTGACGCTGCTCTGTGGAGCACCTGCTGTAGCAAACATGGTTCTCGACGCAGCTGCAGATTCCGGATTACCCACATCGCGTGACCAAGTGAGAATGGTTGTTGCTGGAGCACCACCACCAACAAAAACGATTGAGAGAATCGAAACTGATCTTGGGTGGGAGTTCGTGCAGATTTACGGACTAACAGAAACCTCTCCACTTCTCACTATGAATCGCACTCGTGCTGAATGGGATCATCTGTCGCCAGCAGATCGTGCAGCAAAGCTTGGGGCTGCCGGTGCGCCATCTCTCGGTGTTGAAATGAAGGTGGATGTTGAGGGTGAAGTGCTTGCACGAGGCAACGTGGTGATGTCTGGTTACTGGCAACAGCCAGAAGAGACATCAAAGGCAATCGTTGACGGTTGGTTCCATACAGGCGATGGCGGTTCCGAAGGCGAGAATCACTACATCACGATTGCTGACCGTAAGAAAGACGTGATTATCTCTGGTGGCGAGAATGTGTCATCAATCGAAGTGGAAGATGCTGTGTTCTCTCATGCAGATGTTGCCGAAGTAGCTGTGATTGGGATACCCGATGAGAAGTGGGGCGAACTTGTGATGGCACTTGTGGTGAAGACGCCCGGTTCTTCACTTACTGAAGACGAACTGATTGCGTATGTGAAAACAAAGTTGGCCGGTTACAAGTGCCCGAAGCGAATCGAGTTCAGAAACGAACTTGCCCGCACCACAACTGGCAAACTTCAAAAGTTCAAGTTGCGTGCACCATATTGGGAAGGCCGCGAGAAGCAGGTCAACTGATGCGGCCAACTTGATTGTTTCGCCTATTCAACATCTACTAAGTGTCGAAACGTCAAGTTGATTCTTGGCTGCCTTACATGTGGCTCTTTGGCCACCCTGTGAAGCCAACATTTTTGACTCAGACCAGACATTACGAGAAGTGATCCATGGGGGAGTTGTGTGCTCACAATCTGATTCGTTTCTCGGTGTCGCAGGTCGAATCGTCGTTCTGCTCCAAAGCTAAGTGAAGCAATCAGTGGCTCGGGTCCGTTGCTTGACTCGTCATCGGCATGCCAACCCAGATGATCATTTCCATTTCTGTATTGGTTGACCAATAGCCCATTGAACGTGTGGGCAGTCTGCTGCTCGCAGGCTTCTCGCAACGCAAGAAGGGTTGGTGTCCAAGCGATGGGTGTTCGCAATGCGCCCGAGTATGTGTAGGTCACATGCGGCTCTGCATGCCACGTAGATAAGCGGGGTTCACTCACCATTTTTCCGTACATGTGAAGTGACTGAGATTCCCAGGGCTCTGTGGTTAACAACTCCTGCAAGATGGCGTCTGAGGCGTCAGGTGACAAAAAGCCAGGAATAAGGATGGCTGAGCCATCTGTTGGCAATAACTCGCCACCAAAGGGAATGGACTGCTGATTCGGCATGTCTAGGTTCCAGGTATCTGTTGTTCGAATGGATCCTGTGTCAACACGTTTCAACGGTACTAGAAGTAATTGGGCTGGTTCAGTTTGAGGCAAGATAGGGCATGACTTCACAACCGTCTCCACTTGGTTCACTTCGCCCTACGTCGCCTCGCATTGCGCCGGTGCAACACATAGATGATGAACTCGCCGCCATCTTGGGCATGGGTATTAATGCACCAGATGGAACTCCACTCAACATCTTCGGAACGATTGCGCATCATCCACGACTATTGAAGCGCTTCATGAATTTTGCTGGGCTGTTCCTCAACAAAGGATTCCTGCCTGCACGTGAGCGCGAAATCGTGATCTTGCGCGTTGGTTGGAATTGTCAGTCGGTGTACGAATTCGGACAGCACACGATTATTGGTGAGCGTGTCGGATTGTCACTAGAAGAGGTGGCAGCACTCACACGAGACGCAGTGGTTGGGCAGTGGTCGGATGATGATGCGCATCTCATAGCAATGGCAGATGAACTATGCGCCGATAACTGTGTGAGTGACGCAACATGGCAAGCACTGGCACAAACATGGAATGAAGCAGAGCTAGTGGAACTAGTCATGGTTGCAGGCGTGTATCGCCTGGTGTCTGGGTTCCTCAACACCATGGGCGTTGAGTTAGATGCTGATACTCCTGGCTGGCCAGGGCAGTAACTACGCCTCGAGAGGGTGGTGGCAGGCCACAAAGTGGCCCACTGCTACTTCACGAAGCTGTGGCTCTTCGTTTACACACTGTTCCGTTGCAGCTGGGCAACGTGTGCGGAAACGACATCCTGACGGAGGATCGATGGTGGACGGCGGTTCGCCTTGCATGAGTCCGGCACTGATCTTGCGATCTGGGTCGGGAATTGGCACGGATCCGACAAGAGCCTTTGTGTAGTGGTGACGCGTACGCAGGTACACATCATCTGGTGGGGCCACTTCACACACTTTGCCCAGGTACATCACCATGACTCGTGTGCTCACTGCCTTCACCACAGCAAGGTCGTGGGAAATGAAGATGAGGGTCAGGCCGTAGCGGTCTTTCATGTCTTGCAACAGGTTCAAAATTTGAGCCTGAACACTGACGTCGAGAGCCGACACTGGTTCGTCACAAATGATCATGGTGGGGTCAAGAGCGAGTGCACGCGCGATGCTGATGCGCTGGCACTGTCCACCCGAGAACTCGTACGAACGACGATCTCGCACTACTGCTGGGTCAAGGTTGGCGGCACGAAGTAATTCATCAATCTTTTCGTTGATTTCAACTTCGTTGCCACGATTCCAGACGCGCAATGGTTCGGCTAATACTTCGCTAACGGGAAGACGCGGGTCGAGAGAGGAGATGGGGTCTTGAAAGATCATCTGCATCGCTGGACGCATTTCTCGCAGGTCGTGCTTGTTCATGGTGGTGAGTTCCTTGGAGAGGAAATTCACTGAGCCACTTGTGGGCTTTGGTAATTGAAGGATGGCCTTGCCCAGGGTGGACTTGCCACAACCAGACTCGCCCACGATGGCGAGTGTCTCGCCGCGGATGAGGTCGAGGCTGATACCAGAAACTGCCTTCACCACTTTGCCGCGCCCAAGGTTGAACTCGACTGTGAGGTCATTAACTTCAAGAATGCGGTCACCATCGGGCCGCATGTGTGCTTTGCCGCTACCAGCCATTATTTTTCTCCTCCGATAGGGAACCAGCACCTATACAGATGGCCAGTTCCGGTGTCTTTCAACGGTGGCTTTTCCGCACGGCACTTGTCGGCAACGTACGGACAGCGATTAGCGAACGGGCATCCAGGCTCGTTCTTGGTTGGGTCAGGAAGACGTCCTTCGATCACAGGAAGGCGAGTGCCTGTAGGTGTTTCGAGTCGAGGAATGGACTTCAAGAGGGCCTCTGTGTACGGCATCTTCATGTTCTTGAAGAGTTCTCGTGTTGGCGCCATTTCTACGACGTCACCTGCGTACATAACAGCAATCTTGTCGGTATGGCCAGCCACAACTCCAAGGTCGTGTGTAACAAGGATCATTGCCATGTTGAACTCTTTACGCAGTTCTGTGAGCAACTCAAGTACCTGTGCTTGCACTGTTACGTCGAGCGCTGTGGTGGGCTCATCGGCAAACAGAAGTTCAGGCTTACATGAAACAGCGATTGCAATCATGATGCGCTGACGCATACCGCCGGAAAGCTGATACGGGAATTTGCGCATCATGCCTTCAGGGTCTGCAATGCGAACTCGACGGAGAAGTTCAATTGCCTGCTTGTGTGCTTCTTTTTTATCGAGTTTGAGACGCACTGTGAGACTCTCGGTGAGTTGTGCCCCAATGCGGCGAACAGGGTTCAAAGTTGTCATGGGATCTTGGAAGATCATGGCCATGCCTGTTCCCCAAAGTTCGCGTAACTCCTTCTCGGGAAGTTCTGAAATCTCTTTACCCATGTATTTGATGGAGCCAGTACGTGTGGCAGTGCCGGGAAGAAGACCCATGATGGCGCGAGACAACACTGTCTTGCCTGATCCTGACTCGCCTACAACACCGATGCTTTCACCTTGTTCAAGCGTGATGGTTGCGTCATTAACTGCCCGAAGATTTCCTCGTGGCGTAGCGAACGTGATGGAAAGATCTGCGACCTCTAAAACGTAACTCATATCTTTGACTCTCTCTTGTCGAGGCTGGCTCTGATGTAATCGCCAAAATAGTTCGTTGAAATAACTGTGAATGCAATACACAGAACTGGTAGGTATACCTCGTGCGGGGCGTATTCAAGGTTTGCGCGGCCAATTGCTAAGAGAGAACCCCAGCTTGCTCCACCAGGAATACCAATTCCCAAGATGGAAAGTGAGCCTTCAGCAATCATGACAACACCAACCGCAAAAAAACCAATTGCCAAAATGGCCGGAGCCACGTTCGGAACGATGTGTGTCTTAATGATCTGAAAGTTCGAAGTTCCGATTGATTTCGATGCAAGAACAAATTCGCGGCTCGACCACTGAAGCGTAGAGCTTCGAGCAATACGACCAAGAATAGGAATGATCACAATCGTTAGGGAGATAGTAAGAACTATCAGCCTGCGAGTGTTTGTTGCTGGTTGGTTGTTATTGCCGTTGGCGAGCACAGAGATAAGCGCTAGCGACATCACAAGGTTGGGAATCGCCAACATCATGTTGAAAGCAGAGCTCATTATCTTGTCGTAGGTGCCTCGATAGTACGCAGCCGAAATTCCCAGAATTGATCCGATTCCGCCACCGACTACTACAGAAATAACTGCAACAAAAGTGGACATTCGCGCACCGTGCATGAGAGCGGTGAACATATCGAGGCCATCATACGATGTGCCAAGAATATGGCCTGAAACTGCGAAGGGAGCGTCCCCCTGCGAGTAATCAGAAATACGGTCCCATTTTACGAATGGAAATAGGTCATATGTGATGGTTATGAAAAGAACACAAGAAAGCCAGAATGTGGCAAGTTTGAAACCCAACGGTTTCTTCAAAAATTTCTTAAACACGGCGCTCCCTTGTGCGTGGGTCAACGATATTCGCAATCACATCGACCATGGTATTGAAGAACACATAGATGGATGCGACTACAGCGATGAATGACATCAGAGAAATAATCTGACGAGAAGCAATCGCGTAAGCGATTTGATATCCCATGCCAGGAATGTCAAACAAGATTTCAATAATGATTGTTCCTCCTACAAGGCCGCCCATGTTGAGGGCTGCGGAAGTGAGGAGAGTGGTGGATGAGGCACGAAGTACGTGGCGCCACAACACTCGAGACTTTGAGATGCCCTTCGAGTTAGCCATCATGATGTAATCATCTTTCAGTGTTGCGATGACATCGGTACGTAAGAGGCGAGTGTACGAGGCCGTGATACCGAACGAGAGTGCGAATACCGGCAATGCCATAGTTTTGAGGTGCTCAAGGAGATTCTCCCCAGGACTGACGTAACCAAGAACAGGGAACCAGTCAAACCGAACTGCAGTCACGAGGACCAGCACCAAAGCCAGTGCAAATGACGGCACCGACGAAACTGCGAACAAGAAGGTTTGAAGAGTACGGTCAAAACGTGAACCTTCTTTATAGGCACTGATGAGTCCGAGTGGAATTGAAATAAATAGCGACACGATTTGTACGTAGAGGATGATGAGCAAAGTTGAAGGCAAAGCACGCTTCAACAAGATGGACACACTGATGGTGTCGTTATTGCTGTACTGACGACCAAAGTCACCTTGCCACATGTCGCCGTACCATTTCCAAAAGAAACCGAAGACGCCACGATCAAGTCCCATGTCGCGACGCATGTCTGTAACACGATCTGGCATAGCGTTTGGAACTGCCATAACTGCTGGGTCACCAGGCAGTAAGTGGATGAGAAGCGAGAGCAAGAACGTTGCTCCCGTTACAACAATGAGTGCAATGAACAGTCTTTGAAAAATGTATTTGAACGATTCCAAATTTCCCCCTAAGTATGACCAATGTTACACAAACGAAAAGGGCCACTCCCAATTAGGAGTGGCCCTTCCGTATGTTTTTTTGTAAAGCGTCTCACCGAGGTGAAGACAAATCACTTACATCACTTCTGGAGGTAGACGCCTGTCCAGTCGATACCCCAGTTGGTAACAATTCGCTGTGTCTTTCCTGATGGACCCTTAAGTTTTCCAATTCCACGCACCTTCTTGGTTGTGAACATGTTGTAGTAACCGGTTCCAATTTGAGTGATGAGTGTCTGCTCTTGGATGTACTCTGTTGCAGCTTTGTATGCGGCCTTTACAGCCTTCTTCTCAGCAGCTGTGCCACCGTTACCGGAAGCACCGTTTGGTAATGCCTGTGCTGCGTAGAGCAAGTCATCAACTTTGGTGTCGGTATGGCGAGGAAGGTTCAAGATCGAACCCAACAATCCCTTGAAGTACGCAGTACTGCCTGTGAATCCTGGGGCAAACGAGTTTGTAACAAGGAATGGCAGGTTGAAGCTCACATCGGTTCCTTCCATAAGAAGGATGATGATTGCGTCGTACTGGTTACCAGCAGCAGCGTTGAAAGCCTTACCAATGATTAGGTAGGCCTCTTCCTGCTTGATGCTCATGGTGATTCCCTGTGAAGCGAGCATGCTCTGAATCAAGCGAACGTTTGCGTAGGAGTTTGCAGAAGTATCTGCAGGAACCGTGAACTCAAGAGTTGACTTACCGGTTTCGGACTTGCAAAGTGCAAGTGCTTCCTTGGCTTTTTTACTGCTAAAGGTTGCGAAGTTCTTCGTTGAGTACATGACGCTTGATGGTCCAACAATTGATGTAGCAGCGGTAGCTTCATTATTTGTACGGATTCGAACGTATGTCTTGCGGTCAATCGCATAGGCCACTGCTTTACGGCAGTTGATGTTTGCGAACTGAGGCTGAATCTTCTGGTTGAACCAGAATGATGGGTAGTACTCAGACTTTGACTTGTATTCAACCAAAGTTTTGACTTTACGAAGAGACTGAACATATTTTCCTTCACCAGAAGTAAACATTGCTGCGTCGTAAGTACCCTTTGAGATGGCACTCTTGCGCTGCTGCGAGTCCTTGATGTTGGTGAATGTAATTGAGTTCAAGTACGGCAACTGAACACCCTTAGAGTCTTTGCGCCAGTAGTTCGGGTTACGAACAACCTTCAACTTGTCAGCGTCGCGTACGTAGTTTGCTTCAACCTTGAATGGCCCTGAACCGATCGGGAAAGCTCCACAACCTGTGGAAGCACCCTGTGTAACGGCTGCGGCCTTGATCTGTGCTTCAGCACGGATGTAGCTACGGCCTGATGCATACAGAGTTCCGAGGAAGTCGTTCTGTGGGCGGAACAATTTGAAGGTAACTGTACGTGCTGCGTTGTCTGCTGTTGAGCTGAGAACGTTCGCAAGGAACGGTACTGCTGTACCAAGGTACTTTGAACTGGTTTGACCTGTAAGAACAGCTGCACCAGAACCTGAGTCGTAGTTGTACTTGACGAGCGTTGCTGTCAGGTCTGTTCCGTCGTGCATTTTGATGCCTTCACGGATCTTGATTGTCCATGTCTTCAAGTCAGAACTTGCTGAACCTGATTCGGCGAGCATGGGAACCATGTCTCCACCGATTGACTTCTCAAACAATGTTTCGTAAATGGTACGAGCTGCCATCAAAGCCGAGTTGGCCAAGTTGTCAGGAGCGCACCAGCCTCCGAATGTGTCGAAGATTGCAACTTTTGCATCTCCGCCTCCGCCAGCTGTTGGACCGGTTGCAGCACTTTTTGCGCTAGCACCCGTTGTGGCCAGAGCAGAAACGGCAAGTGAAGCAGCAAGAACTGCTCCGACTTTACGTAACACTCGGGACCGAGTTGTATGACGTTGTGTCATTGAGTTACCCCCAAAATTGGCACACCACTGTGATGTGACTAAGGGCACGATAGCAGTAAGAATCGCTGTGACGCCAACCACACGCAACAGAAATAGATTGTCTTCAACAATTATCTATTGAGTTATTTTGATGAGTGTTTGTCACCAAAATGGGTACAACCGAGTGCTTCTAGTTAGTGAAAAAGTGCACTTTGATCGCCCCGCCCGCACGGTCGTTGGCTGTGTCAAAGGCTTTTGCAGCATCATCAAGGGAATACCGATGAGTAATCAGGGCTTCGGCAATATGTGGATTGTGTGACAAAACATCTACAGCTTCCTCAAAATCATGGTGTTCGTGGTCATGGCTATAGAACATGGAAGGAATAACGGAGATTTCTTTCAACATCAAGTTGTTTGAGAGCCCAACTGGGGACCACACCATGCCGAACTCCACGATGGAGCCGCGGGGCCTGGTGGCACTGACACAGGCGTCGAAGGATTGCTGGGTACAGACAGCATCGAATGAAAAGTCGTAGTTGTTGCCCGGTGTAGATACCGCACGTGCTCCGAGGGCCTCGGCAGCAAGGTTCTGATGAGGGTGGCGCGTCACGATGTCTACTTCTATACCTCTATCTACGAGAACAGCAGCGGCAAGAAGGCCGATGGAACCGGCGCCCACAACAATTGCTTTCATGCCATGTGCAATAGGTATGCGATTTATTCCGTGTACGACAACAGCAAGTGGTTCAACAAGTGCAACAACATCTGGCTTCACGTTCGCAGGTACCGGAACCAATCGTGATTTTTCAACACGTACAAACTCGGCAAGACCGCCGTCGATGGAAGTGCCGTGTAATGACGCAGCCGCCATCGTGCACATGTGTGGCAATGCTCGTGTGCACTCCGTGCAGTGTCCGCATTCTCCGGTGGGCCGCACGGCGACCAGTTGCCCAGACTCTGTGTACCCACCAAACTCGTGACCCAAAATAATTCCCGACAGACCAAGACTGATGAGGTGCAAATCACTGCCGCAGATTCCAGAAGACGTAACACGAATGAGTTCACCTTCACCAGATGGAAGATCTCTTTCGACTAGTGAGACGGAACCTTGGTGTGAAACAACTGCACGCATGAGTGCACTGTAACCGTTTCGTACTGCGGTCCGATTACGGAGTCGTGGTTGGAGGAACCGTTGATGTGCTTGTTGAAGTTGTAGTCGTAGATGTTGTGGTGGTTGATGCATTGACCACTTGCATGCCATACGTGCGCAGCGCGTTCACCGTGAAGGTTGCTCGCGTTTTATAGCCACTCACGGTGAGGTGCACACCATCTGCGATAAACCGACTAGAAGTCTTTGGCGTAAAGGATGCATTCCAGTCTGCAATGCGAAGTTGCGGCCAGCGCGCTTGTGCTTTCACTAACGCCTTGTTGAAACGTACGGACCTGCTGATCCAGTCGCGTCTACCAAGCGCTGAGAATTCCGTATTGACCCACAGCACAGGAAGGTTTCTGGTTTCTGCCATTACCAAGTCAATGACATATCGCGGGTACCACGACTCGGTGCGAGAAATCATGTCGTTCGTGCCGAGGGCAATCACAATTGCTGTTGTTGCTCCAGTGAGTTGTTTCTTAAGAATGGGAGCTGCAAGAGATGCTTTACGGCCCGGCTTGTCGTCAATAGAAACAATGGGCCAGATGCCTAGACGCTCAGTACGTGATTGCAGTTTGCCGAAGTAATCAGTGCCGACGCTGAGGCTGTCACCGATAATGAGTAATCGACCTTGTCCATTTGGCTGGATTGATGCTGGTGGTGGCGCAGCATGAGATAACTGGGGGGCGACGAATAATGACAAAATCAATGCGCTAACGGCTAACCGACAGGTTTTGTTGTGGGAGAGCATGTGAGACACCGTTCTATTGTGGCAAGGTTGTGAGGTGATTCGTAAGCACTTTCTCACATATTTTGCACTTTCGACTATTGCAATTGCTCAACCGATGCTGGATTTGTATGGAAAGAACACCACTGTCTTCTCGGCGGCGAAGATGACCTCACTTGAAGTGTCGGTCTTTGTGTTGATGGTGCTTTTGGTTCCGGCGTTACTCGCAACGGCGGTTGATGCCATCAGCAAGGTTTTTGGGCCACGAGTTAATGAGTCTGTGCGGCTGTGGCAGATTGCTGCTTTTTCTTTTCTGGTAGGACTAGCGATCAGTCGAATCGCGCAATGGAAAGGCAACACCATTCCTATTGCGGTGGGGTTGGTTCTTGCAGTTGCCGTGCCCATTTGCTTCGATCGCTTTAGGTCCGTGCGTGAATGGTCGCGTTGGTTGTCTGCTTTAGGCGTCGCAGTCTTGGCTACCGCGTTGATTCAGTTGCAGCCAGTGATCTTGGGAACGTCAGGTCCTAAATCTGACGCCGTGATTGGTCGTGCTGATGTCTCTGTATTGCAAATTGTGTTTGACGAATTTCCGTTGTATGCCTTGCTTGATTCAAACGGCGAAATCAATGCTGAACGATTTCCTGGCTTTGCGCAACTTGCACAAGAGTCAACATGGTTCAGAAATTCTGTGGCGGAATCCAACTTCACCCATCAGGCCGTGCCAGCGATTCTCGCCTCACAGGTGCCTACTGAAACTGGGGGACCATTTCTTCAGCAGTATCCGAAGAACATTTTTACTTTGTTCGGTGGCAAGACAACAGTAGATGGAATTGAACCCGTGACAAGTCTGTGTCCACAATCTGTCTGCGGCACTGAAGCTTCATCGTCGTTCGGATTTGATGTGGGTCGTTATTCAAAATTCGTTCGTGATGCGGGCTATGTATATGGTCACCGTGTGTTGCCACCCATTGCGCGCACGAGGATTCCGTCTATTGAAGGAACCTGGGGAGGTTTTGGAGCTGTTGC
>JBIKZT010000055.1:0-7701 GCA_044354565.1 Ilumatobacteraceae bacterium
CGCGAGATAATTCCTGAGACAGTTATTACGAAACCACCGTCGGCCGAATTGCGTCCCGATCAGCGCGATGACCAGAGCCTTCCGCCATACGAAGAACTCGACCCCATCTTGCGTCATTACATTGACGACGATCTAACAGTTCCTGAAATTGTGAAACTTGGCTTCAATGAGGCTGTTGTTTCGCGCATTGCTCGACTTGTTGATGTGAATGAATACAAACGTCGTCAATGTGCGCCGGGTGTGCGAGTGTCCACGAAAGCGTTTGGCAAAGATCGGCGTATGCCAATCACAAATGGTTATCGATCAGAGCGCGCATAAATAGTTACGAGTAGCGCAGCCACGCCGGAAAGACCTGCCGCTGCAAGTGCTGGCGCGATTGGCCCAACTGAGTCATACAAAGACGTTGCAACAGTGCTGAAGATTGCGCGGCCGCATGTGCCTGCGCCAACTGTGAGACCAAGACCTATGCCGCCACTTGTGGGAACAATGTTTGCTGCCATTGGCAACATACTCACTATGGCAAATTCAAAACCCAATATGAAGATGATGAGCATGGGTACTGCAATAAATGAAAGTTGAGTGCATGTGGCCATCACGATTGTTGCGACAACCATCAAGACTGCTCCGCGTCGAACACTGATTTCTTTACCCCACGAGTCGGTAACTCGTGCACTTCCCACGCTCGATACCAATTCGAAGACGCCGAGTGCGATGATGACGGCAATGAGGCCAGCACTGGAGAATCCGAATTCGTCTTCAAACCATGGGCCGAATGTGATGCTGATGCATTGGCTGGCACCCATAAGGCAGAACGAAAGAACAAAAACCAAATAGCCACTGCGCGGGATAGTGCCTCGGACTGCATCTGAAACGGGGGCATGTGCTTCGTGTCGCGGTAGCGCGCTGAGAATAAATGACGCCGAGATAGCCATTGAGATGGCACCCACTGCCAAACCTGCGCGCCACGAGAAAACTGCGGCGGCAATACCCATGGCGGCCACGCCGATAAACAGCGAGAGCGCCCATGACGTTTCAATCACTCCAACGATGCGCCCACGTCGTTCATAGGGAACATGGTCGTTCACCCAAATAATCAGTGAAGTATCGAACAAAACTTTAGAACCACTCATGACAAACATTGAGATTGCGAACTGCACCAATGTGGTGGAAGTGGCAGCGCCAACAACTGCAAGCGTGATGCCAATCATTCCGATTGTCATCGAGACAACACGGTTTCCTTTGTCAACAATGCGTCCAAGAATGGGTGAACCAAGTCCGGCAAATTCTCCGATCATGAGTGCAACGCCCATTTGCGCGACGCTCACATCTAAACCACGAGCGATTACTGCAATAAATGGTGGGGCGAAGCGATAGCACGCATTTGAAAAGAGGCGACCCCAGATGAGCCTGTCTAAATTCTTGCGAACAACTGGTGCGTATGTGTTGTCTATGTATCGAGAAAACATCTAGTTAGAGCTCTTCGCCGATTTCGCCGTGTTCGAATAACTCAACAACATCACCAACGGTGATGACTTCAGTTGCATCTGGTCGCACGATGAACTCACAACCGCCAAGGTTTGGTATGCGGCTATCTCCTACGCGATGTGAACGACGCATGACACGAATGACGCCGGCATGTGCAACCACTAACACTTCGCCACCGGGGAATTGTTCGGCAAGGTCGACAAGTGCAGCAGTGACGCGCGTGACGATAGAGATATCTGATTCGAAACCTGGCGGACGATTGTGTGCTTCTAGGTAACCCGGCCAATCACGTTCAATTTGGTCGTGGGTGAGACCTTGCCATTCACCAACATCAGTTTCACGAAATCGTGGATCTGCGTCTAACAAGCCAATGCCAAGATCTTCGGCGATGTATGTGGCGGTAATGCGTGAGCGACGTAAGTCGCTTGATGCGATGGCGTCGAACATGCCGAGCTTCTGTGCAGCGCGTCGCGCTTGTTCGTATCCGAGGTCGGTGAGTTCAATATCTGCTTGGCCCTGCCAGCGACCAAGAGCGTTCCATTCGCTTTGCCCATGGCGAAGCATCAAGATCTTGGTGGGAGGAGTCACCCTTCGAGGATACTTCGGTACAGGTCAGTCGAAGAACTGTTGTCAGTCGCCAGAAGTGATGCAGGCAAGGATTTCCAGAAAGAACTGGTCTGCCATTGTGATCATTTCTTCATCTGTTCGGTCTTGCACAGGGTGCGTGGTGTAGACCCGCTTCATCGAAGGCATGCCAAGAGCAACAGATTGGGCAGCGCCGGCTGAAATGAATTCCTCGGTGGCCACGAATACACCAGGTACTCCACGAAGTTCTAAATCTGAAATGTCATGCACACTGCATGACGTGCAACTGCCTCAATCGGCTAGTGCCTCAATGACCAAGTTGCATTGCGTAGCAATTTCTTGTCGCAAGTCAACTGGCGCAGGTTTTGTAAACGTTGGTTTAGAAAAACGAAGTACTTTGGCTCCGCGCTCCGTGAGCAATTCTTCGATGCGGTTCAAAAAGACATTGCCGCGTGGCTTTGAAATGTCGAGCAATCCGACGGTGAGGCCTTTCACGCTGGCAGGACGAGCAAGCAATTGTCGTACGGCAGGCGTCGACTCATTGGTTGGATCGAGAATGGTGATGCCAGTTGCCATGGGTATCAGTATGTCACGAGCCGACGATACGAGTGACGGGGTCCGAGCCGATTGCACCATTTGCCCATCCAGCAACAATGGATGAAAACAAACCTGCACCACCGCCGGCATAAGTAAGTAGCACTCCACCTGGGCGGAATTTAGGAAGTGTGGCGTCTTTCAGGTGGGGAGGAATACCCTCTGCCATATCGCGCGCGCCGCGAACAAGTTCACTGCCATGCGTAAGAGAACGTTCGGTGATCTCGGCGATGAGTCGCTCGCGATCCCATCCTGCCTCTGCATACACGCGGCCGTGGT
Organism: Ilumatobacteraceae bacterium; assembly: GCA_044354565.1. Taxonomy (GTDB): domain Bacteria; phylum Actinomycetota; class Acidimicrobiia; order Acidimicrobiales; family Ilumatobacteraceae; genus UBA2093. The sequence goes on from JBIKZT010000055.1 coordinate 2,944, forward strand.
CTGGGCTGATTGTCAAAATTGCGTCGAAGCCAATGACCAATTTCGGGTGATGCACAGTTTGCAGTGAAGCAACGAGCGAATTGGTGAGTTCTTCTGGTGTGCGTGCAAGTTGGTCGACAACACATCGTGGTCCCTCGCCAGCAAACACGGTGACTGCGTTTTGGCCTAGCGGCACTCCGCGTTCTGTGGCTAACGAAGTAAATGGCGAACCTTCTTCGTCTTCAGCAAAACAGAATGAGATTTTTCCTGGGTTGCCATGTGTTGCACGGTCGACTTCACCGGGGCGGCCACCACCCACATTGCGAATCGTGAGTTGCACGGCACGACCAATGGTGTTGTTCGCACGATTGCCTTGACCAAATGCGTTGATGCCAGAGTTCATTCCGATGGCGCGTGTACCTGGGCCGTTGCAGATGATGACGGGGCCAACAGGCATTGTGGTGGCCAACACTCCGTGCATATTGAATTGGTCGTTGCACACTGCTTCAAGAGCAGCGATGACCCATGGCATGTACTCGGGAAGGCAACCGGCCATCACTGCATTGATTGCGATTTTTTCAACAGTGAGCTCCACAAGGTCTGGTGGCGCAATTGCAATGACGTCTTGTGGGTGGCGTGTTGTACCGGTCAGCATGCGCAACACGCGTTCGCGTGTTGGCGGAATGACTGGCAAACCGTCTGTCCATCCGCGCGCATACATCGCTTCAAATTCATCTTCTGCTGCAGAAAATTCAACGGTGCGTGCAATCACGGGTGAATCGGTGAACTTTGCGCGCAACTTGTCAACGATGTCTGGGTCGACACTCATGGAGCCACAACCAGGTCGCATGGCTGGTAAGTCATCACCTAAGTCGGCGATACCGGTGATGCGTTGCCAGTCAGTTGCTTTCCAACCAAATGTTCGTTCTACTTCTTTGCCGTTGACCACTTTGATCAGTGTGGGAACGGTGTCGATGTCGTGATGCCACGAGACAGACAAATCTTCGTCATGAATAGGTGAGACAGACGATGGAAAGGTTGGATCATCTTGGGTGTACACCGTCAATGAGTTGCTGGCAGACGCAATGTGAGAAAGAACGGGTTCCACCATTTGGCAGGTGGCACATTCGCGTTTCACAATGACAACGAATCCATCTGGAAGTACCGGCGCAACAGAACTCATGGCCGAACGCTACTCTGACAGCGGAGGCGTTTGAGTACCTGGTGGGCTTCGCTGTCTTCAAAACAGACGGAACGGGCGAACCCCGTTCGGCGGGTTCGATTCCCGTCCGCCTCCGCCATCACCAGGCATGTCCCGGCAAGCGCACATCACCATTGCGTTTGGTGAGACCCACTTTGTCGAGACAGTTGGCAAGAGGAAGTGCGTGCTTACGAGTGATGCCTAATGCATCGCGAAGTTGAGCCATGGTGAAACCGTCTGGGTGTGTCTGCCATAAAGCTGCTAGCTGAGGGCGCACGTCATTCAATGTGTCTACATGAAAAGCAATGTTGTCGTGTTCGAACAAAACGTTTCGTTGCACTAACTGGCGAATGATGTTTCGATCAAGTGTTGTGGTGTCTGGAGTGAGTAAACCTGCTTGTTGAAACTCGGCAACATACATGTGATCAAGCAGTGGATCTTGTTTTGCTCGCGACGCCACACCGTTGTGAACAACAACATCCTTCAGTGTTCTCACGATGTCTTGTTCATATGCAGCAAGATCTGTCATCGTGATGGACAATTCATTTTCAAGTCGATTATTCAGTTGCGCAACTGCATCGTTGTAATCGGCAGGCAATGCGTACCACGCACCAATTGTGGGTTGTAGATCTTGTCCAGTTAGTAGTCGTGCCTGAGTAATGGGAAGAAAGCCACGTTGCTGAAGGATGTCTTCGGGCGTTGCATCTGAATGTGCAAAACGCACTGGCCCTTGTGGGTCGAGATTAATGATGTGCCCACCGCCGACGGTTTGGTCTATTCCTGTATCGCGCAGAACAACATGGTCATGAATTGCCAACGGAAGTGGCTGTGAGAAACGCAATCGAATGGTGCCAGTTTCTCCGGGGCTAATAGAAGAGGTGTGAGCAATGCGCACAGTGGCGCTCTGCATGGTGGTGCCGATGTGCAATGTAAAACTTCCGCGGTGAGTCATTGGGCGTTTGAGTGTTGGAACAGCAGTAAAGCGCACATCAACAACTGATGTCATGAGATATGACTGCTGCTGAATCAGTGCATCGCCGCGGTGAAGGTCTGAGCCGTCGACGCCCACTATGTTCAGCGCACATCGCGAACGTGGCTCGCATGTTTGTACAGACGAATCAAGAGTTTGTACTTCTCTCACGCGTACCTCTTGGCTAGTGCGCGCAACGTGCAGCACGTCACCAACACTGACAGATACACCTTCAAGAGTTCCCGTGACCACGGTTCCCGACCCGCGAATAGTGAACACGCGATCGATAAACAAACGCGTTGGTCTTGCATGTGCAGGTGGTTCTTCGTTTTCAAGAAGAGACGAGAGATGCTGCAGTAGTTCTGGCAATCCTTTTTGTGTGACTACGGATGTGCTCATGATGGTGGTCCAATGAATGGAACTATCTGTTAGCCGCTGACGAATATCTTCTTCTAGTTCGGTCAACTCAATCTCGGTCGCCTTGTCGCTTTTGGTAATGACAACGACGCCCGTACGTATGTTGAGCAGTTGTAATACATCGAGGTGTTCTTGCGTTTGTGGCATCCAGCCTTCGTGAGCATCGACAATGAGCATTGCAATGTCAACTCCGCTGACGCCAGCGATCATTGTGCGAATGAAATCAGCATGACCAGGAACATCCACAAAACTCAAAGATGTTCCGTTGGGTGTCACGCAATGTGCAAAACCAAGGTCGATCGTCATGCCTTTGCGTTTTTCTTCGGCAAGGCGGTCTGGGTCTGTCCCAGTTAATGCAAGAACAAGAGAAGACTTGCCGTGGTCGACGTGTCCAGCGGTTGCAATGACTGCCATGAGTTATTTCAAAGAGTTCACAGCATCAATGATGATGGAGTCATCATCGGGGTGCACGCTTCGTAGATCTATATATGTGGTGTTCGCTACTGTGCGAGCAATCACGGGCGTTGCATGGTGCCGCAGTTTTGCGCGTTGGTCGCCAGCCAATGAGATTCCATGTGATTCGATGGTGCTTCCTGGTGCCGAGCCGGCACCGATGAGTGAATCCAACGCAACACTTGTACCGACCCCAGTTGCAGCGATGACGCGCTCCGCTCGTGTAGCCAATTCTTGAACTGGCGTTGTGGCCATTGACCAGAATGGAATCTGTGTACACACTGTGCGCGCACTGTACGAGAGCAACACATTTTGTAATGCCAGCAGTGTGTGTCCACCGGGTCGCAGGGCACGCATGAGTGGATGCGCAGCACATTGCGCCACCAGATCTGCACGACCGGCAATCACTCCGCATTGTGGACCGCCAAGAAGTTTGTCGCCGCTAAACGTAATGACGTCTGCACCGTCGGCGATTGCTTGTCGTGCAGCAGGTTCTTGTGCAATCCACGATGGAACATTGTCAAGGTATCCCTGCAACCAAGGTGCGGTGTTGTCTAAGAGGCCGGAACCAATGTCGGCCACAACGGGTACTTCGAGCATGGAAAGTTGAGAGATGCTTGTCTGTTCCGTGAAACCTTCAATAGAAAAATTCGAAGGATGCACTTTCAGCAATAACGCAATGTCGTTCTTGCGCGAATCAATGGCACGTTCGTAATCACGGAGACGAGTGCGGTTTGTTGTGCCAACATCAACAAGACGCGCACCGGATTGTTCCATGACATCGGGTATTCGAAAGCCGCCGCCAATCTCAACGCTTTCACCTCGTGACACTGCCACGTCGCGGCCTTCTGCAAGTGCAGCAAGTACCAACATGACAGCTGCAGCATTGTTATTCACGACGATGGCATCTTCAACATTCAGAAGTTGTCCAAGTAATTCCGAGACTGCCGTATGTCGCGAACCTCGTTCTCCATTTGCAAGATTGAATTCAAGATTCGTTGGTCTGTGTGAGTCGGTCATCGCAAGTGGAGCGCGACCCAGATTCGTATGAAGCAACACGCCAGTGCCGTTCACCACTGTGGTGAGCAACGATTGAGAGAAATACAAAGCGTTGTCGTACGCCGCACCTTGAGCATCTTGTGGGGCATCACGCACTGCCTCACGAGCGCAATGAACAAGTACGGCATGGGGCAATGTGAACGACTTGGCCAATTCACGTGCAATGACGTCGACAGACGGGGGGTGCACTTGCTGGTTGCTCACGATTGTCAACCTAGTAGTTTGCGAACTGTGAAGAACAACGAGAGCCCAATCAAGTTGACGGAATGGACTTCGTGTGGTGGGTGCGCTGCCAAATGGGGAGCATCGCTCCTTTCAGATTTGGTGAGCGATCTGCCCGAAAGTTTTGATTCGTCTCTACTTGTTGGGCTCGCGCCGTTTGATGATGCTGCGGTGTATCAACTCACGCCCGAAGTTGCCTTGGTGAGCACAACCGATTTTTTCCCACCACTTGTGGATGACCCGTCTGACTTTGGTGCGATAGCGGCGGCCAATGCATGTAGTGATGTTTTCGCCATGGGTGGTCGTGTGGTGTTGGCTGTGAACATTGCAGCGTTCCCCGAAGAGTTGCCACGCGATGTGATTGCGTCAATTTTTGCTGCAGCATCGGAAACAGTGCGTAATGCAGGCGGCACCATTGCTGGCGGTCATACCATTCGCAATCCGGAACCAATTTTTG
>JBIKZT010000166.1:0-2751 GCA_044354565.1 Ilumatobacteraceae bacterium
GTTTCTGAATTACGAAATGCCGCCGGCAGCGGGGTGGCCAGACTTTAATTCAGCAAACTTTGCATCAAGGCGACGTTGGTTCCAACGGTAGACAGCCCCACCCACAACAAAGCCACCACCTAATGCGACAAGTCCACCAAGGCCATCGAGCCAATAGTGGTTGCCGGTAACGATGATGCAGAACAAAGTGAGCGCGGGATACAACAACACTGCTGCGCGTACCCATTTGCGACGCGCGAGCGGCCAGATGCCAAACGCACACCATGATGCCCATCCGATGTGGAGACTTGGCATTGCCGCGTATTGATTTGATCGTTTTGCGATGCTGCCAGAATCAAAATCCCACGGGCCACCAAAATCTTTCAACGTGTCAACAAAACCAAAACTGGTGGCTCCGTTGTAGTTGCGCAACTTGGTGGGGATGCATTCACCACCAAAGGTCGCTTTCGGCACGACTACGCCATCAACAATGGTTGCGCCCTCTGCAACCGTTTTTATAGTTCCAGGGCACGGAGCATCAAGCAATCGCGGCGGCATCAATGGGAAAAGTGCAAAACCGATAATTGCAAGGCCAGTCATTGCTGCGAGTGCATTACGGAACAGTGGGAACACGTCTTTGCGTTTGTGGAACAATACGAAAAACACTCCAAGCGTGACTGCGAAGTGAGCGGTGCCGTAATACGTGTTCAATGCCTGAAGAATCCATTTGTACGGAAGCATGAACTGTTGAATGGATTCTTCGTGATACAGGCCAACAGCGCGCTCCCAGCGAATGACCTTCATCGCATTGTTGAACGAATGAAGCGGCACGTCTGAGCCCTTCACCTCAATGGACCCAAATTGGTTACGCGTCAGGGAGTACACGAAATAGAAGCCACCCATAATGAGGACTTCTTTCCACCACCTCGTACGGTGCTCACGCACCTCGTCGGGTGAAGAGGCAATTGACGCGTCTGACATGTGCCCTCCACAATACGACCCTGCCCGAGGCTTGGGCTCTACAGCCCAAGTAGGATTTGACCTTGTGAGTCTCATAGATCTTTCCCACGAGTTCGATTCATCCGTCTTGGCACGGGTGCTGGCAAAAGGAAGGGCCACCGGAGCAGGGTTCTCCGAGGTCTTTATAGAGGACAAACGCTCTATGGGCGCCGGCCTTGATGATGGCGTGGTGGAGCAGGTCTCAAGCGGTCGTGACTCGGGTGCTGGCATTCGCGTCATCAATGGCGAGACCACAGGTTTTGCTTACACAGCAGATCTCAGCGAAGCGGGCCTGATGGCAGCTGCCGAAGCAGCCGCAGCCGCAGCAAGTACGGGCGATGGCCACACTCACACAGTGTCGCTTGGCCCTGTGAAGCGTCAGCAGGTAAACAACGTACGTATTGCACCGCAATCTGTTCCGAAGGCACGCAAGATTGAACTGCTCAGCATTGCCAACGATGTTGCACGCGGAATTGACGGAAGCATTGTGCAAGTGAGCGCCGGCTACAGCGACAGCACGCGACGCATTCTGATTGCAAACTCTGATGGCGTATTTGCAACCGACGAACAAGTACGCACCATTTTTCGTGTGAGCGCAGTGGCCAACGGTGACGGTGGCATGCAAACGGGTTATGACTCGCTTGGTCACACCATTGGTTTTGAATTGTTTGAAGAAGAAAGCGTTGCCGAGTTGGCAGAACGCGCAGCACGCCAGGCAGTGAGCAAGTTGAGTGCTCGACCTGCCCCAAGCGGCGCAATGCCAGTTGTTATCAAATGCGGTTCTGGTGGCGTGTTGTTCCACGAAGCTTGTGGACACGGTTTGGAAGCAGACCTTGTTGCGCGTGGTGCCAGTGTGTACGCAAACCGCGTTGGTGAACTTGTTGCGTCTCCGCTTGTCACCTTGGTAGACGACGGCACAATGTCGCGCGAGTGGGGCGCCATTGGTATTGACGATGAAGGACACGCAAGTCAACGCAACGTGCTCATTCAAGATGGTGTGCTCACCGATTACATGTGGGATCACATTCGTGCACGTAAGGAAGGTCGTGCACCAAGTGGCAACGGCAGGCGCCAAAGCTATGAGCACTTGCCAATGGTGCGTATGACAAACACTTTTGTACTAAATGGCAACGAAGAACCCGACGCAATTGTGCGTGCTACTGAGAAAGGTGTGTATGTAGCCAAGTTGGGTGGCGGTCAGGTCAACACTGCAACAGGCGACTTTGTATTTGGCATGACTGAGGCGTACCTCATTGAAAACGGACAAATCACCGAGCCACTACGCGAAAGCAACTTGATCGGTAATGGACCACAAGTACTTGCCGACATTGACTTGCTCGGTAACGACTTTGCAATGGGTAACCCAGGAACTTGTGGCAAAGACGGTCAGGGCGTGCCTGTTGGTGATGGCCAACCAACACTTCGTGTGAAGTCACTCACAATTGGTGGAACCGCAGCATGAGCAAGAAGAGCGTTGACGACCTGCAAGCAATTGCCGATGCCGTTATTGCTGAGGCGCGTCCGGGTGAACAAATCGAAGCGCATGTTTCGCGTGGTCGTGAAACAGATATACGTGTGTATCAAGGCGAGGTAGAACATTTCGTTTCAGCACAGAGTCAAGGTGTTGGCATTCGTGTCATCATCGACGGTCGCACCGGAACATCACACGCCGGGCGCCTTGATGAAGCTTCATGGCGTGAAGTGTTGGAAGAAGCACGTGAGAACGCACTGCTTGGCGGTGTTGACGAATGGGCCGGCCTTGCGTCACCCGAT
>JBIKZT010000167.1:0-2749 GCA_044354565.1 Ilumatobacteraceae bacterium
GCCTCGAAGTGGACACTTTTGATGGAGACGCATGGGTTGGTCTGATCCCATTCTCAATGCGCAATATCTCTTTTCCAGGAACGCCAGCTATTCCATACTTCGGTTCATTCCCCGAAGTGAATGTGCGTACTTATGTCAAGAAAGACGGAATACCAGGAGTGTGGTTCTTCTCTCTTGATGTCAATCGCTTTATTCCTGCATTAGCTGCACGTGCATCGTATTTCTTGCCGTATTGCTGGGGGAGTGCATCACATGTTGTGAATTCTGAATCTCTGGAGACAACTGTGAAACGCAGATGGCCGAGCAGAGCATCGACTCATATCAAGATTTCAATCGGAGAACGTATTGAAACACCTGATGAGTTATCAGTATTTTTGTCAGCGCGATGGGGTCTGTATTCAAAAGGATTTGGTTCCAAGATTCGTTATGCACCTGTTGATCACGAAACATGGATTCTGCATTCAGCGACACTTGAGTATCTCAATGACACTCTGGTGACGGCATCTGGATTACCCGCGCCAACTGGTCCGGCGCATGTGTTGTATTCACCCGGCGTGTCAGTGCGAATCGGGCTACCGCATTCGGCTTAGCGACGCCGTGGGCGAGCGGCGGGCATCCAGTTGTCGCCGGCACATTCGTTGATGTGTTGCACATAGCGCTCACCAACAGGCTCAAGTATCGACAACAACTTCAATGTGTTCGCTTCACCGAAGTGTCGCCACGCAATTTCGCACAAGACATCTGTGCGGCGTTCCAGTTCTACGCGGTACGCAACACCTTCATCGTTAACAACACCATCAGTTACGAATCCTCGCGCTGACAAGTTCTCGAGTGCAGCCGCAATTTCTGCGTCGTCAGCTCCACGGCTACGAGGAATCCATTCTTTGGGGTAACCCATCCATGCATCATGCAAGAGCCCAGCTTCTACAACACCAATGTTGTCGTTCAACAAGATTCCGAAGTGCGTATCACCGCGCCATTCGCGAATGCAGTTCAGCGCGTTCCATGCAGACATCAATGGGTCTGTAGGTCGTGGCCATGATTTATGGGCGGCAAAAAGAACGCGCCCACTCGCAGGAATGGCATCAACTGTCTTCCAAAGATCTTCGGCGAGCAAACCAAATGGTTCAATAATCTGCGGCGTCATCTCTTCGAGACCAGCACGAACAGCTGCATCGCGAGCAACCGTGACATCGTGCCAATTATTGATATGTGGCGATGCGTGGTTGAGGCAAAACTGAATGAACTCGCGTTTGATTGTGTAGAACGCTGCGAACACTGCTTCAGGTCCGGCAATAGCAAGTGGCGCGCTGCGATTGATGATGTAGTGGCCTAAGCCATCAGGAACACCGAGTGCTGCCAAGTTTTCTTTGGCGCGTGGATCCCAAAAGATCCATCCCAGTAATTGGTGCGACGCAAATGATGCACGTCGAGTGAGGTCTTGCCAATCGGTCATTGCTTCACCGTAGTGGCGAAGGGAGAGCGTGGCTATGAGTGCAGAGTGTTCGCTTCACCTACGAGGGAAGTCAGAGCACTGTTTACTGCTGCGGAACCTTGTGAAGGCACATCATTGAATCGACCGATGTATGTAATGGCCACTTCGCCGTTCTCAACTGCTCCACCGTCGGTATCGCCGGGCATCTGAATGGTGTCGCCATAAGTCATGCGAACATAGAACGCACCGTCGTGACCTTCCTTTGGTTCAAGTTCGGCTCCTGCCATCGCACGCGTGACTACATGACCAATGTCGGTGCGGCGCCAGCCTTTCATTTCGCTCACTGCGCAGTTCGGAACATTTACGTTGATGACAACAGCTTCCTTTGGGCGATCTGCGATCCAACCTTCAACAACACTTTGCGCAACGGTGGCAGCTGAGTCCCACATCTGTCCTTTGAGTGCATCATCCCAACCTTGGCCTTCAACTCCGAATCCGGTGACGGCTTGGCTAATTGCAATTCCACTGATTCCACCATTACGTGCCGTGATGGCCGCACCAACTGTTCCTGAGTGATACACAGCGCGACCAACATTTGCTCCAGGGTTAATGCCAGACACAACAAGATCAAATTGAGGCCCGTACACACCAAGGCGTGCGAAGAAAACGCACAGAGCAGGCGGACCAGTTACTGCCCACGCAGTATCGATACCTTCTATATGTCGACGTTGCACTTCAGGCTGGATGATGTGCAACGCACCAATTGCTGCACCAGCACCCGAATACTCCTGGTCTGGCGCCGCAACTACTACTTCGCCGTAGGGACGCATGGCACGAGCCAATACATGAAGTCCGATTGAATCAATACCGTCGTCGTTTGTTACAAGAATGCGCACACCCCATGTTTACTTGGTCTGGGTAGCCGGGAGGTAGCCGTGACCTTTCGCTGAGGTGTAAAAACCTGCACGGTGGTACCGTTCTTTGCAGTGTGAAAGGGGAAACCACATGACTTACGCAGGAGACCGAGTTCTATATGACGCAGACACTCACATCATGGAGTTACCCGATTTCTTGAAGAAATTTGCGGACCCAGCGATTCGTGACCAATTGCCTTTGGTGGATTACGGACGATCATTGGTGACTGACGAAGAAGTCGCCGTCATCATGGAGAATGGTTCGCAACACTCGGAGGATCACAAGCAGACACTCATTGCACTAGGTGATCGCATGATCACCGAAGTCAAAGAGATTCAAGCTCTTGGTGCCTTCGAAAAACATGACCGAGTAATTGCCAATGACATGCTGGGCTTCAAG
>JBIKZT010000016.1:0-21383 GCA_044354565.1 Ilumatobacteraceae bacterium
TTCCCGGAGTGCCTAACGCTCCACCGGTAGTTGCGATATAAGTAGATCCCTCGTAGGCAACAAGGTCACCAATTGCATATGTGACTGGATCTCCCCATTCATTGAAACTGTTCTGATCCCAATAACCAGTAGCTCCGGTTGCACCAGGTGCACCATCAGCACCGTTCGTACCGTTCGCACCAGTTGCACCGGTTGCGCCACGTGCTCCAGTTGCACCAGTTGCACCAGTTGCTCCAGTAGCTCCAACGGCACCGTTCGTACCGTTCGTACCGTTCGTTACGACCGTAGGCACCATGTATCCAACAACGCTTACTGTTACCTTGACGTTTGTTCCGATTGGGCGAATCTTGAAGCTGCCAGTCGAGTCAAGTTTTACAAACATTGTGACTGTCGAGTTATGAATAGTAAATAAAGACAAGCGACCAGATGCTGGCGCTGAACTTCCCTCTGTCCAGACTGCCATTTGTCCATCTTTTGACACTTGACTTGAGTTAATCGCAATCATCGCCATGGGCGAATTCGACGGCACTCCGTAAAGGCCAGCCACTTGTTGAGTTCTGGTGGTGCCGTTCGTGAGTGAAGTACTAAAAATCTTTGTGGGTGTTACACCGACGTATTGGTTAATAGTCTGCGATCCTCCCGCGACTTCAAAACCATCTACGAGCGATGAAACGCCAGCTGCGTGCAATGGCGCGAGGCCACTATTGACGCCCACGATTGACGTTCCAAGAGTTGCCAGGAGCATCTTCTTGTTGAACGAGAGATCACTGGCTACTGATCGATTCGTGTTTTTTCTATGCTTCTTATTCGAATTTTTCATAGTTTCTCCCATGGCATGGCAGCCGTATTGTTGCGAAGTTCAACTAGCGTAACACCTAGTGTTGCTAAAAAGCAACGACCAAATTGGCGGTGTCAGCCGTATCGTTTTGAACGGACCAAGCGTAACACTTACCGTTGCTAAAACGCAACGAGACAATTGTGAGTGTCACTCTCTGGCACGACAAGGCTAAATCTGGAGGCTGGCAATGACTGCGCGGCCGAGTCGACGCTCTTCAGCGGCCAGAGAGAGAAGTTAGTGGTATTTTCCAACGAAATCGCCGCCAATTTGGACACTAGGGGCAGTAATGTTGTAAATATACAACAAAGGCTAGGGGGCCGATATTGGTAGAAATTTATCTAGATGAGGCCATACTCGTTCCCAAGATAGAAACCTTTCCTAACGGACTCACGAGATTGTTGATGTCTCCCACGATGCCACTTGAGAAAGCGCTTCAAATCTGTGGTTTAGAACTACCCGGAGACATCAGGCGCGATTTTTATTCGCTTTTTTCAACACGCAAAACAGCTCGATCTTTCGAACTTATTGATGGAAAACTCCTTATTCGACCAGCTAATTAGCCAGACGTCACAATCACTTAATTTGAATTCCTAGTGCGACAAGAATCTCCTCGGGCGAAGCATCTAGCCCCCGACATAATGAAGGCACAACATCAATCGACGGGCGAGTCACGAATGTGAAGTACCGGTACAAATTCCCCCGATTAAGTTCGCAAGCCTTAGCTGCTTCCTCCAAACTGGCGTACTCGAGCTCTTCCATGCGCTCGTACAGCCAATCGAGGCCGGAATTCTTTCTATTTTTCTTCACTTTCACCACCCTAATGTCTAATGTACCTATTTCTTATAGTGCAGAAGGATACTCAGTAGCCTAATACAACTAACATTTTGGCGTCAAGCATTAGGCCGTTCCAATCCGAAACTGGCCTTGTCTGGCGAACGGTACTTTAAAGGGCGACTACTACGGCCATCGCAACAGAATCTGTATGGGTAATGGAAACATGCCAGCCATCTACTCCACGATTCGTTGCTAATTCCAAAGCTCGACCAGTCACCACCAGTTCAGGAGCACCAGAGTCGGCACTGTGCACAGAGACATCGTGGAAATCGAATGCTCCAAGACCCACACCCAAAGCCTTCATGGTTGCTTCGCGAACAGCAAAACGCGCAGCTAACGAACCAGCATCATCGACACGACCAGAGAGCGACGTCAGTTCTTGTTCTGTAAACAACCGAGTGCGCAAATGTGGCCGACGAATGAGCAACTCACGAAAACGTTGAATATCGACGGCATCAATCCCGATGCCCTGCATTACTGATTGCCACCAGTGCGCCACAAGTTGGCGCTTTCAGATACCGGATTGATGAGCAGATCAGCAATAGCAACTTCAGCGAGACGATCTTCGCGGAAAGCGCCTTCGGATTCTGTTACCCAGTCCACAAGGCGGTCGTATCTGCGGTCATACCCCTGCAGAACTTGACGCACGGTTGAAGCGCTCATGCTTTCTCTAAACGCAACATGCACAAGCGTGATACCGACAGTCTCGGCACCCTTTACTTCTGGAACGAAGATAACTGTGCGTCCATCTTTACGACCACGCGCCACTAACACTTCTTGCTCTGCGGCCACACGACGCTTTGTTCCCATGAGCGATGTATTTGCTTCTACGCGCGAAGACAATTGCAATGCGAGTCCGCCGCGTTCAACAATCGAGATGGTTGCAAGGTTCACAGTTGGATCACCACTGATTGCATACCTTGTGTATCCGACTACGGAATCAACTGCAGCGTCGAGGGCAGCAAGAACTTTCAGTGTTGCGTACGACAATTGTTCGCGCGCCGCACCGGCATCTACAACGGCCTTGACCAGTGCACGGTCGAAGAGACCTTCTTCGCTGCGAGAAATGCCCACGGTGACAGTCTTTGCCTGATGTTTGATGGCATCGATCGGACGAGTCAGTTCATCGATGCCGCGCGTCAGTGCCGCTACTAGATCATCAAGGAGTACTGCAGGCGAGGCAACTTTGCCTGTCTCTCGCTGATATGTCTGCAATGGTTGTGGGCCAGTGACCGTGCGCAACATAGCCACCAACTGAACAGCAGTTGACGCCTCGAGGTTGCCGTCATATTGGCCAGTTCGTAAAGCGGCAAAGAATTGTTGAGCCACAGGAAGAATCTGGCGTTCTACTTTTCCGAGAGCATCATCACCTGTGCCACCACGACCAACAATGAGTTCCACTACTTCGCGCAATTGGCGCAATGGCTTAGCTAGTGCATCGATAGCTAGAGCAGCTTCGTATCCGAAGAGATGGCCCACCATGGCAGACAACACAAAAGCCAGTGCTGGGTCTGCAACAGGAACGGACACAACTGCTGCTGCGGCATCGAAGCGTGTCTCGCCTTCTGTTGCAATAACAATTGGCACTGCTTTGTGAGCCTTAAAGATTGCTACTTCTTTTGCGACGTCTGCAGCAGTCCCCTCGGAGAGTCCCGCTGCACACACAATAATCATCGGTTCACATGAAAGGTCTATGTGTTTCTTGTCCTCGGTAATGTCACACGAAATGGATTTGTAACACAACTCGGAAAGTTTGATTCGCACTTCATTTGCCGCAACAGTGTTTGGACCGCTGCCCACAACTGCCCAATACCGACGAGATGGTGCGTGCTCATGAGCAATTGCAGCGATACTGCTGCGCTGGGCAAGGACAGCCTCCATTGCCGATGGCATGTCGATGAGTGACGACAAAATTCGATGCATACGCTCCGGATGTACACGACCTGTTGCTTGTGCAACTGCACATGACAAGATTGCACCTGCTGCTACTTGGGCATAAAACGCCTTAGTACTAGCAACGCTCATCTCAACATCGCGACCATCTGAGGTGTAGTAGACACCATGTGCTTTGCTAGCCAACTCGCTACCACGCCTGTTAACTATTGCAAGTACCGATGCGCCACGAGACACGACAAGGTCGACAGTTCTGTTTGTATCTGTAGTGGTTCCACTTTGGCTCACCGCAATTACAAGCATGTCGGACATCTCTGTTGACATAGCGAATCCTGATAATTCAGTAGCAGTGAGAGCTTCAACGTGAACAGACGAATCAAGCAAAGAGCCAAGCACTGGAACTAGTGATGTCCCGGCGACTGCCGCGGTTCCCTGACCAATGATACGAATTCGTTTGATAACGCCCGACCGAATTTTCTCAACAATCGCTGAAGGCAACGTGAATTCGTCTAACTCTGGAACGAGTAAACCATTGTTCTCTACTGTGCGACCACGAATGGTCTTTCGAAAACTACGAGGTGCTTCGCGAATTTCCTTCAGCAAGAAGTGGGGTGCATCTCCACGATCAATATCGCGAGTAGTGACTTCGGCGATGTGCACATCAGCAGCAGAAAGTGGAATAAGTGTTCCGTCGTAGGCATACATTGAAATGCCATCCAATGTTCCTGCTCCAGCCTGAGACAGACGCACTACTTGACCACGAGAACTTGGCTGATCTTTATGTAATGGTGTCTCACCATCAAGGCGAATGTATTGAAGAGTTTCTTCCACTGTTCCGTAGGTCTCACTCGCAACGATGAACCGGTCTTCTGCAAGACCTACATACAAGCCTTGGCCACTGCCATTTAATGCCAAGTACATTTCGCCAGGCTCGTCTGCTGAGCAATACCCGATTGCAACACTTCCCTCGAACTGCGTAACGGCATTAAGAAAAGCGTCGAGCGAGGATGCGCCACCGAGGCGACCACGATCAACCAGTGCAGGAATGACTTTGGCGTCAGTCGTGATGGGGTCAGCGAAACGAAGATTGTGACGCACTTTCAGGTCGGCATGGTTATCCACGTCGCCATTCAGAACTGCAACAGATACGGAATCACTTCCCCCAGCAATTTCTTCGCCATTCACTGGGTGCGCATTAGGTTCCGAGATGATTCCGACGCTTGCCCAACGTGTGTGTCCAAGCACCACTGTTTGTGCGTCTGGAACAGACAGGACTCGGCGCAATAAATCGTCGGCTGCTACTTGTTCGCGAATGTGTTTGGTGTTGTCACCAAGTTCGCCAATCTCGGCTGCGGCTTTGTAAACAAACACAATTGTCGCCCCGCGATGTCGAACACTTCCACTGGCAAACAATGGGTCCAATGTTCTCTGGGCTACTGCATCTTGGAGATCATTAGCAATCTGCGCGAATGATGCAGACGACACAAGGACACTGATGCCTGCAGAATCTCGGCCACGTACTTCCATACGATCGAGCGCAGAGAGCGACTGTTGAATACTGAGATACCCGGCAAGTGACGACTCTGAGGCATTACGACCAGCCAATGAATGCACTGCATCTGCAGTACGCAATCGATCCCTCCGCAAAGACCATGAAGCATCACGAACCTGGGACAAACGCGCAGAGTCTGCATCGAGAGTTGCCGTGTCGACATGAAGCGCATCAATGCGTACCTCTTCACGATTAGCGAGGGCGTCGATGGCATCGAGACGGACAACAATCTCACCAACGAGCGACAGGTTGCCCGCAAGAGTGCGAATGCCGGCGTCGCCACGCAACAATTGGTCGGCTGCTATCAAAGCATGCGACATTTCGCCGATGTCTGTAGAACTTAGAGCAGCATCAAGTAAAGCAATGATGTCTTTAGGCTCTGGCGCTACTCGCCCGGTTGGGCGAGGCAAGATACCAATAATGCCGCACATTTCTATAGGTTACTAAGCCATCTCGGCCTAGTGCTTCCCTTCGATGCTTCCACCGTGAACGGCAATAAGCGCAAGAGCAAGAGCTTTCGCTGTGCTGTGTGCGAGTGATTCATTTGCCGCTTCCACCATGACTCGCACTAATGGCTCCGTGCCAGATGCGCGCACCAAGATTCTGCCTTCGTCGCCCAGTTCCTTTTCTGCAGCAGCAACTTGCGATGCAATATCTGCAACAGGGTCGTGAACACGATTCTCTGTGCGCACATTGATGAGAATTTGTGGGTAGGTCTCCATAATTGTCACCGCTTCGTCGAGCGTTTCTTTGGAGCGCACCAAGTACTCACACAAAACAAGTGCAGCAAGTAAGCCATCGCCCGTTGTTGCGTGAGCACGATGCACGATGTGACCACTCTGTTCTCCACCCAACACAAAGTCATACTCATCAAGCGCCACTAAAACATTGCGGTCACCTACTGGTGTTACCACTACGTCCACATCATGATTTCTCATTGCGTGATGGAAACCAAGATTCGACATGACCGTTACAGCAACACCCTTGTTACGCAACAATCCGCGTGACGAAAGATCGAGTGCAGCGATTGCCATGAGATAGTCGCCATCAATCACTCGGCCAGTTGCAGTGACGGCCATGAGTCGGTCGCCGTCACCATCGAATGCAATGCCAAGATCTGCTCGAGTCGCAATGACATGCTGCGCTAACGCCTGCGGAGATGTTGCACCGCATTGTTCATTGATATTGCGGCCATTTGGCGACGCATTGATTACTTCTACACTTGCTCCAGCTACATGGAATACTTCAGCAGCAACTGATGACATTGCACCGTGCGCACAGTCCAACACAACAGATAAGCCTGCTAACGAACCACCGATGACATTGAATCGGTGCGTTGCATATTCAGCGACAACGTGTGAAGCGTCATGAACAGTGCCGAGAGCAACAGGCGCTGGCTCTGCTGTAAGCGCATGCCATACGCGCTCAATCTCAATTTGTTCAGCGTCGTCTAATTTGACGCCGCCAGATGCAAACACTTTGATGCCGTTATCAGCCCACGGGTTATGCGATGCAGTGATTGCAATCCCCACCCAACCATTGCGCTCAGACGCAAAAGCAACAGCCGGCGTTGGTGCAACGCCTAATAGATAGACAGGTACGCCTTCTGCTGCACAACCATCGATGATTGCTTTCTCTAATGCAGGGCCACTTTCCCGTGTGTCGCGGCCAATAACCACCGCTACGGGCTGAAGGACGCGTGATGTTGCACGCGCAAGGTCACGAGCTAGTTCAGGAGTGAGTTCATCGATGGCAACGCCACGGACACCATCTGTTCCGAAGTGCAACATGCAGTGGTCTTTTCAATAACGCGCGCAAAGCCCGCGTAACGAAATTATCGCTTGGTGAACTGAGGCGCCTTACGCGCCTTCTTGAGACCGTACTTCTTGCTTTCCTTACGACGTGAGTCGCGAGTAAGAAGACCGGCCTTCTTCAATGCAGGACGTGTTTCAGGATCCATCTCGATGAGTGAACGTGCAATCGCCATGCGAAGTGCTCCGGCTTGACCGTTTACTCCGCCGCCGAAAATGTTTGCATCGATATCGAAAGACTGTTCACGATCGACTACGCGCAATGCTTCGGTAACAACCATGCGCTGTGTTGCTGTGGTGAAGTACGCCTCGATTGGGCGACCATTTACAGTGAGCTTGCCAGAACCAGCGCGTACAACTGCGCGAGCAACTGCTTCTTTACGACGACCAGTTGTCTGAGTGAGAGGTGTGTTAGCCACGATAATTCCTTAGTGATTTAGCGAGCCTTGGCAGCGCTGAGGTCGAGTGCGATTGGAGACTGTGCAACATGTGGGTGTTCTGCACCTGCATACACTTTGAGCTTCTTGACCATCTGGCGACCAAGTGTTCCCTTTGGCAACATGCCAGCAACGGAACGTGCGATTGCATCGGCAGGCTTGCGATCGAGAAGGTTCTGATATGTCTCGCTCTTCAAACCACCTGGGTAACCCGAGTAGGTGTACACCATGTTCTTTTCTGATTTGCCAGATGTCATCACGATCTTTGATGCGTTGATGATGATGACGTGATCGCCCATGTCCATGTGAGGTGCAAAGACTGGTTTGTGCTTGCCGCGCAAAATACGTGCAACTTCTGTGCACACGCGACCAAGGACAAGGCCTTCGGCGTCGACGATGTACCAGACACGCTGGATTTCACTGGCTTTCGGAGAATAGGTACGCATGAGACTTCCTTATGGGTGGCCCAACCCGGGCCGCCGGAACCCCGCAAAAAGGGGGCTTGGTAAGGATAGGGGCGTATTAGGCCACACGGCAACCGTCGAAAGAGGATTCACGAATGAGGCCGAGGATGCACTCTCACCCCGTCGTAGCCCACATCCCAGAAGGTCAAGCCCTGTGCGGGGGCAACGGCTGAACCGTGGGCCCTATCGCGGGCCAACAAGACCGCTCGAGTATCACTGGGCGGGCGTCTCCCCCGGCCCACATCCACCAAGAAACCCACGATTCCACGCACCATCTGGTGGCAGAAGGCATTTGCCCGAATATCGAAAACGGCGAGCCCGCCGTCCTCGGCTGTCCACTTCGCGGAGAACAAATACCGATGACTGGTTCTGACGGGCTCACCTTCGCCTTCCAACGGCTTTCGACAAAAGGCCGCAAAATCTTGTTCCCCATACAACGCATCACAGGCCAAATTCATAAGTGGGATAGACAACGGTTCGCGCACGTGCCATGAACGATCAACCAACATTGGTTGCGGTTCCCATGTATTCACCACGGTGTATTTGTACTGACGCCAGGTTGCGCTGTAGCGAGCGTCGAAATCATTGTCTACCCATTGCGCATCTGAAACTGCGATATGTGGCGCACACAAACCATTCACGCTGCGCACTAAACGATGCAGATTCATTGCTGCGGGAATGTCGCATGTGATGACTTGCCCTATTGCATGTACACCCGCATCGGTACGACCCGCAGTACTGAGATGAACAGGGTGACGAACAATGGTGGAAATTGCATCGGTGAGAACACCTTCGATGGTGACGTACGCAGGATTGATTTGAAATCCGCTATACGCGGCGCCGTGGTACCCCACACGCAAACGAACCCGCCGTAAGGCGGGTTCGTTCATAGCGTTTTGTTCCGGTTCCATGACCGGGATGAATCAGATCAGTTCGATGCGCGCCATTGGCGCAGCGTCGCCCTGGCGATTGCCAAGCTTCAAGATGCGGGTGTATCCGCCATTGCGTGTGTTGTAACGCGGTGCAACTTCGTTAACAAGCTTTGCTGTCATTTCCTTGTCACCGAGGTAACCCTGAATTTGACGAATGCGGTGAACGCGAAGTGGTGAATCTTCCTGAGCCTTCTTGGCCTTGGTGATTAACTTTTCTGCAATCGGACGCAATGCCTTGGCTTTTGCCTCGGTGGTAACGATTCCTTCTGCAGCGAAAAGTGAAGCAGCCATGTTGGCCATCATGAGGCGCTGGTGCTGTGCACTTCCGCCGAAACGTGGGGCGCGACGTGGTGTTGGCATGGTGGTCTCCTAAATTCTCGTAATTACGCGCGAAGCGTGAGGCCGCGCTCGTCGAGCTTCTGGATGATTTCATCCAAGCTCTTCTGGCCAAAGTTGGTGATGTTCAAAAGGTCATCGGTGCTCTTCAACAAAAGCTCACCAATGGTGTTGATCTGTCCGCGCTTCAAGCAGTTGCGTGGACGCTCGCTGAGATCGAGATCTTCGATTGGAAGGTCAAGGTCAGGAACTCCGACATTTGCACCCATTGGCTCACTGAGCTCGAGCGACTGTGGCTCTTCAGACAAAGTTGCGATGAGATCAACAAGTGAACGAAGTGTTGCTGATGCTGATGCAAGAGATTCACGTGGAGAGATTGAACCATCGGTCTCGATGTCGAGAACAAGGCGATCGTAGTTTGTGCTTTGCGCAACGCGAGTTGGCTCTACTTCAAACATGACGCGGCGTACTGGAGAGAAGATTGAGTCAATGGGGATGACGCCAATGATGCGGCTCTCTGCATCGCGATCGGTTGAAAGGTAACCACGTCCGCGCTCGAACGTAATGTCGAGTGCCAACTGTGCTCCTGCATTCAGTGTTGCAAGGTGCAGTGATGGGTTCAAGATGTCGATATCAGATGTTGTTGGAATGTTTGCAGCAGTAAGAACCATTGGGCCCTTGACGTCGATGCGAACAACTACTGGCTCGTCACTGCGAGAAACAACGACAACATCTTTCAAGTTCATGATGAACTCTGTGATGTCTTCGGTCATTCCCTTGATGACGGTGAACTCGTGCTCTACGCCGTCGAACTTGACAGTTGTAATTGCTGCACCCGGAATGGATGACAACAACGTACGACGCAATGAGTTGCCAATTGTGTGGCCAAAGCCAGGCTCAAGTGGGCCAACTGCAAAACGCTGGCGTGTTGGGTGGTCGTCGCCGATTGCTTCGACTGATGGGCGTTGGATAACAAGCATGATTCGCTCCTGGTGGAAGGGCTAGGGGTTACTTTGAGTACAACTCAACGATGAGTTGTTCGCGGACGGGTACGTCGATGTGCTCGCGCTGAGGCAAATCACGAACAGTGACTTGCTTGTCTCCAGCTTCGAGCCAACCAACAAGTGGACGGTCGAGTGTGTCGATGTTGTGTTGAATCTGGATCATGTCGCGAGCCTTTGGAGCAAGTGCAATGACTTGTCCACGCTTCACACGAAATGATGCAATGTCAACGCGCTTTCCATCGACCTGAATGAGGCCGTGGTTTACGAACTGACGTGCTTGAGGGCGAGTTGCTCCCCAACCTGCACGGAACACGATGTTGTCGAGGCGCTGCTCGAGAAGACGAAGCAAGTTCTCACCAGTTGGACCAGCCAAGCGTGATGCTTCTTCGTATGTGCGGCGGAATTGACGCTCGAGTACACCGTAGATGTACTTAGCTTTCTGCTTCTCTTGCATTTGAGCAAGGTATTCGCTACCAGCATTACGACGACGTGTACGTCCGTGTTGCCCTGGTGGGAACGGACGACGATCAAGAGCCTTTGAGCCCTTGGCGTTTTCGAAAATGTTTGTGTTAAGGCGGCGCGAGATACGCACCTTGGGTCCGGTGTAACGGGCCATGATTAGCTCCTACGACGCTTTGGCTGACGGCAACCGTTGTGTGGGACAGGAGTGACATCCTTGATACCCGACACTTCAATGCCAAGATTCTGAATAGAACGCAATGCTGTATCGCGACCAGAACCTGGTCCCTTTACGTGCACTTCGGCGCGACGAAGACCATGCTCCATTGCAGCCTTGCCAGCCTTCTCTGCTGCCATTTGTGCAGCAAAAGGAGTTGACTTACGTGAACCTTTGAAACCAACACCACCAGAAGATGCCCACGCGATGACGTTGCCTTCTGAGTCGGTGATGGAAACGATTGTGTTGTTGAACGAACTCTTGATGTGAACTACACCAGAAGTTACGTTCTTGCGCTCGCGCTTACGTGGACGACGTCCGCCTGCTTGTGCCTTGGCCATGGGTCTACCTCACTGCCTTCTTCTTGTTAGCAACAGTCTTCTTTGGTCCCTTACGTGTGCGCGCGTTTGTATGCGTGCGCTGTCCACGGACGGGAAGACCCTTGCGATGACGAACACCTTGAAGGCATCCGATTTCGATCTTGCGCTTGATGTCCTGCTGCACATCGCGGCGCAGGTCACCTTCGACGGTGATGTTCTGGTCGACCCAGCCACGAATGCGATTCACTTCATCTTCAGTGAGATCGCGTACGCGAGTGTTGGGGCTTAGTCCGGTTGCATCACAAATTTTTTGTGATGTCGAACGACCGATTCCAAAAATGTATGTCAACGAAATCTCCAAGCGCTTTTCGCGCGGGATGTCGACGCCAGCAATACGTGCCATATATATACGTTTCCTTCGTTGACTTTCTAACCCTGGCGCTGCTTATGGCGCGGGTTTTCGCAGATCACCATTACTCGTCCGTGACGACGAATGACCTTGCACTTTTCACAAATTTTCTTGACGCTTGGGCGTACTTTCATTGCGTTCTCACTTGAACCTGTATGTAATGCGACCTCGGGTGAGGTCGTATGGGGTGAGTTCCACCTGAACTTTGTCGCCTGGAAGAATACGGATGTAGTGCATACGCATTTTTCCAGAGATATGAGCGAGCACGTTGTGGCCGTTCTCTAATTCCACGCGAAACATTGCGTTCGGCAGGGATTCGAGAATCGTGCCTTCGAACACGATCGCATCTTCTTTCGCCTTAGCCAGGGTGGTCTCCTTGATGGTTGGGACAGGATGCCCCAATAGCAGACTTGCGATAGGGGCGAGTGGCAATGCTATCGGCGTATTTCCCAAGCGCCAAGTGGCCATCACCGTCTTTGTTCGACTGCTCGGGTCAACCCCTCGAAGACCTCGTCTGGGGCTCCCACCCCATTGACGGTCACCAAGCGACCAGTCGAGCTGTAGAACTCAATAAGAGGCTGAGTTTGGGATTCATAGAGGTCGAGGCGGCGATTGATGGCATCTGGGGTGTCGTCATCACGCTGCACCACGTCCCCACCACAGTTTTCGCAGGTCCATGGCTGAGGTTCATTGCCCTTGGCCTGGTAGTTGGCAGCACAGTCTCGGCACACTCGTCGGGCTGAGAGCCGTGAAAGCACCAAATCACGTGGGACATCGAGGTCGATGACCATATCGATGGGTCGTTTAGCCGTGACAGCGTCGAGTGAGACAGCCTGGGCGACGGTGCGAGGGAATCCATCGAGAATGTAGCCACGTACGCGGGCATCGTCCTGATCGAGGCGCTCAGTGATGATTCCGACCATGATGTCGTCTCCCACGAGGCTGCCTGAGTCGATGACGGCCTTGGCCATCAAGCCAAGTTCTGTTCCCTCACGTACAGCTGCGCGCAACATGTCGCCGGTGGAAATATGAGGAACCACGAAGTGACGAGACAAACGAATGCACTGCGTGCCCTTGCCCGCACCTTGGCGGCCCAACATTACGATCCTCGCTCCAGGAATCATTTCAACCTCTGAACACCCAATTGGGTATACCACTGCCCCACAGGGCCAGTGGTCACTTCAAGAAACCCTCGTAGTTACGCAACATGAGTTGACTGTCAATCTGGCGCATCAACTCAAGTGCAACGCCAACAGCAATCAACACCGTTGTTCCGGCAAATGGGAACGACTGAACATCTCCGACCCACAAAATGATGTACGGAAGAATCGCAATGAACGCGACAAACGTTGCACCTGGCAATGTGATGCGGTTGACAGCCTTTGCGAGATACCGCTCAGTTTGTTGTCCGGGACGAATACCTGGAATGAATCCACCTTGCTTACGCAATTGGTCTGCTTGACGAATGGGATCGAAAGCAATGGAGTTATAGAAATATGCAAACGCGACGATAAGCAAGAAGAAGCCAACGATGTACACCAAGTTCTGGCTATTCACTAAATAGTCATTGACGAACCTAGCGATAGAACCACGCCAGCCTTCTGCGCTACCCAACACGTTTGAAAACAATACGGGTAACAGAAGTACGGACGAAGCAAAGATAATTGGAACAATGCCTGCTTGGTTGACCTTCAGTGGAATGTATGTGCTTTGCCCACCCGTCATACGACGACCAACAACTCGTTTGGCGAATTGAACTGGAATACGACGTTGTCCAAGTTCAACACGCACAACGGCAGCCAAAATAGCCAATGAAACCACTACTAACACAGCAAATACGATGAACTTCTTGCTTTGCAAGATGGAGTAATAGCTATATGGAAGACCCGAAACAACTGATGCAAAAATCAGGATGGACATTCCGTTTGAGATACCGCGTTGGCTGATGAGTTCACCAACCCACATCAATAATGCTGTTCCGGCAACAAGTGTCGGAATAACAAGAAGTGCTCGCGGCATAAAAGGATCGAGGAGCACTACGTCTGGCGCCTGAGCGGCCGCACCGAAAAATGCTGAGCCATTACCCTGTCCGAAAATAAACGTAAGACCAGAACCTTGCAACAACGCAATTGCGACTGCTACGTAGCGAGTCCACTGTGTGATCTTGCGCTGACCAACTGCGCCCATCTCTTGCCACTCCTGCAACTTTGGAATGACCACGTTGAGCACTTGCATGATGATGCTTGCTGTGATGTACGGCATGATGCCGAGAGCAAAGATAGAGAATGAACCGAAGGCTCCACCAGAGAACAAGTTCAAGAAACCAAGGGCACCTTGTGATTTAGATGCTTCACGCAATTGCGCAACAGCACTTGCATCGATGCCAGGAACACGAAGTCCGGCACCGAATCGGTACACCATGATCATCGCAAGTGTGAAAAACACTTTCTTACGAAGATCCTCCACCTTAAAGATGTTCTTCAGGTTTGAGAACACGAGTGACTCCTTGTGATTGCCGCGCTAGAAAGCAACGACTTTCTTAGCGGTTGGTAAATTGGTTTCCGTTTGCTGGAGGACGAATCTTATGTGGCAGTGGCAAGATCGTTACTGATCCGCCTGCTGCGATAATGGCTTGTTCTGCAGACTTAGAGACAGCGTGTGCTGACACTTTGACAGGAATCGAAATGGTTCCGCGGCCAAGAATCTTGACCAGTGTTCCCTTGTGAGCAACACCTTCGGCAACCAAGATCTCTGGAGTAACTTCGGACAAACCCACATCGGTGAGTGCGTCGAGGTTGACAGCGTAATACTCAACACGGAATGGGTTATTGAAGCCCTTCAGTTTTGGAACACGTTGCTTCAATGGCATCTGGCCACCTTCGAAACCACGTGCAACTTTTCCGCGTCCGCGTGATTGCTGACCCTTGGTACCACGGCCGGCGGTCTTGCCACCCTTACCGCCTGTACCACGACCAACGCGCATACGGCGCTTGGAACTTCCTGGTGCTGGAGCGAGTTCATCTACGCGCATGATCAGTTGTTCTCCTGAACTTCAATGAGGTGCGGAACGCGAGCAATCATGCCACGAATTTCCGGACGGTCGGGAAGAGTATTGGTGTCGCCAATCTTGGTGAGACCAAGTGCGCGAAGTGTTCCACGTGATTTTGGCTTTGCGCCAATCTTGGAACGCTTCAACGTAACGGTAAGTGTCTTTTCAGCCATGACTAGTGAGCCTCTCCGGCTGCAAGAGCCTTCTGGCGCTCGTTGTAAGCATTCAACATGCCCTTAGGAGCGAAAGATTCGGCTGGAATTCCACGACGCTTTGCTACAACGTCTGGGCGCTGCAATGTACGAAGGCCTTCGATTGTTGCGCGAGCAACGTTGATGGCGTTTGCAGAGCCGAGTGACTTGGCAAGAATGTCGTGAACACCAGCTTCTTCAAGAATGATTCGTGCTGCACCACCGGCGATAACACCAGTACCAGGAGCAGCAGGCTTCAACAACACGCGACCAGCACCGGAGATTCCGAGGATGGGGTGAGTAATTGTTGTTCCTGCAAGCGCGACGTCAAACATGTTGCGCTTTGCTTCTTCGGTTCCTTTTTGGATAGCCAAAGGAACTTCCTTTGCCTTTCCATAACCAAGACCAACGCGACCGTTGCCGTCACCAACAACTACAAGTGCAGTGAAGGAGAAACGACGTCCACCCTTCACAACCTTTGCAACACGGTTGATGTGAATAACACGCGACTCACGAAGAGCGCCTGGCTCTGGTGGAGTTGTGTTGTTTGAGAATGAGTTATTGAAGTTGCTCATCAGAATTCCAATCCTGCGTCACGGGCAGCTTGTGCTGCTGCTGCAACACGACCGTGGTAGGCGTAACCACCGCGGTCGTAAACGACCGTAGAGATCCCGGCTGCCTTGGCGCGCTGTGCGATAAGTTGTCCGACCTTTGTTGCTGCAGAAACTGTTGCGCCGCTATCGCTGCGCATATCTGCTTCAACAGAGGAAGCAGCAGCAATTGTGTGACCGATCTCGTCGTCGATCAATTGCATGCTGAAGTGCTTGTTTGTGCGGTGCACTGCAAGACGTGGACGTGTTGCTGTACCGAAAATCTTTTTACGAACGCGACGATGACGACGAAGTCGTGACTCGCGACGAATTTTTGCAATATTTGCCATGATGAATCCTTAACTACCGAATCACTTCTTGCCGGTCTTGCCGGCCTTACGAAGAATGCGCTCGTCGAGATAACGAACACCCTTGCCTTTGTAAGGCTCGGGTTTACGAATGGAACGAATGTTTGCTGCAACTTGTCCGACAAGTTCTTTGTCAATGCCTTTGACAATGACGCGAGTCTGAACAGGAATCTCAAATGAGATGCCGTCTGGTGCAGGAACAACTACTGGGTGAGAAAAACCAAGTGCGAGACGAAGGTTTGCACCTTGTGCTTCTGCACGGTATCCAACGCCAACGATTTCGAGTTCTTTTGTGAACCCTTCGGTGACGCCAATGACCATGTTGTTCACAAGTGTGCGAGACAATCCGTGCAATGAGCGGTTTTGACGCTCGTCGTTTGGACGCTCTACAAGAATGGTTGACTCTTCTTTACGAACCACGATTTCACCAGGAATATCGCGTGAAAGAGATCCCTTAGGACCTTTCACAGTGACGGTGCGACCAGAAATGGTGACATCGACTCCTGATGGAACAGTGATGGGTGCTTTGCCGATACGTGACATTTTCGTTTCCTACTTTCGTCCCGAGCTCACCACACGAAGCACAGGACTTCGCCGCCGACCTTGCGCTTACGCGCTTCGCGATCGGTCATGAGACCTTGGCTAGTGGATAGAACTGCGACACCGAGGCCACCGAGAACACGAGGTACCTGCTTTGAGTTGCGATAGACACGCAAGCCAGGAGTTGATACACGTGTCAAACCACTGATGGTGCGGTGACGGTCGTTTGAATATTTCATTTGAACTGTGAGTTGGTTGCCCGGACCCTTAGTTGAAGGCGCGACGCTGTAGCTGTCGATGTAGCCCTCTTTCTTCAGGATTTCGGCCAATGCAACTTTTTGCTTTGACGATGGCATGACTACGGTGTCGTGCATCGCAACGTTTGCGTTGCGAAGACGAGTGAGCATGTCAGCGATTGGATCAGTCATCATTTTGGTTACCTCACCAGCTCGCCTTGGTCACGCCTGGGATTTCCCCAGCGTGAGCCATCTCGCGCAAACAGATACGACAAAGTCCAAATTTGCGGTACACCGAACGGGCGCGTCCACACTTACGGCAACGCGTGTAACCGCGCACCTTGAACTTTGGCTTGGCATTTGCCTTGTTGATTTGAGAAATCTTGGCCATGTTCTACCTACTTCTTCTTACCGCCGCGGACGGGACCGCGACCCTTTGGCTTCTTGCGTGCGGGGGGTCCACCCTCGTTGCCACGCTTGAAGGGGAAACCGAATGCATCGAGAAGGGCACGGCCCTGCTCGTTTGTCGTTGCAGTGGTGACAATGGTGATGTCCATGCCACGTGGTGCGTCGATCTTGTCGTAATCAATCTCTGGGAACACTGTTTGTTCTGAGAGACCGAATGTGTAGTTGCCGCGACCATCCCATGAATGGGCAGGCAAACCGCGGAAGTCACGAATACGAGGAATCGCAACGGACAACAAGCGGTCGAAGAACTCCCACATGCGGTCGCCACGAAGCGTGACCTTGCAACCAATTGCTTGGTCTTCACGAAGCTTGAAGTTCGCGATGGCGTCGCGTGACTTTGTAACGATTGGCTTTTGGCCAGAGATTGCTGTGAGGTCTGCAACTGCACCATCGAGCAATGACGGCTGCTGTGTAGCACGGCCGACACCCATGTTGATGACAATCTTTTCGAGCTTTGGAACTTCCATTGCATTGGAAAGACCTAACTGAGCAAGCAACGCCTGCTTTACCTCGGCGTCGTAACGAGCCTTAAGGCGTGGAGCTGTGGTGGTTGCCATCAGACTTCCTCTCCTGTCTTCTTTGCGATACGCACCTTGGTGCCATCTGCATTGACCTTGTAACCAACACGAGTTGGTTTGCCCTTGACAACGAGCATCACATTTGATGCGTCGATCGGCATTGGCTTCTCGATGATGTCGGCCTTCTGATTTTGGCGAGCCTTAGTGTGACGCTTTGCAATGTTGCGGCCCTCTACGACAACTTTGTTGTCTTTCGGACGCACCTCAATGATGACGCCTTGGCTTCCAGCTTCTTTGCCAGCGATGATTTGGACGGTGTCGCCCTTCTTCAGCTTCATGGTTTAGAGAACCTCCGGTGCAAGCGAAACGATTCGCATGAACTTCTTGTCACGAAGCTCACGACCAACTGGTCCGAAAATACGGGTTCCACGTGGTGTGAGATCTTCTTTAATGAGAACTGCAGCATTTTCGTCGAAGCGGATGTAGCTGCCGTCTGGACGACGCTTCTCCTTCTTCACGCGAACGACGACGCAACGTACGACTTCGCCCTTCTTCACTGCTGCTCCTGGAATGGCATCTTTTACAGTTGCGATGAAAACATCGCCGATGGATGCGTAACGACGACGCGTTCCACCGAGAACCTTGATGACCAATACTTCTTTTGCGCCGCTGTTATCGGCAACGCGGAGACGAGACTCTTGCTGAATCACTTTGCACGCTCCAACACTTCGATGATGCGCCAGCGCTTGAGCTTTGACATCGGACGGATTTCCATCACGCGAACACGGTCGCCAATGTTGACGTCGTTTGTTTCATCGTGTGCATACAGCTTCTTGGTACGAATAACCATCTTGCTGTACTTCTTGTGAGCTACGCGCTCGACGACTGCGATAACGGCGGTCTGGTTCATCTTGTTAGAGACGACCATGCCTTCGCGAATCTTTCGTGCGTTGCGCTCTTCGGTATTTGTTGCTTCAGTCATGTGACTACTCACTTCCCAGCTGCCTCAGCGGCGACGATTTCGCGCTGACGAATAAGGGTGTTGATACGGGCAATTTGGCGACGCACTTTGCGTAACTCGTCATGCTTGTCGAGTTGGCCAGTTGCATTGCGGAAACGCAAGTTGAGTGCCTCTTGCTTTGATGCGCGAAGTTCTGCCACAAGTGCGGCGAGATCCATGTCGCGAAGTTCGGTGATTGAACGTGCCATTTTCTTCTCTTCCTCTCAGATCAGACCGGCTCGTCGCGTGAAATTACGCGAGCCTTGATCGGGAGCTTTTGTACGGCACGCTCAAGAGCTGCGCGTGCAATTTCTTCGCTCGGGTATGACAATTCGAAAAGAATGCGGCCAGGACGAACAACGGCTACCCAAAACTCTGGGTTACCTTTTCCTGAACCCATGCGGGTTTCTGCAGGCTTCTTTGTAACTGGCTTGTCAGGAAAGATGTTGATCCACACCTTGCCACCACGCTTGATATGACGAGTCATAGCAATACGAGCGGCTTCAATCTGACGTGCGCTAATCCAACCTGGTTCAAGAGCTTGAATTCCGTACTCGCCGAAAGCGAGTGCGTTTCCACCCTTTGAAACACCGGTCATACGACCACGATGGTGCTTACGGTGCTTGACCTTACGAGGCATCAACATGATTAATCCTCCCCACGAAGTTTTGGAGTTTCGTGTGAGTCATGAAGACGACGCTCGATGGCTTCTTCCTCTTCAAGCAAACGTTCGAACTCTGGGTCAGCTTCTTTTACCAAAGGAGTGATCTCTGGTTCGATATCTGCAAGTGCGCGAGGGCCAGCAGACGAAACAACTTTGCGACCAGCAGTAGTTGCCTCTGCCATTGCCTGACCAGATGTATCACCAACAGCCATTGCTGCTTCGCGAGAAATCTTGTCTTGTGATGTGCTCTTGTACGGAAGGATGTCGCCCTTATAGAGCCATACCTTCACGCCAACGCGACCAGAGCTGGTGCGAGCTTCACGGAAACCGTAATCAATGTCGGCACGAAGTGTGTGCAAAGGCACGCGACCTTCGCGGTACCACTCGGTACGACTCATTTCAGCACCACCAAGGCGGCCTGAACACTGAACACGAATACCAAGTGCGCCGAACTTCTGTGCGTTCTGCACAGCGCGCTTCATTGCACGACGGAAAGCGATGCGGTTGACCAACTGGTCGGCTACGCCTTGTGCGATGAGAGCTGCGTCGAGTTCTGCTTGCTTGATTTCAACAATGTTCAACTGCAAACGGTTGTTGCCGGTGATGAGAGCAAGACCTTGACGAAGTTCGTCAGCCTTTGCACCTTTACGACCAATAACGATTCCAGGACGTGCGGTGTGCACGTCGATGCGAAGTTTGTCGCGGGTGCGCTCAACTTCAACACGACTGACAGCAGCGTCTTCGAGTGTGGTCATGAGGTACTCACGGATTTTCCAATCCTCGGTGAGATAGTTCTTGTACTCACGCTCGCTGAACCAGCGGCTCTTCCAGTCTGTGGTGATGCCGAGTCGGAACCCGTACGGATTGATCTTCTGACCCATCAGTTGCCTGCTTCCTCGGTTGTGGTGGTGTCGACGACTTGGTCGTCGGCAACGATCTCTGTTTCGTCGGCTGCAGTTTCTGCAGCAGGCTCTGCCTTGCGGCTTGCAGCAACACGAGCACGGCGATTGCTTGTAGGCACGCCCTTTGCCATTGTCTTTGCTTCACGTACTGCAAGTGCGTCGTCGCTCATGCGATCAACAATCACAGTGATGTGACAGGTGCGCTTCATGATTTTTCCAGCACGACCTTTTGCGCGAGGACGGAAACGCTTGAGCGTTGGGCCTTCGTCAGCAAAACATGCCTTGATGAAAAGATCGTCGGCATCGAGGTTGTCGTTGGTAACTGCGTTTGCAACTGCAGATGCAAGTACCTTGCGAACAACACGTGCTGCTTCACGATCGGTGAACTGCAAGATTTCATCTGCAGCGCGAACGTTTTGGTTACGTACCAAGTTCAGAACGACACGCACTTTTGATGCGGACGAACGGTGGTACTTTGCGCTTGCGCGACTGCCGCTCTTCGAGCCAGCAACGCGGTTTGCTTCATTGAGCTTTGGACCGGTCATGACTATCTCTTCGCGTTCTTCTCTTGTCCGGCATGGAAGCGGAATGTACGGGTAGGTGAAAATTCGCCGAGCTTGTGTCCAACCATTGACTCTGTGACATACACAGGGACATGCTTGCGACCGTCGTGAACTGCAATGGTGTGTCCCACCATGTCAGGCACGATTGTTGATCGACGTGACCAAGTTTTGATGACCTTGCGATCGCCCGATGCGTTTGCGGCATCGACCTTCTTGAGCAAGTGATCGTCCACGAATGGACCCTTCTTGAGGCTGCGAGACATTTCTTACCTCCGTCCCTTGCCGGCGCGGCGACGACGGACAATGAGCTGCTGTGATGGTTTGTTTTTGTTGCGGGTACGGCCTTCTGGCTTGCCCCATGGCGATACTGGTGGACGTCCACCAGAAGTTTTTCCTTCGCCACCACCGAGTGGGTGGTCGACTGGGTTCATGGCAACACCACGAGTTTGTGGGCGCACACCCTTCCAGCGGTTACGACCGGCTTTACCGATCTTGACGAGTTCGTGTTCAGAGTTACCAACTTCACCAACAGTTGCGCGACAGTCGAGAAGGACGCGACGCATTTCTGTTGACGGCAAACGCAAGGTTGCGAAGTCACCGTCTTTAGCAACAAGCTGCACTGCCATTCCGGCAGAGCGACCAATCTTGCCGCCTTGACCAGGACGAAGTTCAACGTTGTGAATGACGGTACCGACTGGCATGTAGCGCAACTGCATTGCGTTTCCAGGCTTGATGTCTGCTCCGTGACCACTCTCAACGCGCATGCCTACTTCAAGACCCTTCGGGGC
>JBIKZT010000056.1:0-7592 GCA_044354565.1 Ilumatobacteraceae bacterium
CTGCACCCACCGCTGCTCATCGGTGTCTTGAATATGCATGTATTCAATACCAATAGTGCGGCAGTACGCGTCACGCAACACACCAAGCAGTTCATCCAACTTCATCTTGGTGCTACCAGCAACACCACCTGTGAGGAATTCACGCTCCAGGTCCCAGATTGTTAGACCATATGTCGCAAGGTCTAGTTCGCGTGGCATTTTTGGTTCTTTCCAATGCAACGGATCGATATCTGCAATGAGGTGACCACGCACGCGATGCACGCGTACCAAAGTGCTGACCTGCATTTGCTTGTTCATCAATGTCTCTTCACGATTCATTGGTGAAACGTCGGCCATCCACTGCACCGCTTGATACGGAATGTCAAGGCTGCGGAAGATGTCGTCGTAGAAGCCGTGTTCACCGAGCAACAATTCGTGAACTCGCTTCAGGAACATGCCGCTCTCTGCACCTTGAATAATGCGATGGTCGTATGTGCTGGTGATAGTGACAACCTTCGATACACCGAGCGCATTGAGGTTGGCTTCGTCAGCGCCCTGGAACTCTGCTGGATAATCAATAGAGCCAACACCAACAATCACACCTTGGCCCGGCATGAGTCTCGGCACTGATTGCACTGTGCCAATGGTTCCTGGGTTGGTAATAGAAACATTGGCACCTTGATAATCATCAATAGTGAGTTTGTTGTTCTTTACTTTGCGAACAATCTCGTCATATGCAACAAGAAATTCCGCGAAGGTCAATGTGTCGGCGCCACGCAACACAGGAACGACCAACGAACGAGTGCCGTCACCCTTATCAACGTCAACAGCGAGACCAACATTCACATGCGGGTTACGAGCCAATACGGGCTTGCCTGCGGCATCCACCGTGTACGAGTTGCGCATGTTTGGTACTGCGTCGGCAATCGCGCGAACGATGGCCTGAGCAATGATGTGAGTAAAAGAAACTTTGGAAAGTCCATGACGCGACCGATAGTCGTTGATCACCTTGCGGTTTACTTCAAGGAGACGCGCTGGAACATTTCGGAAGCTTGTAGCGGTAGGAACCGTGAGGCTCTTTTCCATATTGGTAACGATTGCTGCGCCAACTCCGCGAAGAGGTTCCAATGATGCGTCTGCCGATGCCGGCGCCGCTACGGGTGGAGAAGCTGGTGCTACAGAAACTGGAGCCACTGGTGTTGGTGGTGCGGGCGCAACTGGCGCTTCAGATGGCGAAGTGGTGTCATCAGTGTGAGCAGTAGTGCTGCGGTAGTCGCTGAAAAACTCGCGCCATGGCTCTGTCACCGATGAAGGGTCTGCACGGAATTGTTCGTACATCTCCTCGACGAGCCACGAGTTTGCTCCGAAGTCCTGTGTGCGATCTGCAATGTCAGCCATATTCGCCTCGATCTGTGCCCCAAAAGGGACGTTTACGTGCCAGAGGTATGGCACTACGAACGCCGTTGTCCGCGTGACAAATAGTACTTGTCGGCGCTACGCGAAAGGGTGTCCTTACCGTTTCAAGGCCGTAAATTAGGACACATGAAGCGCCTACTTACTCTTTCTGCCACCACACTCTTGCTGGCTTCGTGCAGCTCGGGTACCACTGCCCCGGCCGAGACTCTCCCAATGGGGGCAACTGTCATCAAGGCCGTTCCTTCCCTTCGATTCGACGCCAAGACATACGGACCAATTTCAGCTGGCGAAGTGACGTTCGGTTACGTCAATGAAGACTCTGTTCGACACACACTCATTCTTGCCAATGGCGACACAAAAGTTCCCAACTTCAAACTGGTAATCGGCAAAAAAGGTGATGTCGACTCAGGCACTGTCACTCTTGACAAGGGCGAGTACACCCTCATCTGTGACGTACCGGGCCATTCCAACATGAGGGCAACCCTCACCGTCGAGTAGTTCATTCAGAGAACGCAAAAGGGCCACCCCATTGGGGTGGCCCTTTCACTTATTCGACTTAGGACTGAACAGCCATTATTGCGATTGACGCACCAAACAGAACTGCCCACAGCACGATGCTGGAAATGATTGCATTTTTGTGACTCTCATATGGCCACAACATCTTGTTGCCAGCCTTGATGCCACCAAAGATGCCCAGAGCGTTCAATTGCAGAATCGCAATGATTACTACTGAAATCATCACAAAAGTATTTGCGTTTCCAGGAGATGCCTCGAAAACTTCTGGGTAGTAGTGAGCCGCACCAACCATGTAAAAGAGCATTGAGACAGAGAAAATCATGTTCTGACGAGAGGCCAACATGGCACGACGACCAGAAGTCGCAGCGTCAGGATTTGCTTCTCCACCGGAAAGAACATTGGTTGCGTTTGCGATAACAACTTTTTGGTTCTTCCAGATGATCATCCACACGTTTGCGGCCATAAGAATTCCCAAGGTCATACCAACGGTGATTGCAGCATTCTTCGCATTAGCTGCGTCAACGCCTTCATGGTTCATGAAGTTCTGCATGTAATCAGGAATGACGCCGACGATGAGAAGTCCAGTTGCAAGTGTGGCGATTGACGCCCAACGGAACCACCACAATGCGCGAGTTGCGATTTGGGTAACAGTGATGTTGCGAGCTTTGCCTTCATCGCCATATGCCGCAAGGCCAGGAACTTGAACAAAGTTGAAGTAGTAGAGCAAACCGATCCAGGTGATACCGGCAAGAATGTGCAGGTAACGGAACCAGAAGTTTCCAATTGCATATTGATCGAACAGAGATGCTGCGTTCATGAGAGTTTCCCCTTTAGTAGGTGTCCAGAGGGCGGACACCTCACCAAAGTAACAGCCACACGCAACGACAGGCGGAATATGCGCGTCGCGAACTAACCTCAAGGCACCATGGCGCACGAGTTCATCTATACCTGTTACAAATTGGCCCGGTTTTACCCACCAGACCGCACAATCCTTGAAAACATCTCACTTTCCTTCTATCCAGGGGCGAAAATCGGTGTTATCGGCTCAAACGGCAGCGGTAAGTCCAGCTTGTTGCGCATCATGGCGGGTCTCGACGACGGATTTACTGGTGAAGCGCGTCTGACGCCTGGCTTTACAGTCGGCCTCCTCGAACAAGAGCCACAACTCGACCCTTCAAAGGATGTCCTTGGCAATGTCATGGACGGAGTTGGTCCTATTCGCGACATGTTGGCCCGATACGACGAAGTGATGGCCATGTGGGGCGACCCCGATGCTGACTACGAAAAAGTTGGCGCGTTGCAAGCAGACCTTGAAGCAAAAATTGAGGCCGCCGACGCTTGGAGTCTTGATCGCAATGTTGAAATTGCAATGGACGCATTGCGTTGCCCCCCAAACGATGCAGACGTAACAAAGTTGTCAGGCGGTGAGCGACGCAGAGTTGCTTTGTGTCGCCTTCTTCTTGCTCGCCCCGATCTACTGCTTCTCGACGAACCAACAAACCACTTAGACGCAGAGAGCGTTGACTGGCTCGAGCGATTCTTGAAGGAATACCCCGGAACAGTTGTGGCAATTACCCACGACCGTTACTTCCTCGACAACGTCGCGTCATGGATTCTTGAACTTGACCGTGGTCGCGGATTCCCATTTGAAGGCAACTACTCCTCATGGCTTGAGCAGAAGCAGGCACGTTTGGCTTCGGAAGAAAAGCAAACCGATAACCGTGCTCGCACATTGCAACGCGAACTCGAATGGGTGAAGATGTCGCCCAAGGCGCGTCAAGCAAAAGGTAAAGCTCGTCTTGCTGCATACGACAAGTTGCATGCAGAAGCAATGGCTGCAGAGCGCGGTCCAGACAAATTGGAAATCAACATTCCTGCAGGTCCACGCCTTGGTGACAATGTCATCAAGGTAGAAAACCTGTCGAAAGGTTTTGGAGATCGACTTCTTATCGAAGACCTCACGTTTGCATTGCCCCCTGCTGGCATCGTTGGAATTATCGGGCCGAACGGCGCTGGTAAATCAACGTTGTTTGCCATGCTCACCGGCCAACAAGCACCAGATAACGGCACTGTCACAGTGGGCGACACTGTGCAATTGAGTTACGTAGACCAAAACAGAGATTCACTCGATCCAGCAAAGACCGTGTACGAAGAAATCACTGAAGGTGTTGAACACATGAAAGTGGGCGGTCGTGAAATCCATGGTCGCGCATACGTGGCAAGCTTCAACTTCAAAGGTGCTGACCAGCAAAAGCTTGTTGGCGATCTTTCAGGTGGAGAACGCAACCGCGTTCACCTTGCCAAGGTGTTGAAGCGTGGCGGAAACGTGTTACTTCTTGACGAACCAACAAACGATCTCGACGTAGATACGTTGCGCGCACTTGAAGACGCTCTCGACCAGTTCCCTGGTTGTGCAGTAGTAATTAGCCACGACCGTTGGTTCCTTGACCGTATTGCTACGCATGTTTTGGCATTCGAAGGCGACAGCCAAGTGCGTTGGTTTGAAGGAAACTTTTCTGAATACGAATCATGGCGCCACAAGGAACTTGGTTCTGCCGCCGATCAGCCACACCGCATCAAGTACAAGCCACTCAGTAGGTAAACATGTCGTTGAAGCTCATCCGTTTCGTCTGCTTCACGCTCTTTTTGGCAGGTATCCCCTCGCTCATCGTGTCGTCCATTCTTGGAAACAATGAAGGCTGGGTTCTTACTGCCGGCATGGTCACAGCTGTGGCTGCGCTTATCTTGATGGCTGTCTCTGCCACCACAGCCACACGTCGTATCGACGTATTTGATGACGTGATGGCCGAACGTGTGGAACAACGCATTCGCACTTTGGTTGAAGCAGGCGCCGATGAAACAGATATTCGTCAACTTGTACGCGACACCATTGATTTAGCACGCGGCCAACAATGACCAATGCTGAGCTCTTCGATTCTTGGAAGGGCCTAGACGACCACGAACTCTCTATTGAGTTAGCGCGAGTAACTGGCGAAATGCTTGTTATCCACCGTGAAGAGTTGGTGGAGCGTGGAACAACAATGTGGAATCTCAAAGACACAGGCGACATACTTGCCCATAACTTTTTGATGGAAGCATTCACTGCATTACGTACAAGTGATTCGGTGTTGTCTGAAGAAGGCTCCGATGATCGCCGTCGTTTGGCCGCCGACCGCGTGTGGATTGTGGACCCGCTTGATGGCACGAATGAATACGGTGAAGGTCGCGCAGATTGGGCTGTACACATCGCGTTGTGGGAACGCGGTGAACTTGTGGCTGGTGCAGTGTCGCTTCCCAGCATCACCACTGTGTTCGGCACACAACCGGCTCCTGTTGTGCCAGAGCGAACCCCAGGCAAACCACGCCTCGTTACTTCTCGCAATCGCGCACCATACGCAGCAGTTCTTGTTGCTGAGCATTTAGATTGCGATGCATACAGACTCGGCAGTGCCGGTGCGAAAGTGATGTCTGTTGTTATGAACGAAGCAGATATTTATGTGCACGACGGCGGCATGAACCAATGGGACTCTGCAGCACCCGCTGTTGTGGCACAGGCCGCTGGTCTTCACGCAAGCAGGTTGGACGGCTCACCACTTATATACAACGAAGCAGACACCTGGCTTCCAGATTTCTTTGTATGTCGCCCTGAATTCACTGACGACATCTTGCATGCCATTTGGGGTCGCGACCCTCGTTCGTAACGATGCGTCGTTAGTCGCCAGTCACGTACGCGCAAAGATCGAACAGATTGCCGTCAAGATCGGCAAAATTTGCAATCAGTCCATA
Organism: Ilumatobacteraceae bacterium; assembly: GCA_044354565.1. Lineage (GTDB taxonomy): Bacteria > Actinomycetota > Acidimicrobiia > Acidimicrobiales > Ilumatobacteraceae > UBA2093. The sequence continues at coordinate 5,698 of JBIKZT010000056.1, forward strand.
CGGTTCATTGCGCATTGCGCGTGTTTCTGTAGCGCCCAATTGCATGAGGCGTTCTCGTTCTGCTGGAAAATCACTCACCGAACATGACAGGTCAATGTGAATTGAACCGCCTATGTGCTCTCCACGTTGAAATCCAATAGTGCGCCCTCCGTGTGAATCTCCTAAGAGAATCCACCTGTCGCCGTCTTCTCGTTCAATTTCTTGCACGCCCAGGACTTCAGCCCAAAACCGTGACAACTCATTAGTGCGAGGCGAATTGATGGTGACTATGTCGAATCGGCTTGCAGTCATTGAGTCACCATTTCGGTTCGTGTTGGCCAAGTTGCGGAACTGGTCCATATGTAGGCGTGTAACCATTGAAATCAACTGGTGAGTTCACAGCACGATACGGCTCTTCACCTGGTTGAGGTGTCATTGAAACAAATGCGCCAGAGGCAATCACTTGCTCATCGTTTACTGCCTCGGGAATGGAGTTCAATGGCGCCCACCACACATCATGTGCATCAAATTGCTGGGTCCAGTATTCGTATGGCTGCGTTGCAAAATGCGTGTCGAGAATTGCGATGAGCTCTTCACAGTTCACCGCACGAGTGCGTGCATTCAGAAATTTCTCTTCGCTTGCAAGTTCTTGGCGTCCAATGGCTTCGAGTAGCCCTGGCCAGTGTCGATCTGCTTCTAATCCGAGTAACCAAAATGCGCGACCATCCGCACAGCGATAGCAATTCATTTGCGGCGCTGGGTTCTTTGGGCGAGACCGTGTGCCTTGTCGTTTACCGAATCGCAAATACACGCCAACATCCCACCCAATTGTGTAGATACCCGTGCGCAACAAACTCGTGGAAACAACTCTTCCTTTTCCTGTGCGTTCCCTATCAAACAACGCAGCCATGATTCCGCCAGTTAGTGATAACGCTGTGGTGTGATCACCTTGTCCACTGCGAATGCCAGGCGGCAATTCATCGGGCGCAACAGTTGTATGCGCTAATCCGCTACGTGCCCAAAATGCGCCAATGTCGTATCCCGCGCGATCAACATCGGGCCCATCTAATCCGTAACCAGTGATGATGCTGTAAATCAATCGCGGAAATTTTGCGGTGAGGGCTTCGGCATCAAGACCCAACCGTTGCAATCCGGCAGGGCGCACGTTGGTCACGAAAATGTCTGCGTCTGCAAGCAGAGTCATCATGGAAGCAATTCCTTCTTCGGTACGTAGATCAATCACCACAGAACGCTTGCCTCTGTTGTCTATTTCAAAAGGAGGCACACCTGCCTGGTCTGCCACACCAAGTGCACCAAAGACAGCGCGCTGAGGGTCGCCCGTCTCGGGTTCCACCTTGATCACATCTGCTCCCCAATCGGATAGCAACCCGCCAACTGCCGGCCCAGCCACCCACACGCCTAACTCAACAACCTTGATTCCTTGCAATGGCGCATTCGACATATATTCCCCTGACGGTCTCCTTTTATTGTGTCGCATTTCGCCCCAGTTCTTGGTGTGCAAGGAATGCTTCACGGCAGACTGTGGCAGTGAGTACGTCAGCAGACCTTGAATGGGGCAACTTTTCTGAATCTGGCCCATGGGTGCTGGACAGAGATGCCATCGCTTGGTCTCGAGTGGCTGTTGTATTGCGCGATGGAGCACGCCGCGAAGTTCCAGATCTCATTCGTAGTCGTCGCATTCCCCCACTAGGTCGCCTCGTTGTTGTGGGTGCTCGCCTCGGATGGGCATTGCTCCCTTGGTTCGTTTTGAAGAAGCGCAAAAAGTTTGCAACTCCTGAAGCATCACGCGAATACGTTTCGCTTCGGCTGCGTCACGCCATTGAATACCTCGGTGCCACGTACATCAAGCTTGCTCAAATCATCTCCAGCGGTGAAGGACTCTTCCCCACTGAGTT
>JBIKZT010000168.1:0-2713 GCA_044354565.1 Ilumatobacteraceae bacterium
CCACAGACTCTTGTGTCTCTGCTGCAACAATCACTCGCCATTTGTCGCTCAACATTTCATTGACGCGACGAGCAAATGATGTGGGCTCGTGCACGATTGGCCCCCAACCTGACGCAGGCACTGAAGGACCATCGATGGATTCAGCAGTGGGAACAAGCGAAATAGTCGATGTGCGCGTGGTGTCGGAGAAAAGTCGATCTGCTTCCACGTGTAAACGAGGGAACGTCACGTTTTCATCGCGCGCCCATGAAGAAGCAAGTGCGCGTGCCAAGTCATCTTCTTCGGCAAGCAAATCTCGCGCACGGTCACCCATACGTCGAGGTTCAATCATGATCATCAAGGCATCATCGCCAATGTGGTCTGTGAGCAGTTCGTCTTTTTCGGTTAGCCAGGGAAGCCAGCTCTCCATGCCGTCAAAGATTTGCCCTTCAGATAACCGTTCCCATTGCTCTCGTCCCCATGGGTCGGTCGCTACGAGTGTGCCAGCACGTTCCTTCACGCCATCTACAAACAGAAGTTCGCGTGCGGGGAACACAAGAGCGGTCGCAATGTCAGTGGTGCTTCGTTGGTCGGCAACTGTGAAATGCGAAAGGCGATCCACTTCGTCACCCCACATGTCGATACGAATGGGTTCGTCATCTGTGCTGGGGAAAATGTCGACGATTGCGCCACGACGTGCAAACTCTCCACGGTGTTCAGCAATTGTTTCTCTTCGATATCCAAAGTGAACAAGTTGTTCGCACAGTGCATCGATGTCCATGCTTGTTCCCACCGAGACACGGATGGGATCCACGGTTGTGGCGCCGGGTGCAAGTTTCTGCAACAGTGCGCGCGTTCCGGCAACAACGACCTTGGGCGATTCGTTTTCAGTACGCAAACGCCACATGGTGCGCATGCGAGAACCCATAGTGAAGACCGCAGGGCTCACTCTTTCAAAGGGCAACGTCTCCCACGATGGAAAGAATTCCACAGCATCTGGACCGAGAAAAGAAACCAAGTCATCGGCGATTGATTGCGCCATGGTGCCAGTCGGTGCAGCAACAATGACTGGACGACGTGATGTGTTGTTGATGAGCGCAGCAAGAACGGTGGCGCGTGCTACTTCGGGAACCGCAAGCACTGCGTCACGCTTGCCAGCGATTGCTTCAATGCCTGGTTCTGTGCGAGCAATGTCGGTCAGGCTCGAAAGGGGAGCGGTGGAGTCGCTCACCGTCCGTTGAAATCCTGCATGGCGCTTGCAATGCCATGAGTAACTATTGCTTCAATTGCATCGACAGCAACTTCTACTGAGACGTCGAGAATCTTGCGCTCCGCAGCCGGAATAGATGACAACACATGATCGGCGCCGACTTCTTTTGACGGCGGTTTCCCAACGCCGATGCGAACGCGAATGTAGTCATCGGTGTGGATGTGAGCCGAAATGGACTTCAGTCCGTTGTGGCCAGCAAGACCACCACCGACTTTGATCTTCACAATGCCTGGCTCAAGATCTAACTCGTCGTGCACGATGATGATTTGCGATGGGTTCGTGATTTTGTAGCGCCGAGCAAGCGGCCCAACTGCTTCACCTGAATCATTCATCCAAGTGGTGGGAACAGCGATGACTACTGGTTGGTTTGCAAGGCGACACTCTGCAATTTGGGCGCGGTCGCGTCCAACTTTTAGTGAGGCATGTAAGCGCTTCGCAAGAATTTCGATTGCATCAGTGCCAACGTTGTGGCGTGTGCGTGCGTACTTCTTCCCGGGATTGCCGAGTCCGACAATAAGGATGCGTTCCATGTCGCCTTGGCGAGGAGCCGAGCGGCGAATCATGATGGCAATGAATCACGACCGAGTGGTCGTGGAATCAGTTAGAGGCTTCGGCTGCTGGCGCGTCGCCATCAGCGGCTGGTGCTTCGCCCTCGGCAGTAGCAGCAGCTTGTGTATCTGCAGCTGAACCACGAGACATGAGAACAGTGACGATCAACATGTCTGGGTCTCCCATTGCAACTACACCTGTAGGCAACTTGAGGTCTGAAAGGTGAATCACTGATTCAGGAGTGAGGTCTGTGATGTCGATAAGAATTTCGTTTGGCACGTTTGCAGGAGTGGTGCGTACTTCGAGCAAGTCAACTGCTGCGTCGACCAAACCACCAGCGGCAACAACTGCTTTGGCAACACCGGAGAGATGCACTGGCACGCTCATGGTGATTTCTTCTGACAAGTTGATTTGCATGAAGTCGATGTGGCTGACGTTGCGGCGCACTGGGTGACGCTGCAGGTCTTTGATGACTGCGTTGTATGACTTGCCATCGACCGAAAGGCTCAAGATGGTGTTTTGACCTGCAGGGCCAGAGATGGCGACGCGAAGGTCACGACGAGCGACAGAGAGAACGACAGGTTGCATGCCTTGGCCATAAAGGACGCCAGGAATGCGGTCAGCGGCACGCAAACGACGTGAAGCTGGGCTTCCTGTTGTGCGGCCTACTTCGGCGGAGAGAGTTGCTGTATTGGACACGGCTAACGAGTCTATGGGCAGATGCCTGAACTGCCACACGGCCCCCCGAATCGCTTTCAGGGGTAGATGGCCTCAGGGTCAGGACTGGTTTTCGCCGTCGAACAATTCAGAGACGCTGGTCTCGTCAAATACCGCTGCGAGGGCGTCGGCAAGGATTTTGGCCACGGAGAGGACTTCAACTTTGGGGAAGTGATTCTCGGGCGCGAGGGGCAAGGT
>JBIKZT010000017.1:0-21255 GCA_044354565.1 Ilumatobacteraceae bacterium
CGTTACCGGTGACACCATGGCTCGTTATCACCCACACGGTGACGGCGCTATTTACGATGCACTCGTGCGTATGGCTCAGCCGTTCTCACTGCGTCACCCACTCATTGACTTCCACGGAAACTACGGTTCCCCAGACTTCGGACCAGCTGCTGCTCGTTACACCGAAGCCCGTCTGCATTCATTAGCAATGCGTTTACTCGACGGCATTGATGAAAACACCGTCGACATGATTCCGAACTATGACGGCACTGCAGAACAACCAAGCGTGTTGCCTGCTCGTTTCCCGAACTTGTTGGTCAATGGCAGCCAAGGCATTGCCGTTGGTATGGCCACATCAATTCCGCCGCACAACTTGGGCGAAGTCATCGACGCAACTGTGCACCTCATCGATAATCCAGGCGCAACACCAGACGATCTCATGAATTTTGTGAAGGGTCCTGACTTTCCATCAGGCGGTTCAATTCTTGGTCGCGCAGGCATCATCGACGCCTATCGCACCGGCCGTGGAAGCATTAAGACGCGCGCAAAAGTTTCTATTGAAGAAGGCCGTAAGGGCCGTATGGAAATTCGTTGCACTGAGCTTCCATATCAAACAAGTTGTTCTTCTATTGCTGCTCGTATTCAAGAACTTGTTGACGGCGGCGATCTTGAAGGCATTTCCGATGTCAATGACAACTCATCTGGTGGCAAGACAAGCCTCATCATTGAGTTGAAGCGTGAAGCAAACGCAAACGTTGTTCTCAACAACTTATTCAAGATGACTTCGCTGCAATCAAGCTTCCCCGTGAACATGGTTGCTCTTGTCGATGGTGTACCTCGCACCGTTAACTTGGCCGATGCACTTAACGGATACGTCGCGCACCAAATTGAAGTTGTTACACGACGCACACAGTTCCGCCTCGACAAAGCAAAAGATCGTGGTCACATTCTTGAAGGTCGCCTCAAGGCCCTCAATGTCATCGACAAGATCATCAAGCTCATTCGCGAGAGCGATGATCCCGCAGCAGCAAAAGATTCGTTGATGAAGAAGCCATATGAATTCTCCGAGCGTCAAGCGATTGACATTTTGGATATGCAGTTGCGTCAACTCACACGTCTTTCTCGTATCGACCTTGAAAAAGAACTTGCCGACGTGCAAGAACGCATTAAGGAATACGAATCAATCTTGGCTTCCGACTCAAAACTTCGCGGAGTCATCAAAGATGAACTCGAAAGCGTTAAAAAAGATTTCGCAACGCCACGCGTTTGCCAGATTGCCCACGATGTTGGCGAAATGGCTCTTGAAGATTTGGTCGACGACAAAGAACTCGTCATCGTTATGACACAAGCGCAGTACGTTAAGGCTGTTTCAGCAGATCAATTCCGTGCGCAAGCTCGTGGAGGTCGTGGTGTAAAGGGTGCAACGTTGAAAGAAGACGACATTGTTCGTCGAGTCATTTTCACCACAGCACACGCACACTTGTTGTTCTTCTCGAACCGCGGTCGTGTCTACAAGGTTCGTGCAGCAGACATTCCCGAGCGTGAACGCACTGCAAAGGGCGTTCCAATTGTGAACTTGTTGCCATTGCAAGCAGGCGAAACCATTCAGGCGATTATTGATACGCGTGAATTCCCCGGCGAGCGATTCTTGTTCTTCATTACAAAGAGCGGTCAAGTCAAAAAGACTGCGTTCGATGCATACAACTCCAGCCGTCGCGATGGTCTCATTGCTCTCAACCTCAAGGGTGAAGACGAACTGGTACGTGTTATTGAAACATCTGGTGACGACGACATCTTTATTGTCAGTCGAAGCGGTCAAGTAATTCGATTCTCCGAAAACGAAGTGCGACCAATGGGCCGCACCGCTGCAGGTGTTCGAGGCATGAGGCTGAAGGCTGGCGACGAAGTTGTGTCTGCAGACCCAGGTCGTGGTGACGATGCGTTGCTCATTGTTTCTTCAGCTGGTTATGCAAAGCGCACCCAGATTGTTCACTTCCCACGCAAGGGTCGCGGAACTCAAGGAGTCATCGGCGTAAAGATCAACGAGAAGAAGGGCAAAGTTGTTGCTGCTTTCATGGTTGGTCTTGAAGATGAGATCGTGGCCATTGCCTCCAATGGCGTCACCATTCGTACCGAGGTCAAGCAGATCTCTAGTCAAGGTCGTGCTGCTACCGGCGTGCGCCTGATGAACGTTGATGATGGCGCAGTTGTTGCTTCAGTCGCACCGATTCTTTCCACCGACGAAGAGTGAGCCTTCGCGCGCAAGCGTGACAATGATGTTCATGTTGTGGTGCGCATGCACTGCTGTATGTGTAGGTCTCATTATCACTGTTGCTGCTCAATACATGCGCATCTCACAAGCGCACACCAATGCCGAGGCAATTGCATTGGCGTATGTGCTGGGAGGATTATCTAGCGCACAAACTCTTGCCACCATCACTGGTGCCCGTATTGAGTCGGCGAATGAAGACAATGGGGGAGTCATCACCGTGGTTATCCAGTCCGAAGGTGTACGAATTCAGGCGCAAGCATCTCGTTGACCATCTTGGGTGTCGCATAGTCAATACACTCAGAGTGTGAGTACAAGCGCACCAACCCCCACATCACGGCGTCGTGTGCGCAAGGTGTCACGAGTCTTGCGAGACATCGATGCGTGGAGTGTCTTCAAGGTGGGCCTTGTCTTTCACGCTGCTTTGTATCTGGTCCTCATGATCACCGGCATCTTGCTCTGGAATGTTGGCTCGGCCACCGGCACCATCAATAATCTCGAGCAGTTCATGGCCTCCTTTGGCTGGGACTCTTTTGCCTTCAAGGGCGGGGAGTTGTTTCGAGGTTTTGCAGTGTTTGGCCTCTTTGGCATTGTGCTGGCCACAGGCATTTGGGTGCTTGGAGCCGTGGTTTTCAACCTCATCACCGAATTGGTGGGGGGTATCCGGGTCACCGTCCTGGAAGAAGAAGTGGTGGCTCGCACGGTTGAGCCTGACCATACCCACGGATAGAGTGAGCAGTCCCGTAGAGGGGCTATAGCTCAGTCGGTTAGAGCGCATCCCTGATAAGGATGAGGTCGCAAGTTCGATTCTTGCTAGCCCCACCATCTGTCCCACTCTGAGCCAGAGTCAGGAAAAGGAGACCCAGTGAAATTCATCCGCCAGGCCATTCTTGCTATTTCCTTGGGTGGCATCATTGCCGCCGTATTGCGCACCAGGGGTAAAAGCCCCGATGCCCCTTCACAGGGCGGGTGGCGCGAGGTCACTCCGCAGAGATAACTGTTGTGACCGCCTCAGGTGACTTCAACATTGGCATTGTGGGCTCTGGCGTTGTCGGGTCCCGTGTAGCACTACATCTTCAGTCGTTGGGCATTCGTCCACGCACTACGTCATTTCAACATGCATCGGAACTCTTTGATTGTTCTGTCGTCGTTCTCGCGCACGGTGCGCCTCACGCAACTCTTGTCTCAGCTTTCATCGCGCAAGGCGTTTCTGTGGTTTCGGCTAGCGACAACTTGCAAGACGTCATGTCCATTCTTGACGCGCACGATCGCGCAGTTGTGCGAGGTGTGTCCGTGATTGCAGGCGCCGCTTGTTCGCCGGGCATGACTGGCTTGTTAGTGCATCACGTGAAACGAGCATTCGAATCAATCGATGAAGTACATGTTGCAGTGCACGGCACCGGTGGCCCCGCCTGTGCACGCCAACATCACGATTCATTAGCCGGAGTTTCCATTGGGTGGCACGACGGCGAATGGCTACAACGCCCCGCTGGCAGTGGCCGCGAACTGTGCTGGTTCCCAGACCCAATCGGCGCACGTGACTGTTACAGATATGGCAGCCCAGAACCGTTGTTACTGCAACGTGCCGAAATTTCTTTGCAACGCATTACATCGCGTGTGTCTGCCACAAGGCGAGACCGCCTCACCGCGCGTTTGCCAATGCTTGCGCCGCCACACCCTGAAGGCGGCATCGGCGGATTGCGCGTAGAAGTGCGTGGCGTGCGCAACGGAAACAGACACGTGGAAATTGTTGGTGTTGCTGAACGACTCGCGTCGGTCGCTGGCGCAGTTGCGTCTAACACTGCACTTGCAATTCATAACGGCACAGTTCCCCCAGGTGTTCATAATCTCGGGCAAGAGAATCTTCCGAACGACACAATTCTTGACGGCGTGCTTGCAACAGGAACCACGTTGCATCAATTCGTAGGGAACTAACAGTGGCGGCATCAATCCTTGGTGTGATTGAAGGCTTTTACGGTCAGCCGTATTCACACGAGGTGCGATTACACATCATCGATCGCATGGGTGATTGGGGCTGGAACTCGTATGTGTGGGCCGCAAAACTAGAACCACGTCATCGCGAACAATGGAATGAACCATTTACTGCTGAAGAACTGATGCAGTTCGCTGAGTTATCACAGCGACATGAAGGCGTGAATTTCATTATTGGTCTCACGCCTGGCTCTGGTGCAACAAACGAACAAGTAGTTATGAAACTGCGACCAGCAATTGAAGCTGGTGCAACTGCAGTGGTGTTGTGCTTCGATGACCTTCCTGTCCTAAATGCCGCAGCAGATCATCAACGCATTGCACATGCAGTACGTGATGCATTGCATGTTCCAGTGTGGATTACACCAACGCATTACGCGGGCCTCACGTCTTCTCCATACCTCGAAGCGTTATGCACCGGTCTTGGTGACGACATTGAAGTGATGTGGACTGGAAACTACGTGGTGAATGACACCATCACTGTGGAAGATGCGATTGCACGCCGAAACGTCACTGGTGGTCGTGCGCCATTGGTGTGGGACAACGCACCAGTGAACGATGCATTGATGCACGCGCATATGCATCTTGGGCCGTTGCAAGGTCGCGAACCTGGTCTACAAAACATTTGCAGCGGTTGCTTGTGGAACCCCATGGTGGAGCCGTTTGCTTCACTACCAATGTTGGAGTCAGCTGCTGCATGGTGGCGTGGCGAAGACGCAATGACAGCGTGGAATACAGCAGTTGATCGCGATGGTTGGCGGTTGCTCGCCGAAGCTACGGCGTATCGGGGAGATTTGCATTGGCCTGGCGATTCGCCAACTCGCGAATGGTGGGAAGCAGTTCGCGACATGCCAGACATGAAAGACGAAGTAATGCCATGGGTGCAGGCGGCGCGCTCTGGTGCGCGCGTGGCTCTTGCTGCACACGCAATCTTGGATGCAGATGTATCGAAACTGTCGCAGGAAGATCTCGGCCGTTTGATGCGTCCGTTAATGGAATGGCAGACGCATCGCATTGCGCCGGCATTTACATTTGCTCGCGGTCCACGTCAGCGTCCGCTCGCTACTCAAAACGATCAAGGCAAGTTCGTCCTTCGCCCAGGCACCATTGCTGATTCGGAGTCTTTGGTAGACACCGTGGTGCATAGGGCGTTAGCCCACATCAATAGCTGATTCTCACTCATTCTCGATAGCGTCGAGGCTATGGCATCGCATCAACACTCAGACCCTGTTGCTGCAGCCGACATCGCGCACCATGTGGCCACCAAGCTGGGCGAAATCAACCAAAGGTTTACGCCAGGTCGACGCGACATTGTGAGTGCGCTCGCTAACGCCAAGCGACCATTGTCTATCCCAGAAATTCTTGATCAGGCCACGGGCTTGGCGCAATCATCTGCGTATCGCAATCTCACAGTGCTAGAAAACGCGGGCGTAGTAGTGCGAGTCATCACCACAGACGAATGGGCTCGGTATGAATTGAGTGAAGACCTCACTGGTCATCACCATCACATGGTCTGCAGTGTGTGTGGCTCTGTTGACGATGTTCGCATTTCAGATTCAATTGAACATGAGTTAGACGCAGCTTTGGAAAAAGTTACGCAAAAGGTCGGATTCAAAATGGCGCATCATCGCCTTGACGTTGTAGGAGTATGTAAAACATGTCAATAAAAATTGGAAGCACCATTGATGTGCCACCATTGCTGCCCGGCCAAATAGTTTCTCTGCCAGGACGGGGAGAAATATTTGTGCGTCATCACCAACATGATGATCCGAATGCTCCCACTGTGTTGTTATTACACGGTTGGACTGCGTCGTCTGATGTCAACTTCTTCACCGCGTACGAAACACTGTCGCAGTCGTATTCAATCATTGGTGTCGATCATCGCGGACACGGTCGTGGTCTGCGTCCGAACCGTCCTTTCTCGTTAGAAGACTGTGCCGATGATGCGGCTGCAGTAGTGCGATCACTCGGCGTGAAGTCGGTTGTTGCAGTGGGCTATTCAATGGGTGGTCCCATCACGCTGTTGCTGTGGCAACGCCACCGCGATTTAGTAAAGGGAATGGTGTTACAAGCCACGTCTCTTGAGTTCAGCGGCACACGCAAAGAACGTTTGAGTTGGAGATTTATAGTTCCCATGTCGCGTTGGTTTGGTCGCCCTCGTCTCTTGCGCTGGGGAATCAAGCGCATCATTCCGCGCGGTCACGAAATGGCTCGCTATGTTCCGTGGCTCATGGGAGAAATGCGTCGAAACGATGCGTGGATGATTGGCGAAGCAGCCACTGCTCTTTCAAAGTTTGATGCTCGTGGGTTCGCACACACAGTTGATGTGCCAACCAGTTTTGTGATCACCACAGGAGATCGTTCAGTACCACCGGAAAAGCAAGCAGAGTTTGCTGCAGCCGTTCGTGCAACTGTGGTGGAGTTTCATGCTGACCATATGGGCACTTTGGATCGCCCTCGTGAATATGCAGCAGCTATGCGTGAATCAGTGGATGCTGTTATTCAGCAGATTCGCTAGGACCAAGTTTTTCAATCGCATCGGTGATGCGCTCTAACTGTTCCTTCAGGTCTTCCATGGTGACCACGTCTGCCAAGGCAAGACGCACACCGGCAAGTTCGCGAGCAAGGTATTCCGTGTCGGCCTGAGTGCGTGCAGCAAGTGCACGGTCGCGATCGAGCTGTTCGTTGTCGCGATCCTCTTGACGATTTTGGGCAAGCAAAATCAACGGTGCAGCATATGAAGCCTGCAACGACAAGATGAGCGTAAGGAAAATGAATGGGTAACCGTCGAACTGCAGTTGCTGGACGAAGTTCACCACCACCCATGCGCATACAAAGATGGTTTGAAGTACGAGGTATCGACCCGTTCCTAAGAAACGTGCGATTGTTTCACTGAACTGGCCGAATGCATCAGGGTCGTAGTGAATTCCTACACGGCGACGCTGACGTGGCGTAGAGAGATCGTTGCGGCGCTTCATGACGTTGCCGCCTGACGTCGTCGTTGTCTCCAGTCGGCTGGCAACATGCGGTCGAGAACGTCGTCCACGGTGATTGCACCCAACAGATGACCGGCGTCATCGCACACACCTACTGCAAGCAAGTTGTACGACGCTAAGAATTCTGCAACTTCACGGTCTGGTAAATCTGCAACAACTGTCGGTTCTTTTGCAACACACTGACCAAGTTCTGTGCTTGGTGGTTCGCGCAACAAACGCTGCAAGTGAACAACGCCAAGGTATGTACCGGTAGGTGCTTTGAATGGTGGTTGAGTAACAAACACTTGTGCAGCAATAGAGACCAACCAGTCGGGGTCACGCACTTGTGCAAGTGCTTCAGCAACAGTGGCGTTTGCGCCCATCACAATAATTTCGGGCGTCATCAATGCGCCGGCAGTACCTGGTGCGTATGACAACAATGAACGCACAACATCGGCGTCTTCGTCATCCATTGCATCAAGCACGGTGGAGCGTTGTTGCGCCGGCATTTCTGCAAGCAAGTCGGCAAGGTCGTCGAATTCCATTTCCTCCAACACGTCAATCACACGGTCGAGGTCGAGGTTGGCAATCAGTGCAAGCTGTTCACTCTCGGGAAGTTCTTCTAACAAGTCAGCAAGACGATCGTCTTCCATTTCGATGGCCAACAATTGACGCTGTGCATGTGGCAAGGCGCGCACAACTGCGGCTACGTCGCTTGGGTGCATGTCGCGAAGGCGCGCAGCCTCGGCTGCCATTTCGGTGGTGGCGGCAAACAAGCCACTCACGTCGTTCCATTCCACCAGGCGGTATGTGGCACGGCGGCCAAGGACCCCACGGCGAGTCAGGCGCACTTTGGCCACTTCCCAGCCAGCCTCACGGGAGGTGAGGGTGGGGCGCAGAGCCACGTCGCTGACGGTCTCGCCAGCCACCCGAGAATCGATGATTGCGGCTCCCAGCAGGTGTTCGCCGTCGCGGGGCTTGAAAGGGTTCAGGTCCACGTCCCAGCTGCGTAGGCGGGCGCCCTCGGTGTCGAGACCCGAAACCCTGTTGGCGTTCACAAAGATGCGTCGGCGCTGGCTAGTGGCCACAAAACCCGTTACCCGTGGGGCTTCGCCGCTACGGCCAGGAACCACCACAATGTCGTCGATACGGCCAATAGCCGCCCCACCTGCGTCGAGGAGCGGAAGGCGCATGATTCGAAATGCGTAGATGAGGTCGCTAGCCATAGGCATAAGGGTACCCCTGCCTGCCCCCGAGAAGGGGATGAGTTAGAGCCGCTGCGGCTGTCACCCGATAACCTGACATTTCCAAAACACGGGGACGTAGCTCAATTGGTAGAGCGCCTGCTTTGCAAGCAGGAGGTCGTGGGTTCGATTCCCATCGTCTCCACCACTTTTCTCGCCGTTACCCTTCATCATCTGTGAATCTCTCGGCCGTCCTTCGAATCTCTTGCCCAGACAAGCCCGGCATCGTCGCCGCAGTCGCTACATGGGTTGCAGCAGTCGGTGGAAACATTGTTCACGCAGAACAACACACTGATATCGCCGACGCGATGTTCTTTCAACGCGTGGAATTCACACACAAAGGTGTGGATTCTGTTGATGCGCTCTCCGCGGGGTTTGCACCACTCGCAGCACATTGGGAAATGGCATTCACACTTGATGCTTTGCCGTGGAAACCACGCACCGCAATTCTGTGCTCAAAACAATTGCATTGCGCAGCGGACTTACTGTCGCGCACAACATACGGAGATCTCGGTCTAGACATTGTCGCGCTGATTTCCAATCACGATGATGCTGCTCCGCTCGCAACATCATTTGCATTGCCATTTCATCATGTTGCGGTTGGCGACACAGCAGATGCGCGGGCAACTCAAGAATCTCAGATTGGCGAGCTATTACAATCCCTTGATCTTGATTTAGTGATTCTTGCGCGCTACATGCTGGTTCTGCCATCGGAAATCGTTTCACCCTGGACTGGGCGCATGATCAACATTCATCATTCATTTTTGCCAGCATTTATTGGTGCTAACCCGTATCGGCAGGCGCATGATCGCGGAGTCAAAGTGATTGGCGCAACAGCACATTACGTAAGCGATGTTTTAGATGAAGGCCCCATCGTTGCTCAAGACGTGGCACACATTTCACATCGCGACGATGTAGCGGAATTAACACGACAAGGCCGAGATCTAGAAACAGTGGTGTTAGCCCGCGCAGTGCGGGCTCATGTAGAGCACAGAGTTTTAGTCTTCGGCAATCGCACTGTTGTATTTGGCTAAGACACTTACTGCGGTGGCAGTAACGACACCAGCATGCGTGTCAACAATGCGCGCCACGCTTCTTCACTTGGAAGATAGTCGCCGTACACATTTGCCAGCGCTGTACCAAGCGGAATCACTTCCAACATGAACGCCAAAGCATTCTCATCAATCACCGGATCAACAAGCCCATCTTTTTTCGCTTGTCGAACAGTGGCAATGATTTCAGTAGTTAATCGACTCTCGGCGTCTGTCAGGCGTTGCCCAAGCTCGGGGTTGTGACGCATCGCAACTAAAGCTTCCATGCGATCAAGGCGGAATTCGTTGCGTTCCACACTGCGCGGATTAGAGAAATCATCAACAAGGATTTTTAACACTGCATCAAGATCTGCAGTTGCGTTAACGATGCTGGCCAACATCTCGACGTCGCCTTCAATGTGAGCCAAAAACTGCGACTCGCGCACGGCTGCAACAAGAGCATCGCGATCTTTGTAGTAGTGGTACAACAGACCAACAGCAACACCGCATCGTTCGGCGAGTTCGGTAACACGAAATGCTGCTTCACCGTTCTCTTCAAGCATCTTTCTTGCTTCAGCAAGAATCATGTCTGCAGTCTCTTTGCCGGTGCTCACAGCTTCCACGATACGAGCATCACAGCCATCTCGCTAAATGAAGCCACTAGTTCGTATCCTTGTGCTGTGGAGAAAGTTGTCATAGTCGGCGCGTCGTTGGCCGGAGTCCGTGCCGCCGAGACTTTGCGTTCTAGTGGCTTTACGGGTTCCATCACCGTCATTGGCGCAGAGCGTCATAGGCCATATGACCGTCCACCACTTTCGAAAAAGTTCCTCTCTGGTGAATGGGAAGCAGATCGCATTGCATTACGCAAACCAGAAGACCTCGCAACACTCAATATCGAATGGAAACTCGGTGCAACTGCAAATGCACTAGATGTTGAAAAGCAATTCATTTCGCTCGAAGATGGATCTATTATCCAATACGACGGACTCATCATTACAACTGGTGGAGTGGCACGGTTGCTTCCGCATCAACCACCACTTGCAGGCATTCACACCTTGCGCACAATTGACGATGCCATTGCATTGCGTGATGACATTCAGACAGGCAGTCGAGTTGTAGTGATTGGTGCAGGCTTCATTGGCTTAGAAGCAGCAGCAACAGCTGTGCAACGCGGCGCACACGTCACGGTGCTCGAAGGTTTGGAAGCACCACTTATTCGCGGGCTTGGTCGCGACACGGGTTCAGCGATTGCTCAAGTACACGAGAAAAACGACGTTTCTATTCGGTGTGGCGTTCAAGTTGCAGCTATTCAAGGCGATTCTCGCGTGAGTGGTGTGTTGTTGTCTTCGGGTGAACTCATCGAAGCAGACGTATTAGTAGTGGGCATTGGTGTTTCGCCGGCAACGCAATGGTGCTCAACATCTGGTCTCACTATTCGCGACGGAATCGTGTGCGATGAATTCTTAAACGCAGGGCCACGCAATGTGTTTGCTGCTGGCGACGTTGCACGATGGCCAAACGCACTCTTTACAGATATTGAATCTGACATGCGCGTTGAACATTGGACCAACGCTGCTGAACAAGGTGCGCACGCCGCTAAGAATCTTCTGGCAGTCATGCGCAATGAAGAGGTTGAACCGTATGCCGCAGTGCCGTTCTTCTGGAGTGATCAGTTTGACGCACGTATTCAGTTCTTAGGTCGCGCCACAGCAGACGCTGTTGTTGATGTAGTTGCCGGAAACACAGCCGATGGAAAATGGTGTGCCATCTACAGCGTGAATAATCGACTCACTGGTGTGCTCGGTGTGAGCATGCCAAAACTGGTGATGCCAAGTAGAGCACTGCTGTCTACTCACACATCTCGTACAGATGCCCTTGCACATTTTGAACGTGTACTGGAAGCACAAGCAGCCGCAGCACCACCGCCGGCCAGGTAACACAATGACATTGCCGGATTTTGAACGTCTTGATGTGTGGAGATCATTTCTCACAGCTCACGCAGCAATGAGCAAAATGTTGTCACGTGCATTGGAAGAAGAGAACAACCTGCAATTGCCGTGGTTCGAAGTGCTCGACGCACTGGCATCCGCCGAAGATGGGTCGATGCGATTCAATGATTTGGCCGAGAAAGTGATGGCCCACCCATCTAGCTTGTCTCGCCAAATTGACCGTATGGAAGAAAAGAAACTGGTGGCACGAGAGAAATCAGTTGCCGATGACGGCAGAGCCACTGTGCTTGTTCTCACACCCAAAGGTCATGAAGCGTGGAAAGAAGCCAGCATCACCTATTACCGCATTGTTCGGCGCGTCTTTACGAACTGGCTCACCGAAACAGATGTGGTGGCGATGCATCGTGTTTTTTCCAAAGTCCTCGACGCCGATTAGCCACGAGCGCCCCAAACAGGGCAGACTTTGTCCCTACTTCGAACCGAAAGGCTCATCATGCAAAACGCAGTCATCGTTGACACGCTTCGTACGCCACTTGGAAAGCGCAATGGTCGCTTAAAGGATTGGCACCCAGTCGATCTCGCCGGCACTGCACTGAAGGCACTTGTTGAGCGAACAGGCATCGACCCCGCACTAATTGATGACGTCATCATGGGATGCGTTATGCAAGTAGGGGAGCAGAGCTTGAACGTTGCTCGCAACGCCGTGCTTGCAGCTGGATTGCCAGAAACCATTCCTGGCACAACTGTTGATCGTCAATGTGGTTCAAGTCAGCAAGCAGCGCACTTCGCAGCACAAGGCGTTATGGCCGGTGCATACGACATCGTGATTGCAGCAGGTGTTGAAGTAATGACTCGCGTACCAATGGGTTCTGCAGTTGCAGACGGCAAGTACGGATATCCGTTCGGCCCAATGGTGAGCGCACGCTACGCACCAGATGGCGGACTTGTTCCACAAGGCATCAGCGCAGAAATGATTGCTGACAAGTGGGGAATCACTCGCGAAGAGATGGACCGCTTTGCAGCACGTTCACAGGCATATGCAGCTCGCGCGACAGCCGAAGGTCGTTTCGAACGCGAGATTCTTCCAGTTCTCGACTCTGAAGGAATTTTGATGACAACCGACGAAGGAATCCGTGAGTCGCCATTCGAGAAACTTCAAACATTGAAACCAGCATTCCGTAGTGAAGAAGATGGTGGCCGCGTAACAGCAGGTAACTCCAGCCAAATCACCGATGGTGCATCTGCAATGTTGATCATGAGCGAAGAGAAGTGCCGCGCACTTGGTCTTACACCACGAGCACGTTTCGTGAACTTTGGTCTCGCAGGTGACAACCCACAACTCATGCTCACAGCTCCAATTCCTGCGTCACAAAAGGCACTGGCAAAAGCTGGTCTCAGCATCGAAGATATGGACCTTGTAGAAATCAACGAAGCATTTGCTTCTGTTGTTCTTGCGTGGGAAAAAGAACTTCACCCAAACATGGACAAAGTGAACGTGAACGGCGGAGCAATTGCATTGGGTCACCCACTTGGTGCAAGCGGTACACGCTTGATGACCACATTGTTGAGCGAGCTTGAGCGCACCGGTGGTCGCTACGGATTGCAGACAATGTGTGAAGGTGGCGGCATGGCCAATGCCACCATCATTGAACGCCTCGGATAATCACTAGATTGATTGCTGTGATCGCAGCATTTCCAACATTCAGCGCCATTATCTGGTTTGCTGCTGGCCTACTCATCATGCGAATCGTGTGGCGTTTTGGTTTTGGCATGTTGAAATCAATGACATCTACGTTGCCGCCACCACCACCAACTGGTGAGATGCGACGCATCAACGTTCGTTATCGATGCAGTGTGTGTGGTGTGGAGTTACGTCTCACCATGGCACCAGATGAAGATCCACCACCGCCACGCCATTGTCTAGAAGACATGGACATTGTGGCACCGGTTGAATAGCGAACATCGCTAAAAGGTTTTCCCCAGAGTGTGGATAACGGTGTTGAGAACTACACGTGTGTTATTCACAAAGTGCCTGCCCACCCTGGTGTAGGGCGGCAAGTCAGTGGTATTTGGTGGCTGTGTATAACCCGCCAAGTAGCGAGCTAAGACCAAGAGCCAAGTACCAATTGCTGCGCCCACCGGGCACGAAACCCAAGTAATAAAACAAAATGATGAGTGCGCCAAGGCCCATTAGAACGAACATGAGCACTGGTACCCACTGCGGGCTTTGCTTCTTGTATTCAGGCACCGGCGGCGTGTATCGACTGTTGGGGTTGATGTCTTGAGCGTTGGTGCTGTGTGTATGTGAAGGAGCGTGTCCACCCTTTGGGGTTACTCGTCCTCCGCGCTTCTTCTTTTGTGCCACGCCAAGAGTGTAGAACGCCACGGCCCGCCTGCCCTAACGCCACAAATAGTTTCACAATTAGCCCCATTTCACGGCAGGCTTAGTACATGGCACGAATCCTCGTCATCGATAGTTACGACAGTTTCGTGTACAACATCGTGCAATACCTGGGTGAGCTAGGGGCAGAGCCAGTGGTGGTGCGCAATGATCAGCTCACGGTCGATGAAGCAGTGGCGCTTGCACCAGATGGCGTGTTGTTATCGCCGGGGCCTGGTCGCCCTGAAGAAGCGGGAATCATTTGCGATGCCATTCGTGCATTCGCTGGAAATGTTCCGGTGTTTGGTGTGTGCTTAGGTCATCAAGCAATTGGTCACGTGTATGGCGGAGACGTTGTTCGCGCTCCGCATCTCATGCACGGCAAGACCTCTTTTATTACACACAACAACACTGGTGTATTTGAAGGACTGCCTTCGCCGTTAGAAGCAACGCGGTATCACTCGTTAGTGATTGATAGAGCGAGCATGCCTGCTGAGTTAGTGATTACTGCTGAAACAAGTGAAGGCATTGTGATGGGTGTTCGTCATCGTGATGTAGATGTTGAAGGTGTTCAGTTTCACCCGGAAAGTATTTTGACTGCGTCTGGCCACGACTTGTTGAGCCGTTTCCTTCAACGCTGCAATTAAGGCATTTCACCAGTCATTGCGCGTAGACGTTGCACGATGTCACTCAATGGTGGATTATTTGAAGCGACACGCATTACTAATTCGTAAACGTCATCATTGGGTACATGGGCCACACTGAAATTATTGATTTCTAGAAAGACGGCAGTTGCTAACCAGCCAAGTCGCTTATCGCCATCGATGAGGGCATGATTGATGACGAGCGACTGCAGCAGTGCTGCTGCCTTTTCGGTGATAGTTGGATACGCGTCTTCTTCGCCGAGCGTGGTTTGAGGTCGTGCAACTGCTGAGCCAAGCAGACCAATGTCTCGTACAGGCGGGGGATCACCAAGCAGTTTTCGGCAAAGATCAAGAACGTCGTCGAGGTTGAGAAATTCTGTAGGCGGGGTCATTGACCAAGGCGCTCAATAGCGTCGGCATGAACCGACATGATGAGGTCTGCGGCTCCCGATACCCGGGAGCGATGGTCGACACGAATGATGTATTCCCGAATAGCTTGGCGAGCGGCGTCTTGCATAGAAATGCCGTAGTCCGCCGCACAAGCCTTGAGGGCATCTTGTTCTTCGTCTGTAAGTCGTAAAGTCATAGCCATGGCATTATGGTATCACTTTGATACCAGTTGACAACCTGGATAACTAAGGATTTATCCGGCGGGGATGCTGCCGTCGCGGCCCACGGTGAGAACCACCTTGGTGGGCGGGGCAATCATGGTGCCGGCAGGGGTTCCTTGCGAGATCACTTTGCCAATGTTGGCGTCGCCAGCTGCGAGGTTCACATATTCCACTTCGGCTCCCAGACCAACCGCAGTGAGTTTTGCCCGAGCATCAGCTTCGGCCAGACCTTTCACGCTTGGCGTGGCAACAGGTTGTGGGCCACTCGAGACATACACAGTCACGGGTACACCGGCGTTCACCAATGTGCCAGCAACAGGATCGGTGCGAATCACGATGCCCTTAGCAATGGTGGCGCTTGCTTCTTCAGCAACAGTGACAACAAATTTGTACGGCTCGCCCTGCAAGAACGTTTGCGCAGAAGCAGTTGTCTGACCAACCACAACATTAGGAACTGCAAGTTGACCTGTGCCGCCAGAAAGATTCACTGTCACGGGCAAACCCTTTGCAAGTTGTTGGCGACCCGCTGGGTTCTGCACGGCAACTTGACCAAGTGCGTATGTCTTGTCGATGACATCGGGGCCTTTTTCAAATACAAAACCAGCCCCTTCAATCGCAGCGCGAGCAGCTTCTTCGGTAAGACCCAATAGTGGTGGAACTTCAACAGTTGCAGCAGGGAAGACAAGAGTGATGATTTCGCCCTCTTTAGCTGTGTCTCCACTTGCCGGGTCTTGACTCGCAACTATTGCTGTTGCATCACACACAGTCTCGGCAGGGCTAAATGCAACCGAGAACTTCAATGCTTCAAGCTGTTGCTTAGCAACGTCGCACGTTGCGCCCTTCACATTGGGAACAGTGAGACCTGAATTGCCACCGCCCAAGCTGGTGATGAGAAAGATAAGTCCACCCAAAATGACAAGGCCTGCAACGGCTGCGCCAACGATGTAGCTGCGCTTGTTTGTTGGCTCTTCGTCGTAATCGGGGAGTGTTTCCACTGGCGTCATGGTGGTGGGCATTACTTGTGTTTGGGGCAATGCTTGTGTGGTCTGTGGGTCCTGTGAAATAGGGGCCATCACGCTGGTGGCTTGATCGAAATCGAATGACCCACGTGGTGCTTGACCACGCGCAATGCGCACCTCGTCCATGGCCATAGTGGGCTGGTTGTTTAAGAAGTAACGTAAGTCGTCGCGTAGTTGTTCGGCTGTGGCATAACGACGCGTCGGTTCCTTTGCCATACATTTCGAAACAATTGCTTCTAGTGCTGGTGGCACGTCGGCAACATGGTCTTTCATGCGCGTCGGCACGTCGTGCACTTGCTTGTATGCGGTTGCTAATGCCGATTCACCACTGAAAGGTGGCTTGCCAGTAACCAACTCATACAGAACAATGCCTAATGAATACAGGTCGGAACGAAGATCGAGGCCATCGCCCTTTGCTTGCTCAGGCGAGAAGTATGTAGCGGTACCCATAACGGCGCCGTCTTGTGTGAGGCCGCCGTCGTGTGCAGAGTCGAGTGCGCGAGCGATTCCGAAGTCCACCACTTTGATGTCGCCGTTTGACGCCATCAGAATGTTTGCTGGCTTAATGTCGCGGTGCACCACATTGTTGCGGTGTGCGTATGCGAGTGCATTTGCAATGCTTCCGCCAACTGATGCGGCTGAGCGCGCAGTGAGGCGACCTTGGCGGCGCAACACTTCTGCAAGCGTGCGACCCTTCACAAACTCCATCGCCATGAAATATGTGTTGCCGGTTTGACCCCAGTCGTACACGCCCACAATGTTCGGGTGGTTTAGGCCAGCAACACTTTGTGCCTCGCGACGAAAACGCTCTACAAAGTTCGGGTCGACAGCGTGTTCAGGGAAAAGAATCTTGACGGCCACATCGCGGTCGAGCAATAAGTCGCGCGCCATGAACACGTCGGCCATTCCACCGCGGCCAATGCGCTCGTGAAGTTCGTATCGATCGTTAATGATGATGTTTTGCGGATTCGACATAAGGCTCTATAGAGGCTACCTGTGTGGACTATTTGCTTGGGGGCAAGGCAAGTGCAACATCAAGAACTTGTTTGGCTATGGGGCCAGCTAAACGCCCACCAGTACTGGCGCTCACGGCATCGTTCACGCCCTTAATAAAAACAGAAATTGCATATCGCGGTGCTTGCGCGGGGGCAAATGCAGTGATCCATGCGTGGGACCGTTGCTTCTCACCCTCGGGGTTCAATTGGGCAGTACCTGTCTTTGCAGCCACAGAAATACCACCGTTGAGTTGCAAGCAACATGCTGCGGTTCCCGATTGTGCAACACCAATCATCAGTTGCGTCATGGTTGCTGCTGTTGTGGCAGACATGGTGGTCTTCCATGCTTCAGGGTTGGTACGGCGAATCACATTGCGGTTGTGAGTAAGGGTCTGTTGCACCACGAATGGCTTCATCATCACGCCGGCATTAGCAACCGACGAAGTGATCATGGCCATATGTAATGGAGTGACTTGCACTTGGCCTTGGCCGAAACCGTGAATGGCCAGTAGCGCGAGTGAATCGGTGAAGTCTTCTGCTGTGCCTCCGAACGTGCTGGCTGCAGCACCGGGAAGATCAAACGGCACCTTTTCATCGAAACCGAAACGAGTAGTGGCATCGACCATGGCTACTGGGCCAACGTTGACTGCGGTTTGTGCAAACGGAATGTTGCAACTGCGACGGAACACTTCAGCCAAATCACCGCCACATACTTTCTTGCCGTAGTTACGAATGGGCTTCTTGGTGTTTGGTGGTGTCCATGAACGAGAGTTCTTAAACACACTCATGAGGTCAATCGTTCCTGTTTCTAGGCCCGCAGTAGTGGTGACAATCTTGAATGTAGAACCTGGCATGTAACGCTCTTGGTACGCATTGGCCAGCAATGGCTTACGTGGGTCGTCTTGCAGAGCAGTGAGTGTCTGGCCTACAGAGCCGGTCTGTGCCACCACATCGTTCGGGTCAAACGTGGGGTTTGAATACATTGCCAATACGGCACCAGTGATTGGGTCCATCACTACAACAGAACCTTCTCTGTTTCCCAATGCGCGCTTGGCTGCTTTTTGAATGTCGTTATTCAGTGTGAGCTGCACAGTGCCAGAGAGATCTTCTTTCGAAAACAAACCACCTGTTGATTCCAATTGTTGCTGCGCTGTAGTGCCAGCCAATACGTCGTTGTGGGTGCGTTCTAATTGTGTGCTGCCAAATCCAAGTGTGTAATAGCCACTGATGTTGGCGTACAAATCTTTAGTGGGGTACACACGTTGAAAATCAAAACGACTGTTTGGTCGAAGTGCGTTGTCGATGGGTTCAGTTGCTGCAATCACTGTGCCGTCTGCAGTCACTATGGCGCCACGCATTTTGTCGAACTCACGAACAGTGATGCGGTTATTGCGCGCGTCGGCCACCAACGTGTCGCGTTGCAACACTTGCCAGTTGGTCAGCTGCACAAACAAAATGCCAAACAAAGCAATGAGTGCAACCGTAAGGTGACGAATGCGTTGGTTCATGACGCGTCTGCCTTTACTTCTGCTTTACGCATGCGCCATGCAGCAAAACGTTCAGACGGGCTGGCTTCATCGGGTACTTCGTGTAAGCCACGTGCAGTGGTGTCGCTAATGCGAACAAGGATGGCTAACAGAACATAGTTTGCAACAAGCGATGATCCGCCGTAACTCATAAACGGAAGCGTGACACCCGTGAGTGGCACAACGCGCAACACGCCACCAATGATGATGAATGTTTGTACCGCCACAATGGTTGTGAGACCAGTTGCTAATAATTTGTCGAACTCTTTCTGTGCGCGCAATGCCGTGCGCATACCTGCACCTACCAACAACACAAAAGCGGCGAGCACTGCAGTAGTGCCCAGCAACCCAAGTTCTTCACCTAATGCAGCAAAGATGAAGTCGTTATGTGCTGCTGGTATCGCGGCTGGGTCACCTAAGCCAAGGCCAGTGCCGCCCAGGCCGCCATTGGCTAATGCAAACAATCCTTGAATGGGTTGGTAACCACGGCCGGTGTATTGGTCCCATGGGTTTAGCCAAATATCTACGCGTGTCTGTACGTGTGCAAACAGTTTGTAGGCAATGAATGCTCCGCCGGCAAAGAGCCCCACACCAACTACAAGAAAACTTGTGCGCTCTGTTGCTATCCACAGCATCACTACAAACAACGTGAAGAACAACAGGGAAGAACCAAGATCCTTTTCTCCCACCATCACCACAACGCTCACGGCCCACGCCAACAAGATGGGGGCTAGGTGTTCAAGTGCGGGAAGCGTGTAGCCAAGAATCTTTTTATCGCCACGTGCAATCTGTGTGCGGTGTTGGCCAAGGTATGAAGCAAAGAAAATTGCCAGAAGAATCTTTGCAAACTCACCTGGCTGAAAGTTGATGGGGCCAATGCTTACCCAGATGCGTGCGCCACCACTGGTGAAACCAATGCCGGGCACCATGGGCAACAGCAACAAGCCAAGGCCAAGCGCAAGTGATGTGTATTGGTAATTCTGTAAGTCGCTAGGGCGTTCTACGAAAAACAGCGTGAGTGCAAATGCTGCAACACCTACAAGGCTCCATGTTGCTTGCAAGCCGGCCCAATGATCGCTGAGGCGAGCAATCATTACGTACCCAAGGCCATGCAACAACGCAGCAGTAGGGAGAAGCAATGGGTCTGCGCCGCGCGCCACGAAACGCACCACCACATGTGTAACTACTAAGAGCGACAACACGAACACCATGAATGGCACAATGCGCGCCGGCATAGAAGCGCGTTCACCTAACGAAGCAAGTACATATGCGCTTGCCGTAATGACTCCGGCAAGGAGCACCAGACCAAGTTCTACGCTGCGTCGTGCACGAGAGAGCGTGTTATCGAACGGTTGTTGTAGTGCTTGTGGTTGTTGTTGCATCGATGATGGCTATACGGATAAGGGTGAGGTACTTGCTTGCTTGGCTTGAAGAAGAGAATTCACGGTTCAGTGCAACATCGCGCAAGATGTCTTCTGGCAATTCTTCACCAGACATGCTTGTTTGTGTCTCTATTGTTGGCTGAAACCACAGAATGCCACCAACTCGCCCACGGTAGATGGCTACCTGATCATTGGAGTCAAACCCAATGAAGTAACCACTGCGACCGTACACACCAATAACGGTGATGGCACTAAACACAATTGCTACAAGCGCACTCCAGAACAACACCATGCCAACCTTGGATTTCTTCGCAGGAGCTAACTGCATTGGCGCAAGCGCTTCCATCGGCGTTGTGTTGTCGGGTGTGGGAAGAATTACTGGCTCACTAATGTCGTCTAGTACATCCACCACAATCACGGTGGTGTTGTCGCGGCCACCAGCAGTATTGGCAACCATCACTAATGCTTCGGCAGTGTCTTGTGGGTCTGAGTGTTGCTCAAGAACCACGGCAATGTCTGCGTCGCTTACTTCGTCAACAAGGCCATCGCTGCACAACACAATACGGTCACCAGTGCGCACGAGGTGGCTGAATACATCGACAACTACAGAGCGGTCTATGCCCAGTGCACGAGTAACAATATTGCGTCGGGGGTGCACTCGTGCTTCTTCGGGAGTAATGATTCCTTCGTTCACAAGTTCTTGCACGTAACTGTGATCTACAGAGAGTCGAGTGAGTGCACCATTGCGCCACATGTATGTACGCGCATCGCCCACGTTTGCCACAAGTACTCGGGGCTCTTCGCCAGCAACAATGCTGAGTGCAGTAAGAGTGGTGCCCATGCCGCTTTGTGTGCTGTCGTCCAAACTTGCTGTGTAAATAGCAGTGTTTGCTTGTTGTACTAATTCACGGAACCGTTCAACAGAGTCAATGCCGCTGCGTGCGCCGGCTTTCAAGGTGGTAACAGCTAACGCACTTGCAACTTCACCTGCGTTGTGTCCACCCATGCCGTCGGCAACTACATACAAATTTTCTTCAGCAAGGTACGAGTCTTCGTTTTGCTGTCGCACCATGCCCACGTCGGTACTTGCGCCCCATTTCAATTTCATGATCGCATCTCCAACACTGTTGAGCCCACTTGGATTCTGTCGCCTTTTCGCACGGATCGCTCACCGGTGAGGCGTTGGCCGTTCACAAAACTTCCGTTGGTGCTGCCCAAATCCACTACCCACGTGCCTTCGGGGCGTACTTCTATGCGTGCAT